>NZ_JBEYZK010000011.1:0-305847 GCF_040646035.1 Streptomyces sp. NPDC046465
GCCGCGGACCGGCTCACCCCGGCCCGCGGCGCGCCGTGACGCGGCGGTGAGGCCGTCGGTTCGGAGCACAGGCCGCGGTGGGATAAGATCATTCTTGCCACCTCGCGCCGGACTTCCGGTCGGGGGACCGGCGTTGGTCGTCCAAGGAAAGACGCCCCGCTTCCTGCGGGGAAATGCAGGTGCAAGGCCTGCCCAGCGCTCCAGAGAAGCCCTGGACTCCATACACGGGAGTCCGGGGCTTCTGTCGTCCCCGGCCCAGGAGGTCGGCCTCCGGAGCGCCGGGAAGGCTGCCCCCGCTCCCCTGTCCGCGTCACACCGCCCCGTGCCGCGTGTCCGAACAGCGGAACACGGACAGAGGAACAAGAGGCGGCACTCTCGCCGCCGACCTGCACGAAGGAGCAGCCCGCATGGACAGTCCACCGCCCGCCGCGCACGGAGCACCCGTCAAGCTCCCGCACGGTCGCGGGGCACGCTCCCCCCGTACGACCGAGGCCACCGCCGCGCCCTCGACCTGGGCCCTGCGGCGTACCGCTCTGCGCCGCACCCCCGTGGCGATGTGGAACGACGACGTGTCGGACTGGGCGGCGGCCCTGACGTACTACGCGATCCTCGCCCTGCTCCCCGCGCTCCTCGTCACCGTCAGCCTCATCAGCCTGGTCAGCCCCTCCACCACCCAGGCGCTCATCGCCGAGGTCACGGACTGGGCGCCCGCGGAATCGGGCCGCTCCCTGCACTCCGCGCTCAGCGACATGGCGGACGCGCGCTCCGCGGCTCTCACGGTGGTGATCGCCGGCGGGGTCAGCGCGCTGTGGTCCGCGTCCAGTTACGCGGCCGTGTTCCGGCGGGCGCTGCACGCGATGCACGGGGTCGCCGACGAACGGCCCGCCTGGCGCAAGGCGCACCGCGTGCTCATGACCGCGCTGACGCTGCTCGCCCTGCTCGCCGCGAGCGCGCTGCTCCTCGTGCTCAGCGGCTCCCTCGCCGAGAACGTGGGACGGCGCATCGGCTTCGGTGACGCGGGGCAGACGGCCTGGGCCGTCCTGCGGTGGCCCGCGCTGGTCTGCCTGGTGGCGCTGCTCGTGCTCGTCCTCTTCCGCAACGCGCCGCCCGAGGCCCGCGGCTGGCGCCACATCCTGCCCGGCGGGGTCCTCGGCGCGCTGCTCTGGCTGCTCTCCTCGGGACTGTTCACGCTGTACGCCGCCGAGATCGGTACCTACGGCAAGCTGTACGGCTCCCTCGCGGGCATCGTCGTCTTCCTCGTCTGGCTGTGGGTGTCCAACCTGGCGCTGCTCGCCGGGGCGCAGTTCACGGTGGAGATGGACCGGGCGCGGGCCGCCGTGCGGTGAGGTTCCGGCGCGGGCCGCAGGCATCAGGTGGCCCGGCTCGGGTAACCGGAGCAAGAACCGGACCCGAGACGCACGGAGTCGGCATGGGCACATCCTTGGAAGTACTGCTGGACCAGGTGCGGGCGCGAGGAGACTTCGCCAGTCGTCAGCAGGCGGCGGGTGCCATGGAGAACGTCCTGGCCATCCTGGGTGCCCATCTGGTGGGGGACGACCGCACCGACCTCGCCAGGCTGCTGCCCGAACAGTGCGGGCAGGTGCTTGCCGAGGCGGAGCCCGCCAGCGAGCCGCTGACCCCCGTGGAGTTCGTCGACGCGGTGGCCGCGCGGACCGGTGACGACGCGGCCGGGGCGCGCCGCGCCGTGACCGCCGTGCTCGGCACGCTCGCGCGGGCGGCGGACGACGCGCTGCTGCGCCGGATCCTGACGCAGCTCCCGCCGGGGCACGCGGGTCTGTTCGGCCGTACCGAACCGACCTGACACACAGCCGCGGACACGGCGCTTCCTGGAGGCACGCATGGCACGCATGGCTCGGACGGCACGCATGACGCGACCGACGCGACCGACGCGAACGGCACGGGCGGGTCGTGACAGGAAAGTCGGCGAGCGGGTCGAGCGGGCCGCGCCCGGCCGGGCGCCGCGCCTGTCGCCGCTCGCCCGGGCGGTGACGATGCTTGCGGCCTTCGCGGCCATGGTCGCCTTCGCCGTGGTGCTCGCCCGGCTGACGCTGGAGCCGTCGGCGGCCTCCGAGGCGCTGACCCACAGCAACTTCACGCCGGGCGACTCCATCGACGCGTACCTCTCGGAGCCCGCCTTCCGTGACACCGTCAAGCAGCTCGGCGGGAACGTCCTGCTCGGCGTGCCGTTCGGGCTCCTGCTGCCCGTGGTGCTGCCCCGTACCCGGGGGCTGATCCGGGTGGGGCTCGCCACGGCGGTGGTCATGGTCCTCGTCGAGCTGGCGCAGGGCGCGTTCGTGACCGGGCGCACCTTCGACATCGACGATGTCATCCTCAACACCTTCGGGGCGCTGCTCGGCTATCTGCTCCTTGGCCGCCGCCTCGGGCGAGCGGTCCATCCGCGGCGGCGGCACTGGTGGCACCGCTTCACCAGGCGCGACGCGGCCGGTGCCTGATCAGGACGTCAGCTCTCCGCTGAGGGTGTCGTGCAGCGCGGCGCTGTGCTCGTTCAGGCCGATGATCTCGACCTGCTTGCCGCGCTGTGCGTACTTGCCGGTGATCGCGTCCAGGGCGGCGACCGACGACGCGTCCCAGATGTGCGCGGAGGTGAGGTCTATGACGACCTTGTCGGGGTCGGCGGCGTAGTCGAACCGGGTGACCAGGTCGTTGGCGGAGGCGAAGAAGAGTTCGCCGGTGACCGCGTAGACGACCTGGGTGCCTTCGGGGTCGACGACCGCCGTGACGTCGGCGTGGTGGGCGACGCGCCGGGCGAAGGCGACCGTGGCGGTGAGGGTGCCGACGACCACGCCGATGGCGAGGTTGTGCGTGGCGACGACGACCGCGACGGTGACGACCATGACGATCGTCTCCCCCGCGGGCAGCCGCTTCAGGGTCTTCGGGGCGATGGAGTGCCAGTCGAAGGTCGCGAAGCACACCATCACCATCACAGCGACCAGGGCCGCCATCGGGATGTCGGAGACGACCGGGCCGAAGACGATGCAGAGCACCATCAGGAAGGCGCCCGCCAGGAACGTGGAGAGGCGGGTGCGGGCGCCTGACACCCGTACGTTGATCATCGTCTGGCCGATCATCGCGCAGCCGCCCATGCCGCCGAAGAAACCGGTGACGATGTTGGCGATGCCCTGCCCGATGGACTCGCGGGTCTTGGAGGAGCGGGTGTCGGTGATGTCGTCGACGAGCTTCGCCGTCATCAGGGACTCCATCAGGCCGACCAGGGCCATCGCGAGCGCGTAGGGGGCGACGGTGGTGAGCGTGTGGAGCGTGAACGGCACGTCGGGCAGGCCCGGCACGGGCAGCGAGGACGGCAGGTCACCCTTGTCGCCCACGGTCGGCACGGCGATGGCGGCGCCGACCGTGACGGCGGTGAGGACGACGATGGAGACGAGCGGCGCCGGGACCACCTTCGTGATCTTCGGGAAGAACACCATGAGCGCGAGGCCCGCGACGATCAGCGGGTAGACGGGCCAGGGCACGTCGTGCATCTCGGGGACCTGGGCCATGAAGACCAGGATGGCGAGGGCGTTGACGAAGCCGACCATCACGCTGCGCGGTACGAAACGCATCAGCTTGGCGACGCCGAGCGCGCCGAGGACGATCTGGAAGACACCGGCGAGGATCACCGCGGCGACCAGGTAGCCCAGGCCGTGCTCGCGGTTGAGCGGGGCGATGACCAGGGCGACCGCACCGGTCGCCGCGGAGATCATGGCGCGGCGTCCGCCGACGACCGAAATGGTCACGGCCATGGTGAAGGACGCGAACAGGCCGATCGCGGGGTCGACACCGGCGATGATCGAGAACGAGATCGCCTCGGGGATCAGCGCGAGCGCGACGACCAGGCCGCCCAGGATCTCGGTGCGCCAGACCTTCGGGTCGGACAGCCAGTCGGGACGCAGGCCGCGCAGCCGCGCGGCCGGGGACGGTGCGGGGGATGACAAGAGAGGCGGAACCTGTCGTGCTCGGGCACGCCCGGCGGTACCGGGCGGCGTGCGGTGATACCGGGCGGCGTGCGGTGATTGAGGCGCAGCGCCGCGCCGACGACCCCACAGTCTACGCGCGCCCTTCCGGCGACTACCGATGGCTACCGACGGCTACCGACGGCTGCGTACGAGCAGGTACAGGAAGTACGGCGTGCCGATCACCGCCGTCATGAGTCCGGCGCCGAGCTGCGCCGGTGCGATCACCGTGCGGCCCACCAGGTCCGCGGCGCACACGAGGACGGCGCCGAGGAGTACGGCGACCGGCACGACCCGCACGTGCCGCCTGCCCACGAGGGCGCGGGCCGCGTGCGGTGCGACGAGCCCGACGAAGCCGATCGTGCCGGCGGCCGCGACGGCGGTGGCGCTCAGCAGGACGCTGAGGACGAGGAAGCCGAGGCGGCCGCGGCTCAGGTTCAGGCCGAGCAGTTTCGGGGTGTCCTCGTCGAGCGAGACGAGGTCGAGTTCGGTGCGCCTGGCGACCGCGACGGCCAGGCCCGCGGCGAGGACGAGCGCGAGGGGCACCACGTCGGGCAGGGTCCGCCCGTAGGTCGAACCCGCGAGCCAGGTGAGTGCCTTCGTCGCGTTGAACGGGTCGGTGAGGATGATCAGCATGCTGATGATCGCGGCCGATCCGGTGGCGACGCCGAAGCCGACGAGGACGAGCCTGTTCTGCCGGAACCCGCCCCGCGCCGCGAGCCCGAAGACGAGGACCGAGCCGACCGCGGCGCCCGCGAACGCGCCCGCGGCGATGCTCCACGACCCGGCGGTCGGCACGGTCGTCACGAGCAGGACGGCGCCCACCGCGGCGGCGTTGGTCACACCGAGGACGCCCGGTTCGGCGAGGGGGTTGCGTGTCACGGCCTGGGTGAGGGTGCCCGCCAGGGCGAGGGCGGCGCCCGCGAGGAGGGCGGCGAGGACGCGGGGCATCCGGGTGTCGAGCACGAAGCCGACGCTCTGGCCCGCTCTCCCCTGCGCCCAGTTGACGACGTCGCCGAGGAGCAGCTTGCTGTCCCCGATGAGTACGGCGGCGATCGTCAGGCCGATCAGCACGGTCACCAGGACGGCCGTCGTGACGACGAAGACGGTCCTGCTGCGGATGCGCAGCCGGTCGGCCGGGGCCGCGCCCGCCGTGTCCCGGACCCGGGCGGCCATGACGATCAGGAAGACGGCGCCGACCAGGCTGGTGACGACACCCGTCGGCACGGCGACCGCCACGTCCGACGGCACGACGGCGCGCAGCAGCACGTCGGAGCCGAGCACCAGGGCCGCGCCGGTGAGTCCCGCGAAGGGCAGCCGGGCGCGTGACCGGGTGAAGGCGCGGAACCTGCGGGCGAGCGGGCGTACGAGGGCGGGGGCGCACAGGCCCACGAAGCCGATGGGACCGGCGAGGGTGACGGCCGCGGTGGAGAGGAGGGCGGCGAGGACGACGGCGGTGACGCGGGTGGCGCGGACGGGCACGCCGACACCGCGGGCCGCGTCGTCGCCGAGCGCCAGGGCATCGACCCTGCGGGCGAGGAGGACAAGGCCGACGAGGCCGACGACGGCGATGGGTGCCATCTGCAGTACGCCGTCGAAGCCGTTCTGCGCGATGCTGCCCTGGTTCCACTGGTAGAGGCCCTCGGTCTGCTGGGGGAACAGCAGGAGCAGGCCCTCGGTGACGGCGGTGAGGCCGGAGGTCAGGGCGCTGCCGGCGAGGACGAGGCGGACCGTGCCCGCGCCGAGGCCGGACAGGCCGAGGACGACGGCCGCGGCCGCGAGGCCGCCCGCGAACGCGATGCCGGAGGAGGCGAGGAGCGGCAGCGAGATGCCGGTGGCGGCGGCCAGGCCGAGGGCGAGGTAGGAGCCCGCGTTGACGGCGAGGGTGTCGGGCGAGGCGAGGACGTTGCGGCTGACTGCCTGGAGGGCGGCGCCCGCCATGCCGAGTACGGCGCCGACGAGCAGCCCCGCGGTCATCCGCGGCAGCCGGGAGGCGATGACGACGGACGCGTCGGCGGTGTCGGCGCGGCCGGTGAGCGCCTTCCACGCCTCGGGCGGGCCGACGGCGGCCGTGCCCTGGGTGAGGTCGACGACCGCGAGGGCGGCGACGAGGAGGACCAGTGCGGCCGTCACCGCGGCCGCACCCGTTCGGGACGCGGCTGTCGACGGGCGGGTGGCGGGGGTGGTTGCGGTGACGGCCATGGTGTTGCTTCTTCAGCGCCTTACTTGTTCAGAGCCCTGCTGCTTCGGAGCCTTGCTTGTTCAGAGCTCTACTTCTTCAGGGGCCCTACTTCTTCAGGGCCCTACTTCTTCAGGGCCTTCACGACGGAGTCGACGTACTGGTTCATCGAACCGGGGCCGCCGAACATCCAGATGCCGTCGGGCAGCCGGTGCACGTTGCCCTTCTTCACGAACGGCAGCGACGTCCACACCTTGTCCTTCTTCAGGGCGCCCGCGAACGGGTTGCTGCCCTTGTCGCCGTCGTTGCCGATGTAGGCGAACTGCACGTCCTCGTCGAGCTTGGTGAGGCCCTCGACATCGGTGGCGCCGAGGCCGTACGCCTTGTCGCCCTTGACCGCCCAGTCGTTCTTCAGGCCGAGCTTCTCGTTGACGGCACCGAGCAGCGAGCCGTCGGTGTACGGGCGGATCGAGGTCTGGTTGCCGGTGACGTAGCCGTCGGCGAAGGCGTACTTCGCGCCGCCGCGACCGGCGTCGGCGAGCGCCTTCCTGCCCTCGGCGAGCTTCGCCTCGAAGTCCTTCTTGAGCTTGGCGGACCGCTCGGTGGTGCCCGTGGCCTTGGCGAGGAGGTCCAGGTTCTCGTTCATCTGCCCGATGGGGTCGGCGGCGTCGGCCGGGCGCAGGTTCAGGACCGGGGCGATCCTGCGCAGTTGCTTGACCGCGGCGGCGGGCAGGTCGGTCGTCGCGATGATGAGGTCGGGCTTGATGGACGCGATGGCGTCCATGCTCGGCTCGCCGCGGGTGCCGACGTCCTTGGGGTCGTTGGTCAGCGGGACGGCGGTGTCCCAGGTCTTGTAGCCCTTGACGTCGGCGACGCCGGCCGGTTCGACGCCGAGCGACAGCAGGCTCTCGACGGCGTTCCACTCGGTGCCGACGACCTTCTCGGCGGGCCCGTCCAGCTTCACCTTCGTGCCGGTGCCGTCGGTGAGGGTGAAGGACTCGCCGTTCTTCTCGGCGTCGTCGGCGGCGGGCTCGGTGGTTCCGCAGGCGGTCAGGGCGAGGGCCGCGGCGGTGGCCGCCGCCGCGGTGCACAGGAGGCGTCTCATGAGGTGGTGCTGAGCCTTTCGCTTCGCGAGTGGTGACGGCCGAGGGCGCGGGTGCGCAGGCGGCCGGTGAGGGGGTCGGCGTCGACTTCGATACGGATGCCGTACGTGTCGGTCAGCCGCTCCGGTGTCAGTACGTCGTGGGGGTCGCCGTCCGCGACGACCCGGCCCTGGTCCAGGAGGAGGATCCGGTCGGCAATGGCCGCGGCCTGGTCGAGGTCGTGCAGGACGGCGCCGACGGCGATGCCGTGGTCGTCCGCCAGGTCCCGCATGAGGTCGAGGAGTTCGACCTGGTAGCGCAGGTCGAGGTGGTTCGTCGGCTCGTCGAGCAGGAGTACGCCCGTTTCCTGGGCGAGGCAGCCGGCGAGCCAGACGCGCTGGAGCTGGCCGCCGGACAGGTGCTCGGCGCCGCGTTCGGCGAGCTCCGTGACGCCGGTCAGGGCGAGCGCGCGGTCCACTGCCGCCCGGCCGCCCGGGTCGGCCTTGCCCCAGCGGCCCCGGTGCGGATAGCGGCCGAACTCGACGACGTCGCGCACGGTCAGGCCGCTGGGGGTGGGGCGCCCTTGGGTGAGCAGGGCGACGTGCCGGGAGAACTCGCGGGGGCCCATGGCGAGGCCGTCGGTCCCGCCGTCGATGACGAGCGCGGCGGTGCGGGCCCGCTGCAGCCGCGCGAGCGTGCGCAACAGCGTCGACTTCCCGCTGCCGTTCGGGCCCACCAGGACGGTGACTTCGCCCGGCCGCAGCGTCATCGAGGCGTCGTGCACCACGTCGACGCCGTCGTACGCCACGGTGACGCCCGTGGCGGACAGTTCATGACCTTGGGCACGCGTGGCGGCGGCCGTCTCTTCACCTTCAAGCACGGGGAGAGGTTAGCCTAACCTTACCTATACGTGAAAAAGGCCCCCGGAACTCGCCCGCAAGGCCACATTCGGCCAGTTTCCACAGCCGAGGCGAGCCTCGATCAGGGGACCCGGGTCCACCTGCGCGGCAAAACCTCGACGCGGGCCTCACCGCAGGCCTCACCGAAGGCGACGGGGCCCCTCGGGCATGCGGCGCACTCTTGCTCACCTATTCCGTACTAGGCACTCGTTAACGTACAGTCCGTTCAGTTTCAGGAACAGGGGGCAGCCGGAACCTCCGCGCCCCTCCCGCCTCACTGCCGACCCCTTCCCGAGCCGCAGGAGCGCCCCATGACCGAACCGCCCCCGCCCCCGCCTCAACCGCAGCCCCGGTTCGACCGGCGGCGCGCATGGCTGATCGCCGCCCTGATCGTGACGTTCATGCTCGTCAACTACGCGGACAAGTCCGTGCTGGGGCTGGCGGCCGTGCCGATCATGGACGAGCTCGACATCAGCAACAGCACGTACGGGGCGATATCCAGTTCCTTCGCCGTGCTGTTCAGTCTCTCGGGACTGATCGTCGGCTTCGTCTCCGCGCGGATCTCCAGCCGGGTCCTGCTCTTCGCGATGGCCGCGGTGTGGGCGGTGGCCCAACTGCCGGTGCTGTTCGTGGCATCGGTGCCGGCCCTGGTCACGGGGCGAGTGCTGCTCGGGGCTGCCGAGGGGCCCGCGGCGTCCATGTCGATGCACGCGCTGTACAAGTGGTTCCCCGCGGACCGGCGGGGCCTGCCCTCGGCACTGCAGATCAGCGGTGCCGCACTGGGCACCCTGGTGGCGGCGCCGGTCGTGACGTGGCTGATCACCGATTTCGGCTGGCGCTCGGCGTTCGCGGTGCTCGCGGTGACGAGCGCGACGTGGAGCCTCGTGTGGTGGAAGGTGGGGCACGACGGCCCGTACGACCGGGAGCGCGCCGCCGAAGTCCCGCACGCACCCGACCGCCGGGACCGCTTGCCCTACCGGCGGCTCCTGCTGAACGGCACGGTGCTCGGCAGCATCGCCGGGGCCTTCGGCGCCTCCTGGGCGATGGCGGTGAGCCACGCCTGGCTACCCGCATACCTGCGGACCCAGCTCGACATGACGCCGGGCGGGGCGGCCACGCTCATCAGCGCGGTCTCCGCGTTCAGCCTCGTACTGCTGCTCTCGGTACCGGTCTTCGTGGACAAGCTGCGCCGACGCGGCTCTTCCGTCCGCCGGTCGAGCGGCGTCCCGCAGGGCGTCGCCGTGATCGTGGCCGCGCTGGCCATGGCCGCGTTCCCGTTCATGGACGGGCGGGGAGCCCATCTCGCCCTGCTCGCCGTGGCGTTCGGCGGACACGCCATCGTCTTCCCCCTGCACTACATGACCACTTCGGCCGTGATCCCGCCGCTCCAGCGGGGGGCCGTGTTCGGCATCGTCGCCGCGGTCGGCACCTCGCCGGGGCTCGTCGCGCCCTACCTGACCGGCCGCCTCCTGGACTCCGCCGCCTCACGGAGCGCCGGCTACACCCAGGCGTATCTGCTGTCCGCCGCCGTCATGCTGGTCTGCGGGCTGATAGCGCTGGCCGCCATCCGTCCGGACCGGGACGCACGACGGCTGGGGCTGGGGCCGGTCGGCGGGAGGGGGACTGGCGGGGCCGGTACCGGCCCCGCCAGCTCAGGCCGGCGTCTCGAAGCCGCTGGCCCAGTACCGACCGCGCATCGCCAGGTCGAGGAGCATCCGCACGACCTCCTCGGCGGGCAGTGACGGAGCCTCCTGCTCCACCCACCAGCGCAACACGGCCACCTGCTCCCCCACCCACACCCGCGCGAGCAGTTCGGGGTCGATGCGCGGCTGCACGTCGTTGCGTTCCGCGCGGGAGCGGAACTCCTCCGCCGTCGCCCGCGCGCAGGCGTCCACGAACATCTGCAGCGGCTTGCCGTCGCCCTCGCCGCGCAGCACGATCCGGTAGAGGTCGCGCTCCTCACGCGCGTGGCGCAGCATCTCCAGGACCGGCTTGCCCGTGAAGCCGATCCCGCTGTCGGCGACGGCGGGGACGAGCCGCTCGGCGAGTCCGGCGAGCAGGTCGCCCGTCACACGGGCGAACAGGTCTTCCTTGTCGCGGAAGTGGGCGTAGAAGGTGGCGCGGGCCACGTCCGCCCGTTCGGTGATGTCCTCCACGGTCAGCGCGGTGAAGCCGCGTTCGAGCGCCAGTTCCACCAGGGCGGAGCCCAGGGCCCGGCGCGACCGCCTCGTCCGTCTGTCCTCGGCCATGGAGCCACCCCTTTTTCGATCCGCGTTCGATCCGCGCGCTGCGTGCACGCCCAGTCTAGGAGACGCTTGACACTGCAGCAGTTACTGAACAAGCTGTCTGCAATTGATCCTGGTGTACATCTTCAGCTTCGCCTCTGGCTTGGAGTCGGCTTCATGAATCTCGGCACCTACCTGTCCCGCAGCGCCCGCTACTGGCCCAAGGCCCCGGCACTCGTCTGCGAGGACCGCTCCTGGAGCTTCACCGAGCTCGACCGTGCGACCAGTCGACTGGCCTCCGCCCTGACCGCCAGGGGGCTGCACCCCGGCGACGCCGTGGCCTCGCTCGCGTGGAACCGCGGTGAGCTGGTGGAGGTCGAATTCGCCCTGTACAAAGCGGGGTTGACACGCGCGCCGATCAACGCCCGCCTCGGCCGGGGGGAGATCGAGCACATCCTGCGCTACGCCCCCGTGCGGGCCCTGGTGTTCGACGCCGCCCACCGCGAGGACGCCCTGGCCGCCATCGCCGCGGCCGGCACCGACTGTCTGCCGGTGGCGCTGGACGATCCGCGGGACGGCCCGCCGGACGATCCCGACGCGCACGGGATCACCTACGGCACGCTGCTGGCCGGGGGCGACGACGCCCCCTTCCTCGTCGACGTGGGCGAGGACGAGCCCTGTGTCCTGAACTTCACCTCCGGCTCGACCGGGGCGCTCAAGGCCGCGGTGCAGACGGTCGGCAACCGGCTGGCGAACATGCGCAAACTGCTGATGGCCGACGAGTCCCGGCCCCGCCCCGGCACCCGCTACCTCGCCTGCGGCCCCATCACCCACGCCACCGGAATGGGCCTGCTCGCCGGCGTGTTCGGCGGCTCCACGACGTACGTCCTGCCCTCCTGGAGCCCGCAGGCCTTCCTGGAGACGGTCGAGAAGGAAGGCATCACCGCCACCTTCCTCGTACCGGCGATGGTGAACATGGTGCTCGCCCACCCCGGCGCCGCCGGACACGACCTGTCCTCGCTGACGAGCGTGCGGATCGGCGGGGCGCCCGTCTCACCGCAACGCCTGCGCGACGCCGTGGAGTTCTTCGGCCCCGTCGTCGCCCAGGGGTACGGCCTCGGCGAGACCACCAGCGTGGTCGCGGGCCTGAGCGGTGACGAGATCGCCCGCGCGGTGCGGGAGGACCCCGAACTGCTGCAGTCGTGCGGGCGCTCCACCTACGACACCGAGATACGCGTCGTCGACGAAGCGGGCCGGGAGCTCGCCCCGCGCGAGGTCGGCGAGATCATCGTGCGCGGACCCGACTGCGTACGCGAGTACTGGCAGGAGCCAGGGCTGTCCGCGGAGACCTTCCGTGACGGGTGGGTGCACACCGGCGATCTCGCCTGGATGCGGGAGGACGGCTATCTCTTCCTCGTCGACCGCAAGAAAGACATGATCATTTCGGGTGGCTTCAACATCTACTGCACCGAGGTCGAGGCGGCCCTGTACGAGCACACCGCCGTCCGGGAAGCCTGCGTCGTCGGCGTGCCCGACGAACGGTGGGGCGAAGCGGTCAAGGCCGTCGTCGTACGCCACTCCGGCGCGGTCGTCGGCGCGGACGAGCTGATCGCCTTCTGCGCCGAGCGCCTCGACCGGTTCAAGAAGCCGCGCTCCGTGGACTTCGCGACCGAGCTGCCGCACAACCGGAACGGCAAGCTCGACCGCAGGGCCGTGCGTGAGCCGTACTGGGCCCACACCGCCCGCCGCGTCAACTGACGCACCCACGAGCCTCGTTCGTACATCCGCCGCTACCTCAAGGACCTCTCGATGACCGCCTTCTCCTTGCGTCCCGCCCCTGCCGACCCGCGCACCGCCGAACTCGTCGAACGGCTGCGCGACTACCTCGACGGCGAACTCGCCGACTACGAACGCGAGCGCGGGCTCACCCACGACAGCCGCCTCACCCGCGCCGACCTGGAGCCTGTCTGGCGCCGCAGTCGCGAACTCGGCTTCTACGGCATCCACCTCCCCGAGGAGTACGGAGGCCAGCACCTCACCTACTCCCAACTCGCGGCGCTCAAGGAGGAGGTGGGCGCCAGCGGACGCGTTCTGTCGCACTGCGTCCTCGGTGACATGGGTGGGCCGCTGCGTGCGGGCGACATCGTCAAGTACGCCACCGCACACCAGCTGGAGACGTATCTGCTGCCCCTGATCCGCGGCGAGCGGGCCTGCTGCTTCTCCCTCACCGAGACCGACGCGGGCTCCGACGTCCGCTCGATGCGGACCGTCGCCGTACGGGACGGTGACGGCTACCGGCTGACCGGGCACAAGGTGTTCTCCTCCGCCGGGCCCTTCGCCGACTTCGCCATCGTCGTGGCCCGCATGGCCGGTACCGGTGAACAGGACGGCGAGAAACCGCTTTTCTCCGCGTTCCTCGTGGACCTCGACAGTCCGGGCTGCCGGGTCGAGGACGGGGCGACCCCGATGTCCGGCGAGCACATCGAGAGCGACATCGTGCTGGACGACTGCCACGTTCCCGCGGCGAACCTCCTCGGCGAGGAGGGCAAAGGCATGCGCATCGCCCTCGGCCGGGTCACCACGAACCGGCTGCTGCACTGTCCCACCGTCCTCGGCGCCACCCGCCGCGCCCTCGACCTGACGCTGAACCGGGCCCGCACCCGCAAGGTGGCCGGCGGACAGCCCCTGCTCATGCTGCAGGCCATCCAGCACAAGGTCGCCGACATGGCCACGGAGTTCTACGCCGCGCGCTCCATGACGTACGCCGCGCTCGCCGCCCTCGACGAGGGACGCGAGGTGCACGCCGAAGCGTTTATGTGCAAGCTCTTCGTCGCCGAGTCCTCGTTCCGCATCCTCGACGAGGCCGTGCAGATCCATGGCAAGGAGGGGCTCACCCAGGGCAACGAGATCGAGTTCCTCTTCCGCAAGATCCGGATGTTCCGCATCCTCACCGGCACTTCGGAGATCCAGCGCAACGGGATCGCGAAGCTGCTGGCCTTCCACCACTGACGCGCCTGCCCCACCGACCCGCCGCTCCCGCGCTCCCTCTCGTGAGCGCCGTGGGAAACTCCGGTCATGGATATGGGCCGTGAGTCCCGCTGGGAGAAGGACGCGATGACCGTCGAGATCATGTTCGCGCTCGTGAGCGCCCTGGTCGTCGGCGCCTTCGTGTTCGGTGTCGTCATGGCCCCGGCCCTGTTCTGGGATCTGCCGCCGCGCGTCGTCAAGGGGCTGCGGTGGACCGGCGGGGCGCTAGGCGTCGCGGCGGCCGTGCGGCGTGCGGTGCTCGTGCTGCTGCGCCACGACCGGGACCGGCACGCCGGACGGTGAGGGCGCATCGGCCGGAGCAGGCGCAGACCTGGCAGACCTCGCAGACCTGGCAGACCTCGCAGACCTCGCAGATCTGAGGCTCGGGACCAGCGATCGTGCGGTCCGCAGCGTCGCGGACGGCGAGAAGCCCGGAAGCATCAGCACCACCATCCCCGTCGCGCAGACGACGAGCAGCCCCAGCAGGAACCAGCGCGCTCCCCCGCCCGCGGCGACCGCCACTGTGCCGAAGGCGAACAGGGCCGCCCAGGCGTACATGATCAGTACGGCCCTGCGGTGCGAGTGGCCGATCTGCAGGAGCCGGTGATGCAGATGCCCCTTGTCGGCCGCGAACGGCGACTGCCCGCGCCAGGTGCGCCGGACGAACGCCAGCACGAGGTCGCTCACGGGGAGCGCGAGCACGGTGAGGGGAAGCAGCAGGGGGATGTAGAGCGGCACCATCACCTTGTTCGCCTCGTGCGTGCTGCCCGCCGCCTGGACGAACAGGGAGGCGTCCACCTGGCCGGTGAGCGAAATGGCGCACCCGGCGAGAACCGTGCCGATCAGCATCGAACCGGAATCGCCCATGAAAATCCGCGCCGGATGCACATTGTGCGGCAGGAATCCCAGACACATGCCCACGAGCAGGGCGGAGAACAGCGCGGCGGGCTCGGCGGCTTCGATGCCGTAACCGAACAGCAAGCGGTAACTGTGCATGAGGAATGCGGCGGCGGCGATACAGATCATGCCCGCCGCGAGTCCGTCGAGCCCGTCGACGAAATTGACGGCGTTGATGGTGATGACGATCAGGGCGACCGTCAGCAAGGAGCCCTGGACCTGGTCCAGATAGAGCGTGCCGTAGCCGGGTATCGGCAGCCAGAGGATGACGAGACCCTTGTAGACCATCACACCCGCCGCGATGATCTGGCCGCCGAGCTTGCTGAACGCGTCGATCTCGAACTTGTCGTCCAGGGTCCCGACCAGCCAGATCACCGCCGCGCCGCCGAGCAGGGCCTGGGGCTGACCGGTGGGGAAGACGCGCGCGAGGCCCGGCAGTCGACTGGCGACGACCAGACCGGCACAGAGGCCGATGAACATGGCGATGCCGCCGAGGCGGGGCGTGGGCACGCGGTGCACATCGCGTGCCCGGACCGCTGGGGCGGCCCCGGCCGCAATGGCGAATTTCCGCACCGGCCCCGTGGCAAGACAGGTGACGGCAGCGACCACGCACAAAACCAAGAGGAAATCCCGCACAGCGTCCTTGCCCGAGTTCGTTTGTCGTACGGAACACCACCCTAATCGCCGTGTGCGAGAGGGTTATACGCCGTCCAACGGGTCGGGGGGACGCTCTTGCTGATTACGGCTCATGCCATCCGGCTCACGTCATCCGACTCACGCCATCCGTCTCATGCCATGTACGGGAGCCTGTCGCGTCGTACCGCGTGGGCGAAGCCGTCGCCCGCGGCCCAGCGGCTGACCTCGTCGACGGCGAGTTCGGCGAGGCGCCGCCACTCGTTGCCCTGGGAGCCCGCGAGGTGCGGGGTGAGCAGGGCGTGCTCGCAGTCCCACAGCGGATGGCCGGGCGGCAGGACGTCAGGGTCGGTCACGTCGAGCACCGCGCGGACGCGGCCCGCGGTGACGGCGTCGGTGAGCGCCTCCTGGTCGACGACGGCGCCGCGCGCGGTGTTGATGAGCACGGCGCCGGGGCGCATCGACGCGAGCAGCTCACGGCCGACGAGACCGTGCGTGGCGGGCAGCAGCGGGGTGTGCACGCTCACGGTGTCGCTCCGCGCGAAGAGCTCGGCGAGCGGCACGAGCTCCACGCCGAGCGCGGCGGCCTCCTCCTCGGACACATACGGGTCGGACAGCAGCACTCGAAGGTCGTAGGGGCGAAGGAGCTCGATGACGCGGCGCCCGATCAGCGAGGCGGAGAGGAGGCCCACCGAGCGGCGGTAGTTGCCGACGCCGCGGGGCGTGCGCCGCCAGTCCACCTCGGCGCGGGCGGCGCGGAAGTCGCGGGCGCTCTCCAGGACGCGCTTGCCGGTGAGCAGGACCATCGCGACGGTGTACTCGGCGACGGGCAGCGCGTTGGCGGCTGCGGCCGAGGACACCTCGATGCCGCGCTCCCAGCACGCCTCGGTGATGTGGGCGCGCACGGAGCCCGCCGTGTGGGCGACGGCGCGCAGGCGCGGGGCGTGTGCGAGCACCTCGGCGGTGAGGGGTGGGCAGCCCCAGCCGGTGACGAGGAGCTCGGCCCCGGCGAGCACGGCGCGGGCGCGGTCGGTGGAGAAGTCGTCGAGCACGGGCGGCGGTTCGAGCGTCGTGACCCGGGCGAGCGCGTCGAGGGCAGGCTGTTCCAGGACGGCCTCGGCCGCTCCCTGCGACATGGCGAGCGCGGCGCGGGGCCGGGGGGACGGTGACATCTTGCTCCTCGGGGAAGGGCCGGTGAGGTGTCGCCTGCCCGCTGCCCTTACCCGTTCCGCCGGAAGTCGACGCACACTATGCGCGAGGTGTATACACGATGTGTATAGTGTGTACATGCCCCCCACGAACATCCCTTCCGAGATCAAGACGACGCGCTCCCCCAAGAGGTTGCCTCGTCGCGCCATATCCGTCCTCGCGACGGGAGCGGCCCTCACGCTCGCCCTGACGGGGTGCACCCAGCTCGACACCACCTCGCCCAGCACCGTCCGTAAGGAAGGCGCGGACGCGAAGGCCGCGGATCAGGGAAAGATGGGCACCGTCGACTGCCGCAAGGCCAAGTGCGTGGCGCTGACCTTCGACGCGGGCCCCAGTGAGAACACGCCCAGACTTCTCAAGATCCTCAAGGAGAAGCAGGTCCACGCCACCTTCTTCACGCTCGGCAAGAACCACATCGAGAAGTACCCCGAGCTCGTGAAGCAGATGGACGCCGAGGGCCACGAGGTCGCCAGCCACACCTGGTCGCACAAGATCCTGACGAAGATCGACGAGAAGGCGGCGCGCAGCGAGCTGGAGCGCCCCAACAAGGCGATCGAGAAGCTCATAGGCAAGAAGCCGACGCTGATGCGCCCGCCGCAGGGCCGCACCGACGACGACGTCAACAAGCTCTCCAAGGAGCTCGGCCTCGCGGAGGTCCTGTGGACCGTCACCGCGAAGGACTACACGACCAATGACTCCAAGCTGATCCAGAAGCGGGTCATCGACCAGACGAAGCGGGACGGCATCATCCTGCTGCACGACATCTACAAGGGCACCGTGCCGGCCGTCCCCGGTGTCATCGACGAGCTGAAGAAGCGCGGATACGTCTTCGTGACGGTCCCGCAGCTGCTCGCGCCGGGCAAGGCGGAGCCGGGCAAGGTCTACCGCTAGGGCCTGGCCTGTACCGGATGGCCCCGCTGCCGTCGGCCCGGTGCCCTCGGCCCGCTGCCATCCGGGCCCCGGCCTGGCAGGCTCACACCGTGGCCATCTTCCAGATCACCCGAGACCTTCCCCTGCCCGCCGCCGAGGCGTGGCGCCGCCTCACCGCCTGGGAGCGGCACGGCGACGTCGTCC
Organism: Streptomyces sp. NPDC046465; assembly: GCF_040646035.1. NCBI lineage: Bacteria > Bacillati > Actinomycetota > Actinomycetes > Kitasatosporales > Streptomycetaceae > Streptomyces > Streptomyces sp. NPDC046465. Next base: position 17,218 of record NZ_JBEYZK010000011.1, read on the forward strand.
CGCTCACCCGCGTCGCGGTCCGCACTCCCCCGCCCACCCACGTGGGCACGGTCTTCGTCGCCCGCAGCGCGCTGGGCCCCGTCGGCTTCGACGACGTGATGGAGGTCGTCGAGTGGAGCCCGCCGGACGGTACGGCACCGGGGCGCTGCCGTCTGGAGAAGCGGGGGACGCTCGTGACGGGGTGGGCGGAGATCGAGGTCTACCCCGCGCACGGCCCGGGTTCGGCGCTGGTGTGGCGCGAGGACCTGCGCGTACGGTGGCTGCCCGCGCTCTTCGACGGGGTTCTCGCGGCCGTGGCGCGGCGGATGTTCGGGGGCGCCGCGGACCGGCTGATCGCGGCGGGACCGGTACCGGTACCGAGCGGAAGCCGTCCGTAAAGACGGAAGCCGTCCGTAAAGACGGAAGCCGTCCGTAAAGGCGGAAGCCGTCCGTAAAGGCGGAAGGCGTACGCAAAGGCGGAAGCCGTCCCCGTAAAGAAGGGCGCCGCTCAGGCGACCGAGCCGATCCGCCCCGAGGGGGTGCGTGCCGCGTCGTGGTGGATGGGCGTGTGCGCGCCGGTCAGGGAGACTCCGCTGCCGCCGCGCCGGTGGGCGACGATCTCCGAGGCGATCGACAGGGCGGTCTCCTCGGGCGTGCGTGCGCCCAGGTCGAGCCCGATGGGCGAGTGCAGGCGGGCCAACTCCAGCTCGGTGACGCCCACTTCGCGCAGGCGCTCGTTGCGGTCCTCGTGGGTGCGGCGCGAACCCATGGCGCCGACGTAGGCGACGGGCAGCCGCAGCGCCAGGTGCAGCAGCGGCACGTCGAACTTGGCGTCGTGCGTGAGGACGCAGAGGACGGTGCGGGCGTCGACGTCGGCGGACTCCAGGTAGCGGTGCGGCCACTCGACGACGATCTCGTCGGCGTCGGGGAAGCGCGTCGGCGTCGCGAAGACGGGGCGCGCGTCGCACACGGTCACGTGGTAGCCGAGGAACTTGCCCATGCGTACCAGCGCCGAGGCGAAGTCGATGGCCCCGAACACGATCATGCGGGGCGGCGGGACGCTGGACTCGACGAGGACGACCAGCGGCGAGCCGCACCGGGAGCCGTCCTCGCCGATCTCCACGATCGCGGTGCGGCCCGCGTCGAGCAGCGCGCGCGCCTCCCCCGCCACCGTGCGGTCCAGCTCCGGATGGCCGCCGAGGCCGCCCTCGTACGCCCCCGCCCCGTCCGTCGCGCGGACGAGGAGGGCGCGGCCGAGAAGGCCGGTGGGTCCGGAGGTGACGCGGGCGACGGCTGCCGCCTCCCCGGCGGACGCGGCGGCGAGCGCGGCGCCGATGACCGGCCGCGCAGCGGCGTCCGCGCGGACCGGGGTGACGAGGATGTCGATGATGCCACCGCAGGTCAGACCCACGGCGAAGGCGTCCTCGTCGCTGTAGCCGAAGCGTTCGAGTACGGTCTCGCCGTCGTCGAGGGACTGTCGGCACAGTTCATAGACGGCGCCCTCCACACATCCGCCGGAGACCGAGCCGATCGCCGTGCCCTCGCTGTCGACGGCGAGCGCGGCGCCCGGTTGCCGGGGCGCGCTGCCGCCGACCGCCACCACGGTGGCGACGGCGAAGTCACGTCCCTGCTCGACCCACCGGTTCAGCTCGTCGGCGATGTCCAGCATCTCGGCCTCCTCAAGGCTCTACGGGTGTGCGGAGGGCTCGGCGCCTCAGTGGACGCCCAGCCAGCTCTCGATGGGGTTGAGGGCGAAATAGATGATGAAGACGAGCGTCAGGCCCCACATGAAGGCCCCGATCTCGCGGGCCTTGCCCTGGGCGATCTTGATGGCGACCCAGGAGATGACGCCCGCCGCGACACCGGTGGTGATGGTGTACGTGAAGGGCATGAGCACGACGGTCAGGAAGACCGGGATCGCGGTGGCGCGGTCGGCCCAGTCGACGTGCCGGGCGTTCATCATCATCATCGCTCCGATGACGACGAGCGCGGCGGACGCGACCTCCTGGGGCACGATCGCGGTGACCGGCGTGAAGAAGAGGCAGCCGGCGAAGAACAGGCCGGTGATGACCGAGGAGAGGCCGGTGCGGGCGCCTTCGCCGACGCCGGTCGCGGACTCCACGAAGACGGTCTGGCCGGAGCCGCCCGCCACGCCGCCGATGGCACCGCCGGCGCCGTCGATGAACAGCGCCTTGGACAGGCCCGGCATGCGGCCCTTGTCGTCGGCGAGGTTGGCCTCGGTGCCGACGCCGATGATGGTGGCCATCGCGTCGAAGAAGCCGGCCAGGACCAGGGTGAAGACGATCATGCCGACGGTCATCGCGCCGACCTCGCCCCAGCCGCCGAACTCGACGTCGCCGAGGAGGGAGAAGTCGGGGGACGAGATCGCGCTGCCGTGCAGTTCGGGGGCGCCGTTCGCCCACTGCTTGGGGTCGATGACGTCGAACGCGTTGAGTGCGACGGCCACGACGGTGCCGGTGACGATGCCGATCAGGATCGCGCCCGGGGTGTTGCGCGCCTGCAGCATGAAGATCAGCAGCAGGGTGCCCGCGAAGAGCAGTACGGGCCAGCCGGAGAGTTCACCGGCGGGGCCGAGCGAGAGCGGGGTGGCCCTGCCGGGGTGCACGAAGCCGCCCTTGACCAGGCCGATGATGGCGATGAAGAGCCCGATGCCCATGGTGATGCCGTGCTTGAGGGCGAGCGGGATCGCATTCATGATCATCTCGCGCAGCCCGGTGACCACAAGGAGCATGATCACGGCGCCGTACATCACGCACATGCCCATGGCCTGCGGCCAGGTCATCTCGGGCGCGACCTGCGAGGAGATCACTCCGGACACGGAGAGTCCGGCGGCCAGGGCCAGGGGCACCTTGCCGACGAACCCCATCAGGAGCGTGGTGACGGCCGCGGCGAGCGCCGTCGCGGTGACCAGGGCCTTCTGGCCCATGGTGTCTCCGGCCGCGTCCTTCCCCGACAGCAGGACGGGGTTGAGCAGGACGATGTACGCCATCGCCATGAAGGTGGTGATGCCGCCGCGCACCTCACGCGCGACCGTCGATCCCCGGAGGGATATGTGAAAGTACCGATCGAGCCAAGACCTGCCGGCCGGGACGCGTGAGCCGGGGCCCGCGTCCTCTGCGGTGGTCTTGGGCTCCACTGACGACTGGGTCATGGTGCCTACTCCCAAGGTTCACAGGGGCACCCGCTGAGTTCACGGGATTTGGGATGGTGCATTGGCTGCACGACCCGGGGGACGGCCCGAGACGAACGACGCTCCCTCGTGGGGAGGGGGAGCTGGGCTCCGAGCGGTGCGGGCGGGTGGAAGTGTGACGTTCCTGGGATCGCCCGCACCGCTCGGAGAATTTGGGGGGGTGGACGGCTGCTCTCCACCCCGGCAGGACTACGTGCCGGTCAGGTGCTCAGGCCGTACCGGCGTCCTGTTGAGCTCCAGGCCCGTCGCGTTCCGGATGGCCGCGAGGACCGCCGGGGTGGACGACAGGGTCGGGGCCTCGCCGATGCCGCGGAGCCCGTACGGGGCGTGCTCGTCGGCGAGTTCGAGCACGTCGACGGGGATGGTCGGCGTGTCGAGGATGGTGGGGATCAGGTAGTCCGTGAAGGAGGGGTTCCTGACCTTCGCGGTCTTCGGGTCGACGATGATCTCCTCCATGACCGCGACGCCCAGGCCCTGGGTGGTGCCACCCTGGATCTGGCCGATCACGGACAGCGGGTTGAGCGCCTTGCCGACGTCCTGGGCGCAGGCCAGTTCGATGACCTTGACCAGGCCGAGCTCGGTGTCGACCTCCACGACCGCGCGGTGCGCGGCGAAGGAGTACTGGACGTGGCCGTTGCCCTGGCCGGTCTCCAGGTCGAAGGCGACGGTGGGGCGGTGGCGCCACTCGGCCTCGATCTCGACGGTCTCGCCCGCCAGGACGTCGACCAGGTCGCCGAGGACCTCGCCGCCGTCGGTGACGACCTTGCCGCCCTCCAGGAGCAGTTCGGCGGTGGCCCACGCGGGGTGGTACGTGCCGAACTTGCGGCGGCCGATCTCCAGGACCTTCTCGCGGACGAGCTCGCAGGAGTTCTTGACGGCGCCGCCGGTGACGTACGTCTGGCGCGACGCGGACGTCGACCCCGCGCTGCCCACCTGGGTGTCGGCGGGGTGGATCGTCACCTGCGTGACGCCCAGCTCGGTCCGCGCGATCTGCGCGTGGACGGTGACGCCGCCCTGGCCGACCTCGGCCATCGCCGTGTGCACGGTCGCCACGGGCTCGCCGTTGATGACCTCCATGCGCACCTTGGCGGTGGAGTAGTCGTCGAAGCCCTCGGAGAAGCCGACGTTCTTGATGCCGACCGCGTAGCCCACACCGCGTACGACACCTTCGCCGTGCGTGGTGTTGGACAGGCCGCCCGGCAGCTGGCGCACGTCGGCCCCCTCGCTGGACTCCCACTGGCGCTCGGGCGGCAGCGGGCGGGCCTTGATGCGGCGCAGGATCTCGGCGACCGGGGCGGGCGAGTCGACCGGCTGTCCGGTCGGCAGGAGCGTGCCCTGCTCCATGGCGTTGAGCCGACGGAACTCGACCCGGTCCATGCCCACCTTGTCGGCGAGCTTGTCCATCTGGGCCTCGTAGGCGAAGCAGGCCTGGACGGCGCCGAAGCCGCGCATCGCGCCGCAGGGCGGGTTGTTGGAGTAGAGGGCGATCGCCTCGATGTCGACGTCGTCGATCACGTACGGGCCGACCGAGAGGGACGAGGCGTTGCCCACGACCGCCGGGGAGGCCGACGCGTAGGCGCCGCCGTCCAGGACGATCTTGCACTTCATGTGCGTGAGCTTGCCGTCCTTGGTGGCGCCGTGCTCGTAGTAGAGCTTCGCCGGATGGCGGTGCACGTGGCCGAAGAAGGACTCGAACCGGTTGTAGACGATCTTGACCGGCTTGCCGGTGCGCAGCGCCAGGAGGCAGGCGTGGATCTGCATCGAGATGTCCTCGCGGCCGCCGAACGCGCCGCCGACACCGGAGAGCGTCATGCGCACCTTCTCCTCGGGCAGGCCGAGGACGGGGGCGATCTGCTTGAGGTCCGAGTGCAGCCACTGGGTGGCGACGTAGAGCTCGACGCCGCCGTCCTCGGAAGGCACCGCGAGACCGGACTCGGGACCGAGGAAGGCCTGGTCCTGCATGCCGAAGGTGTACTCGCCCTTGACGATGAAGTCGGCCTTCTTCGCGGCCTCTTCGGCGTTGCCGCGGACGATCGGCTGGCGGTGCACGATGTTCGGGTGCGGGACGTGGCCGATGTGGTGGTCGTCGCGGCCCTCGTGCACGAGTACGGCGTCGGGAGCGGTCGCCGAGGCCTCATCGGTGATGAGGGGCAGCTCCTTGTACTCGATTCTGATCTTGGCGGCGGCGCGGCGCGCGGTCTCCGGGTGGTCGGCGGCCACGATGGCCACCGGCTCGCCGTGGTGGCGGACCTTCTTGTGCGCGAGGACCGGGGTGTCCTGGATCTCCAGGCCGTAGTTCTTCATCGCGGCCGGCAGGTCGTCGTAGGTCAGGACGGCGTAGACGCCGGACTGCGCGAGCGCCTCCGAGATGTCGATGGAGACGATCTCGGCGTGCGCGACGGTCGAGCGCAGGGTGTGACCCCACAGCATGTCCTCGTGCCACATGTCCGAGGAGTACGCGAACTCGCCGGTCACCTTCAGGGTGCCGTCGGGGCGCAGCGTCGACTCGCCGATGCCGCCCTTGGTCGTGGAACCCTGCGTGATCTTGGTGGGTGTACCTGTGGTTCCCATGGCGTCAGACCCCCTCGGACTGGCGCGCGGCCGCGAGGCGGACCGCGTCAAGGATCTTCTCGTAGCCGGTGCAGCGGCAGAGGTTGCCGGAGAGCGCCTCGCGGATGTCGGCGTCGGACGGCTGCGGGTTGCGCTCCAGCATCTCGTCGGCCGCGACGAGCAGGCCGGGGGTGCAGAAGCCGCACTGGACGGCGCCTGCGTCGATGAACGCCTGCTGGATGGGAGAGAGCTCGCCGCCCTCGCCGGTCTGCGAGTCGGTGGCCCCCTTCTCCGGGTTGGCCTGCCACCCCTTGGCGTCCTGCAGCGAGGTGCCGCACGCGCCGGAGGCGCAGCCGCCGCCCGGGTGGGCGTCCTGACGGTGCTTGGCGTAACCGGCGAGGCCCTCGACGGTGGTGACCTCGCGGCCCTCCACCTGGCCCGCCGCGACCAGACACGAACAGACCGGGATGCCGTCGAGCCGGACGGTGCAGGAGCCGCACTCGCCCTGCTCGCAGGCGTTCTTGGAGCCCGGCAGGCCCATGCGCTCGCGCAGCACGTAGAGGAGGGACTCGCCCTCCCACACGTCGTCGGCTTCCTGCTGACGGCCGTTGACCGTGAAGTTCACGCGCATTATGCGACTCCCTCAGTGCTGCGGCCGTTGCCGCGGTACGACTCCCAGGTCCAGCCGAGCGTGCGGCGGGCCATGATCCCGACGGCGTGGCGGCGGTAGCTCGCCGTGCCGCGCACATCGTCGATCGGGTTGGCGGCACCGGAGGCGAGCTCCGCGAACTGCTTGGCGATCGAGGGGGTGATGATCTTCTTGCTCTCCCAGAAACCGCCCTCGTCGAGGGCCGCGTTCAGGAAGTCCTCGGCCGCTTTCGCCCGAATGGGGGTGGGGGCGGCGGAACCGATGCCGGTCCGCACGCTGCGGGTCTCGGGGTGCAGCGCGATGCCGAAGGCGCACACGGCGATGACCATCGCGTTGCGGGTGCCGACCTTCGAGTACTGCTGCGGGCCGTCCGCCTTCTTGATGTGGACGGACTTGATGAGCTCGTCCGCGGCGAGCGCGTTCCGCTTCACACCGGTGTAGAAGTCGTCGATCGGGATCAGGCGGGAGCCCCGCACAGACTCCACCTCGACCTCGCAATCGGCGGCGAGAAGGGCCGGGTGGGCGTCGCCCGCGGGGGACGCGGTGCCCAGGTTGCCGCCGACGCCGCCGCGGTTGCGGATCTGCGGCGAGGCCACCGTGTGCGAGGCGAGCGCGAGGCCGGGGAGCTCCGTGCGGAGCTCCTCCATGATCTGCGTGTACGGGACGGAGGCACCCAGCTGGACCGTCTCCTCGCCCACCGCCCACTCGCGCAGCTCGGCGATGCGATTGAGGTCGAGCAGGTACTCGGGACGCCGGTGGTCGAAGTTGATCTCGACCATCACGTCGGTGCCACCCGCAATCGGCACAGCCGTGGGGTGCTCGGCCTTGGCGGCGAGCGCCTCCTCCCAGCTGGCGGGGCGAAGGAAGTCCATGAGGCTCTCTTCTTGTTCGTATCGAGGGTCGTTCGCTTCGAGGGACCGGAGATTTCCGAATCAGAGGATTCCGTTTAGGCCACTCGGGCCGTTGGTCCCTCGACTGCTCGTTCATGTGCTGTTAACGCGGAGTGGGGCAAGTACACCGCTCGCTCGTCCGATGGGGTCAGTCACCGAAACCATGAAGGAGTTGGCTGGCCAAGCCGCGCGTCTTGTAGATTCGTATGAAGAACGGGCCCCAGGAACCTCGCGGGTTCCCCCCGGAAACCGCGGCCATCCTGCGACAGCGGGCCCCGTCGCTACAGAGCGCACATGTTTGTACACACCATTCGAGACAGATCGGCGGCGACGACACCATGCGGCTGCGCGCACTCCTGGACACCGACGCGCTGGGCCTGCGGCTGCTCGGCGGCGAGGACGAGCTGGACCGCACCGTGCGCGGTGTGATGACCACGGACCTGCGGGACCCCACCCGCTATCTGGCCGGGGGCGAGCTCGTCCTCACCGGCCTCGCCTGGCGCCACGACGCCTCGGACACCGAGCCCTTCGTGCGCATCCTCGCGAGCGCGGGGGTCGCGGCGCTCGCCGCCGGTGAGGCCGAGCTCGGGGACATCCCCGACGACATCGTCGAGGCCTGCGCCCGGCACCGCCTGCCGCTCTTCGCGGTCAACGAATCCGTGGCCTTCGCGACCATCACCGAGCACGTGGTGCGCCAGGTCTCGGGCGAACGCGCCGGGGACCTCGCGGCCGTCGTCGACCGGCACCGCCGCCTGATGACCTCGGGCCCCGCGGGCGGCGGCCCCGACGTCGTCCTCGACCTGCTCGGCACCGACCTGGACCTGCGGGCCTGGGTGCTCTCGCCCGCGGGGCGCGTGATCGCCGGATCCGGCGCGGCGGGCACCGCCCTGCCGGGGCCGCTCTGCGCACGGCTGGCCGGGGAGCACCTGGCGGCCGTCCGGACGGGCCGGCGCGGGCCGCACCGCGTGACGGTCGACTCGGTCACGTACTCGCTGTTCCCCATTCGGACCAGTGGGCGCGGATCGGCCGGTGCCGCGCGCGACGTCCGCGAGTCGGTGCTCTCCGACTGGATGCTCGCCGTGGAGGCCGACGCGGGCGACTGGCCCGAGGAACGCCTCGACCTGCTACAGGGCGTGACCCAGCTGATCGCTGTCGAGCGCGACCGGCGCGACGCGGCCCGCACCGTGCGGCGCCGCCTGGCCCAGGAGGTCCTTGAGCTGGTGCAGTCGGGCGCGGCGCCCGCCGAGATCGCCGCGCGGCTGCGCGTCGCCGCCCCGGTGCTCCTGCCGGGCCTCGGCGCGGCCCCGCACTGGCAGGTCGTGGTGGCCCGCGTGGAGTGGGAGGGCGGGGAGGTCGACGGCGGTCCGGTCGCCCAGTCGCTCCTGGAGGAGATCCTCGTGGACCCGACGGCGGCCGGGCCCGAGCCGTCCGACCGGATCGCGGTCGCGCACACCGGCGACGAGGCCATCGCGCTCGTGCCGCTGCCCGCGGTCTCCAGCGAGCACGACGGCTCGGAGACGGGCCTGATCGCGGACGCGCTCCTGGCGTCCGTGCACGACCCGCTGTCGGCGGGCCTTGACGGCGACGGCCGCGTCACGCTTGGCGTCAGCGCGTCCGTGCACTCGGCGGAGGGCCTGCGCGGCGCCCTTGAAGAGGCGCGGCACGCGCGCCGGGTCGCCGCGGCGCGCCCCGGCCGGGTCTGCGCGGCCGGGCACCAGGAGCTGGCCTCGCACGTCCTGCTGCTGCCGTTCGTCCCCGACGACGTGCGCCGGGCGTTCACCGCGCGCCTCCTCGACCCGCTGCGGGAGTACGACAAGCGCCACCGCGCCGAGCTCATCCCGACCCTGGAGGCCTTCCTCGACTGCGACGGCTCGTGGACGCGCTGCGCCGCGCGCCTGCACCTGCACGTCAACACGTTGCGCTACCGGGTGGGCCGCATCGAGCAGTTGACGGGCCGTGACCTCTCGCGCCTGGAGGACAAGCTCGACTTCTTCCTCGCGCTGCGGATGAGCTGAGGTCATCGGGGTGCGGAGCCGGTCGGCGCCCGCAAGGCGCCGACCGGCCAGGACCCCGTTCCTCGCCCGCCCTTTGTGAATTCTTTCACCCAGCCTCTTGGCCCGGTGCCGCGATCCATGCTGAGATTCGCCCACGACTCAACAGCTCAATGGGGTGCTCGGGGAGGGCAACGTGGCGCATACCGCCATGTCTGGTACCGGAACGACTGCAGGGGACGATCCACTCCAGACCGCGGTATGGCGGCTGCGCTCACGCGGCTGCTGGACCGACGCGGCAGCGCTGCTCGCCTCGCGGGGCGGGGCGGCCGCGGCACTCCAGAGGACGGCGCTCCTCGTCGAGCGGTGCCTGTTCACCGGGGACGGCTGGGGCGAGGCCGAGGACGGCCTGCGGACCGCGGAGGCGCTCGCCGAGGACGACGGCGACCGGGGCGCGGCGGCCTGCGAGCGAGGCCAACTGGCGTATGCCTCAACGGTCTTGGGTGTACGCGACCGGGCCGACGAGGCACGCACGGCGCTCGGCAGGGCGGCCGCGCTGCTCGCCCCGAACGCCCCCGGGCGGCCGCTGCTCGACTTCCGCAGAGGGCTGATCGCGGAGCACATCTCCGACTCGCCGCAGTCCGCGAAGGCGGCCTACCGCAGGGCGCACGCGGGCGCCACGGCGCACTCCGACCCCCTGCTGCTCTCCTTCACCTGGCGGCATCTGGCCGGACTCGCCCTGCGCGACGGGGAGTTGGCCGAGGCGCGGCACGGTTTCACGGAGTCCCTGCGCATCCGCGAGGAGTTGGGCTACCTGGTCGGCACGGCCCCGGCGCTCGCCGCGCTCGCGGACGCGGAGCCGGAGCCGGAGGCCACCCGGCTGCGCGCCGAGGCCACCCGTCTGTTCCGCCTCCTGGGCGGCGTACCGTCGTGGCTCGCCCAGCATCTGCAGCCACCGGCCGCCGCGGTGTAGCTCAGAGCCTGTCTTTCACGGCCGCCGGGCCCCACCAGGGCCCGGCGCGGCGTCAGCCCGCGGCCCCCGTGAAGTGCTCCTTGACCAGGGCCGAGACCACGCCCAGATCCTGGACGGCCAGCGCTTCAAGGAGCGCCATGTGCTCGGCCGCGTCCGCCACCAGGTCGGCCCGGCGGCCCGCGACGGGGCCGCTCGCCAGGGGCCACTGCGAGCGCCGGTGCAGATCGTCCGCGACCTGCACCAGTTGCTGGTTGCCCGACAGGGAGAGCAGCGCGCCGTGGAAGGCGCGGTCCGACTCGGCGTAGCGCGCGAGGTCGCCGCCCGCCGCCGCGGTCGCGGTCGCCTCGGCCAGCGGCCGCAGCTCGGCCCAGCGCTCGGCGGGCACGGTGCGGGCGAGCCGCAGCATCACGGGCACCTCGATCAGCGCCCGCACCTCGGCCAGCTCCGCGAGCTCCCGCGTGCTGCGCTCGGTGATCCGGAAGCCGCGATTGGGGACGACTTCCACGGCGCCCTCGACGGCCAGCTGCTGCATCGCCTCGCGGACGGGGGTCGCGGAGACGCCGAAGCGCTCGCCGAGGGCGGGCGCCGAGTACACCTCGCCGGGCGCGAGCTCGCCGCCGACGAGGGCGGCGCGCAGCGCGGCGAGGATCTGCCCGCGCACGGAGCTGCGCCGGACCGTGCGGCGGGGCCCGGGGACGGCGACCGTGCGCTCCCCCCGGTTCGCGGCGGGCCCGCGCGACTCGGCCCCCGCCTGCTCCGGCACCCGGACGCGCGGCGGCCCGGCCAGGGGACCCCCCTCGCGTGCTCCGGTCTGCTCCACGACGTCCCGCCCCGCTTCTGACTGCTCCGAAAGGTACGAGAGGCACCATAGGCGGACAGGACCGGAGTTGAAACCTCGATCACGTCGGGTAAGGTAAGGCTAACCTGCTATCGATCGCGATTCGGTGGTCCCCGCATGTCCGTACCCACCCTGGCCGCACCCGCCCTGGGCGCTCACAGTGCCGTAGCGGACTCGTATGCCCGCCTCGCCGAGGTGTACTCCGGAATGCACATCACCGGGCTCGGCCGCGAGGAACAGACCCCCCAGGGCGGCGGCTGGGTCAGCGCCGCCCGGCTCGCGGAGGGCGGGGCCGACCTCGACGCGTTTCTCGCCTGGGACGACGCCCAGGTCCTGAAGGACTACGGCACCAAGGCGCGGCCGGACGTGGTGGCCAGCTTCGGCCTGCACCGCTATGCCTGGCCGGCCGTCCTGCTCATCACGGTCCCCTGGTTCCTGCACCGCCGCGTCCCCCGCTTCCCGGTCGCCGACGTCTCCTTCCACCGCACGCTGGGCCGGATGGCCGTACGCACACAGGAATTCGCCTGCCTCCCCGACGACCCCGCCGCGGCCCTGCCCGGAGCCCGGGTCGTACCGGACGAGGAGGCACTGCGCGCGGAGGTGCGGGCCGCGGTGGCCGAGCACCTCGGGCCGCTCCTCGACGCCTTCGGCCCCCGGATGCGGCGCCGCTCGCGCGCCCTGTGGAGCCTTGCCACCGACGAGATCGTCGAGGGCCTCTGGTACGTCGCCCACCTCTTCGGCGAGGAGCAGCGCGCGGTGACGGAGCTGGAGCGCCTGCTCCCCGGCGCCACCAAGCCCTACGTCGGCACGGCGGGCTTCCGGGAGCTGACGGGCCCCGCTGGGGAGGCGCTGCCGACCCGCGACCGGGCGAGCTGCTGCATGTTCTACACGCTGCGCCCCGACGACACCTGCGTCACCTGCCCGCGCACCTGCGACGCGGAGCGCGTCGCACGGCTGAGCGCGGCCTCCTGACCGGCTGAGTCCCGTTCAGCAGCTGAGTCCCGTTCGGTCGAGCCTCGTTTAATCGAACTCAATGCCTGGTTCCTGGCCACGAGTTCGAGCAAAAGTACGCCGTGTGTGCTCCCATGCACCCCCCTTGGCGTCCTCTTCCCCCGAAACCCCCTGCATGCCATCTGGGTTGGGTCAATATGGCGCCCGATACGCCCTACCGCAACGCAAGGGACCCCCAGATGAGACTGACCGACATATCGCTGGACTGGCTGCTTCCCGGCGGCGTTCTGCTCCTGGGCATGCTGGTGGCGGTGGCGGTGCTCGCGCGCGGCAAGCGAGGCCACGGCAAGGCGGCGAAGGAGAGCGCGGGCGACGACTCGTGGGAGCGCAGCGAGGAACGCCGCAGACGCAAGGAAGCCGTCTACGGCACCGCCTCCTACGTGCTCCTGTTCTGCTGCGCCGCCGTCGCGGCCGCGCTCTCGTTCCACGGCCTGGTCGGCTTCGGACAGCAGAACCTCAGCCTCTCCGGGGGCTGGGAGTACCTGGTCCCGTTCGGCCTCGACGGGGCGGCGATGTTCTGCTCCGTCCTCGCCGTGCGCGAGGCGAGCCACGGCGACGCGGCACTCGGTTCGCGGCTGCTCGTGTGGACGTTCGCGGGTGCGGCCGCCTGGTTCAACTGGGTGCACGCGCCACGGGGGTTGAGTCACGCGGGCGCTCCGCACTTCTTCGCCGGGATGTCCCTTTCGGCCGCGGTGCTCTTCGACCGCGCGCTGAAGCAGACCCGCCGGGCGGCGTTGCGCGAGCAGGGCCTGGTGCCGCGGCCGCTGCCGCAGATCCGCATCGTGCGGTGGCTGCGCGCACCCCGTGAGACCTTCGCCGCCTGGTCGCTGATGCTCCTCGAAGGTGTGCGCACCCTGGAGGAGGCCGTCGAGGAAGTGCGGGAGGACCGCCGCGAGAAGGAGGTCACGCGGCTGCGCAGGCGTGACCAGGAGAAGCTGGAGCGCGCCCAGCTCAAGGCGCTCAGCCGGGGCCACCGGAACTGGCAGGGCCGCGGCGGCGGCCGTCAGGTGGAGGTGCAGGCCGTCTCGCAGGCCGCCGGGTCCGCGCAGGTCGGCGCGGACCCTGCAATACCGCCGCAGGAACAGCTGCCGGTGCGCTCCCGGCCCTCCCTCCAGGCCGTCAGGAACGGCTCTGACGGATCCGACCCCGCCGACCCCGCCGTCCCCGTCGCCGTCGACCTGACGGCGGAGGACGACACGCAGGCCCTGCCCCGGCTCGACTCGCTGGAGCAGAAGCTCAAGGACCTGGAGCAGCAGTTCGGCTGATCGCACCAGGCCCGACCGGACCGGCGGCGGCACGGCTCATACCGTGCCGCCGCCGCTGTCCAGTTCGAACCACACCACCTTTCCCACCCCGTGCGCCCGCACGCCCCACGCGTCGGCGAGGGACTGCACGAGGATCAGGCCCCGCCCGTTCGTACCGTCGTCGGCGTTCGGTACCCGCGGCTCGGGGCGGACCGCCACGAAGTCCCGCACCTCGACGCGCAGGCCGCGTGGGCCCAGGGTCGCGGTGACGTACGCGTCGTGATCGGTGTGCACCAGTGCATTGGTGACCAGTTCGCTGGTGAGGAGTTCGGCTGTCTCGGACCGTCCCGGCTTCCCCCAGTGCCGCAGGAGCTCCCTCAGGGCCCTCCTGACCTCGGACACCGCCCGCAGATCCGCTCTTCCCAGCCTTCGCGCGAGCTGACCGCTGTCCGGGCCGCCCGTCACTTCGCCGGTCCTCTCGTCCGTTTCTCTCGGCGAGCAGGCCCCGATTCCCCCGGGGCCGCCCCCACGTGACTGCCTCGTCATGACCCCCGCCCACAAAGCGATGTCTCTGCCTCCCTGCTCGAACAACCTCACGAGATGCATGCCCCGGGCCCGTGGCGGCACGCTTGTCGAATCGTCAACCAATGGCGGGGGGTGCATCACGGCATCGGGGGGAAGTGAAGCGGTGGACCCCACCGCTTCAGCCCCGAGGAGCCCGAGTGCACGACGATCGACTGCTGGTGGAAGGCCGCCTGGAGCGGGCACTGCGCCAGTTCATCCAGCCCGCCCAGTACGCGCGGCGCACGCCGCTTTCCCTCTCCGTCTGGCACGCGCCGGGCGAACCTGTGCCGGTCGGGACGGCCCTCGAAGCCGCTTACGAGCCCTTCGAGACCGGCACGGAGTGGGGAAACCCCTGGTCCACCAGTTGGTTCCGCATTCAAGGTCGGGTGCCGGAGGAGTGGCGCGGCCGACGGGTCGAAGTCGTGATCGATCCCGGGTTCAGCGGGGACGGCCCCGGCTTCCAGGCGGAGGGGCTCGTGTACGACGCGTCGGGCGTCCCGCTGAAGGGCGTTCACCCGCGCAATCGGCATATTCCGGTGGCCTCCCCCGCCCGGGGCGGCGAACCGGTGCACCTACTCCTTGAAGCGGCGGCCAATCCTGTCGTTCTGCACGACTTCATGCCGACACCCCTCGGCGACGTACTGACCGCAGGCAATACCCCGATGTACCGATTCGCGTCTGCCGATCTCGCCGTACTGGACGAGGACGTTTGGCAGTTGACCTTGGACATCGAGGTGCTGTCCGAGCTGATGCGCGAACTGGACCCCGAACGTCCGCGTCGCCACGAAATCCTGCGCGCCCTGGAGGACATGCTCGACGCGCTCGACCTGCACGACGTGCCCGGCACGGCCGCCGCGGCGCGTGCCGAGCTCGCCGACGTCCTCGCCCGTCCCGCGCACGCCAGTGCGCACCGGGTGTCGGCGGCCGGTCACGCGCACATCGACTCGGCGTGGCTGTGGCCCCTGCGCGAGACGGTACGGAAGGCTTCGCGCACCTTTGCCAATGTGACGGCGCTTGCCGAGGAGTACCCGGAGCTGGTCTTCGCGTGCTCGCAGGCCCAGCAGTACGCCTGGGTGAAGGAGCACCAGCCGCACATCTGGGAGCGCATCAAGAAGGCCGTGGCGGACGGGAACTGGGCGCCGGTGGGCTCGATGTGGGTCGAGTCGGACGCCAACATGCCGGGCGGCGAGGCGCTCGCCCGGCAGATCACGCACGGCAGGCGGTTCTTCCGGGAGGAGTTCGGCGTCGAGACCGAGGAGATCTGGCTGCCGGACTCCTTCGGCTACACCGCCGCCTTCCCGCAGTTGGCGAAGCTCGCGGGCATCCGCTGGTTCCTCACGCAGAAGCTCAGCTGGAACCAGTCCAACAAGATGCCGCACCACACCTTCTGGTGGGAGGGCATCGACGGCACCCGGGTCTTCACCCACTTCCCGCCCGTCGACACCTACAACTCCCAGTTCCACGGCGCCGAACTCGCCCATGCCGAACGGAACTTCGCCGAGAAGGGGCGCGCCTCCCGCTCCCTGGTGCCGTTCGGCTGGGGCGACGGCGGGGGCGGCCCCACCCGCGAGATGATGGAGCGGGCGCGGCGCCTGCGCTCCCTGGAGGGGTCGCCGCGCGTCGAGATCGAGAAGCCGTCGGCGTTCTTCGCGGCGGCCGAGGAGGAGTACGGCGGGCAGGCGCCGGTCTGGTCGGGCGAGCTGTATCTGGAGCTGCACCGCGCCACCTACACCACCCAGGCGGCGACCAAGCGCGGCAACCGGCGCAGCGAACACGCCCTGCGCGAGGCCGAGTTGTGGTGTACGGCGGCCGCGGTGCGCGACCCCGCGTACGTGTATCCGTACGACACCCTCGACCGGCTGTGGAAGACGGTGCTTCTGCACCAGTTCCACGACATCCTGCCGGGCTCGTCGATCGCCTGGGTGCACCGGGAGGCGCGCGACACCTACGAGCGGGTCCTCGCCGAGCTCGACGAGATCACGGCGTCGGCCGTGCGGTCCCTCGGGGCGGGCGGGCCCGCGGCGCTGAACGCATCGCCGTACCCGCGCGACGAGGTCGTCGCCCCGGGTGACGGCACACTGGTGCGCGTCGCCGTCCCCGCGCTCGGCTCGCGGAGCCTGGACGCCGCGCGGGACGCGGGCCCCGGGGCCGTCGCGCACACGACCGGCGACACGATCCTGCTCACCAACGAGCATCTGAGCGTCACCGTCGACGCCGCCGGGCTGCTGACCTCCGTCAAGGACCTGGACGCGGGCCGCGAGGTGCTCGCCGCCCCCGGCAACCTCCTCCAGCTGCACCCGGACCACCCCACGCACTACGACGCCTGGGACCTCGACAAGCACTACCGGCACCGGCACACCGACCTCACGAACGCCGAGTCCGTCGAGCTCGTCGAGGACGGGCCGCTGCGGGTCGCCGTGCGCGTGGTGCGGTCCTTCGGGGAGTCGCGGATCACCCAGGAGATCCGTCTCGCGGCGGGCAGCCGGCGTCTTGACGTCGTCACGGACGTCGACTGGCGCGAGTCGGAGAAGGTCCTCAAGGCGGCGTTCCCCCTCGACGTGCACGCCGAACGGTCCGCCGCCGAGATCCAGTTCGGCCATGTGCACCGGCCCACACACGCCAACACCGGCTGGGACGCGGCGCGTTACGAGATCTGCGCGCACCGCTGGCTGCGGGTGGCCGAGGAAGGGTACGGCGTCGCGGTGCTCAACGACTCGACGTACGGCCACGACGTGACGCGCGAGGACCACGGCGACGCGCTCGGCACCACCGTGCGGCTGACCCTGCTGCGGGCCCCGCACAGCCCGGACCCGGAGACCGACCTTGGCACGCACCGCTTCACGTACGCGCTGCTGCCGGGGGCGGACACCGGCGACGCGGTCGCCGAGGGGCTCGCGCTCAATCTGCCGCTGCGGGTGGCCGACGCGCCCGCCCTGCCGTCGCTGGTGAGCGTCGACCACCCGGCGGTCACCGTCGAGTCGGTGAAGCTCGCCGACGACCGCAGCGGCGACGTCGTCGTACGTCTCTACGAGTCGCGCGGCGGGCGGGCGGCGGCCGTGCTCGGCACGTCGTTCCCGGTGGCCGGGGCCGAGGTGACCGACCTGCTCGAACGGCCGCTGCACGAGGCGGAGACGGGCGAGGCGGGCCTGGCCCTCGCGCTGCGGCCGTTCCAGATCGTCACGCTGCGGCTGCGGCCCGCCTGACCGGAGCGGGTGCCGGGGCGGGTGCCGAGGCGGGTGCCGGGGCGGGCGTCACGGCCTCGGCACGTTCCGCAGGTTCGAGCGGGCCATCTGCACCATCCGGCCCACCCCGCCGTCAAGGACGATCTTGCTGGCGGAGAGGGCGAAGCCGGTCACCATGTCCGAGCTGATCTTCGGCGGGATGGAGAGGGCGTTCGGGTCGGTCACGATGTCGACGAGGGCGGGGCCCTTGTGCGCGAAGGCGTCCTTGAGGGCGCCCGCGAGCTGCTTGGGCTTCTCCACGCGGACGCCGTAGGCACCCGCGGCGCGGGCGACGGCGGCGAAGTCGGGGTTGTGGTTGGCCGTGCCGTAGTTCGGCAGCCCGGCCACCAGCATCTCCAACTCCACCATCCCCAAGGAGGAGTTGTTGAACAGGACCACCTTCACCGGCAGGTCGTGCTGGACGAGGGTGAGGAAGTCGCCCATCAGCATCGAGAAGCCGCCGTCGCCCGACATCGAGACGACCTGCCGCTTGCGGTCGGTGAACTGGGCGCCGATCGCCTGCGGCAGGGCGTTCGCCATCGAGCCGTGGCTGAAGGAGCCGATGATGCGCCGCTTGCCGTTGGGGGTGAGGTAACGGGCCGCCCAGACGTTGCACATGCCGGTGTCGACGGTGAAGACCGCGTCATCGGCGGCGAGGTCGTCGAGGACCGAGGCGACGTACTCGGGATGGATGGGGACGTGCTTCTCGACCTTGCGCGTGTACGCCTTGACGACCCCCTCCAGGGCGTCGGCGTGCTTCTTCAGCATCTTGTCGAGGAACTTGCGGTTCGACTTCGGCGAGACGCGCGGGGTCAGACAGCGCAGCGTCTCCCGCACGTCGCCCCAGACCGCGAGGTCCAGCTTGGAGCGGCGCCCGAGGTTCTCGGGGCGCACGTCCACCTGAGCGATCTTCACATCGTCCGGCAGGAAGGCGTTGTACGGGAAGTCCGTGCCGAGCAGGATCAGCAGGTCGCACTCGTGCGTCGCCTCGTAGGCGGCCCCGTACCCCAGAAGGCCGCTCATGCCCACGTCGTACGGGTTGTCGTACTGGATCCACTCCTTGCCGCGCAGGGCGTGACCCACCGGGGACTTGATCTTCTCGGCGAACTCCATCACCTCGGCGTGCGCGCCCGCCGTGCCGCTGCCGCAGAAGAGGGTGACCTTGCGCGCCTCGTCGATCATCGTCACGAGCTGCTCGATCTCCATGTCGCCGGGGCGCACGGAGGGCCGCGCTGTGACCAGCGCGGTCTCGGCGGCCTTCTCCGGGGCGGGTTCGCCCGCGACGTCGCCGGGCAGCGACACGACGCTGACGCCGCTGCGGCCCACGGCGTTCTGGATGGCGGTATGCAGCAGCCTCGGCATCTGCTTCGGCGTCGAGATCAGCTCGCTGTAGTGACTGCATTCGCGGAACAACTGGTCCGGATGGGTCTCCTGGAAGTACCCGAGTCCGATCTCGCTCGACGGGATCTGCGCGGCGAGGGCGAGGACCGGGGCCATGGAGCGGTGCGCGTCGTACAGGCCGTTGATCAGGTGGAGGTTGCCGGGGCCGCAGGAGCCCGCGCAGGCGGCCAGGCGTCCGGTGATCTGGGCCTCGGCGCCGGCCGCGAAGGCGGCGGTCTCCTCATGCCGCACCTGCACCCAGTCGATCTCCTTGGTGCGGCGGATGGCGTCCACGACGGGGTTGAGGCTGTCGCCGACGACTCCGTACAGACGCTTGACGCCCGCGCGGACGACGATGTCGACGAACTGCTCGGCGACGCTCTGCTTGGCCATGCTGTACGCACCTCTCGACGCTGGTGAACCGTGGCTCACCCCGTGTGACCCGTGGACCCGGTCTTCACTCGTACTCCTGCTCGGGCGTTCCTCGGGTCCATGAAGTCACAGGTGCGGCGGTCATGCCTCCCAGACCGCGGCGGCCGTCCGGTCGTCGGCGTACCCCTTGACCCTGACCTGGACGTCGGCCAGGAAGGCGGCGAGGCCCGGCGGGCCGCTCTTCTCCCATCTGCGGGTGAGGTGTTCGGCAAGATCGGGCTCGCCGCGCAGCGGTTCGGCGAGGCCGCCGCTGCACAGGACGAGCGCGTCACCCGGGCGGGCGACCGAGGCCCGGAAGCGGAAGGGCTCCCTGGGCGGCTCGGGGGCCGGTTCGTAGGGGCTCGGCGGGGTGGTGATGCCGAGGTCCATGGTGAGGTGGTCGCCCTCGGGGCTCTGCGCGGGCAGCGACCCGAAGCCGACCACGGCGTCGCCCGTGGCGTCGGCGACGCGGGGCTCGATGTCCTGCCACTCGCCGCCGCGCAGCCGGAAGAGGCCGCCTCCGCCGACGCCGAAGAAGACCCGCGTACGGCACTGGGGGTCGGCGGGCAGGAGGAGGCAGCGCAGGGACGCCGCGTACTCGTCGGGCTCCAGGCCCAGGTCGACGGCGCGGGCGCGGAGCTTGCCGAGGCTGCGGTCGGTGAGCCGGTGTAGGCCCGACTTCAGGTCGCCGCGCCGGGCGGCCCTGATGTCCTCGGCGAGGCGCAGGTGGCTGCGGCCCACGGCCCGGCCGATCCACTGGCAGGCCTCGGCGGCGGCGCGGTGCGCTCCCGGGGTCGCGCGGGCGCCGGTGGCCATGGCGACGAGCACCAGGGAGTCCTCGCCGCTGCCGAAGCGGGCGGTGAGCAGGGAGTCCCGGCGCGGCTCGCCGCGGTACCTGGCGGAGTCCCCGCGCACGGAGGCGGCGCGCAGCGTGCTGGTCCCGTACCGCGCGCCGTCGAGCACGGTGTCGGCGACGAGATCGCCGAGGTCGTCCGGGTCTGCGGCGGGCAGCACGGTGGGCTCGGCGTCGTAGGTCGGCGGCCCGTCCCCCACATGGGCGAGGGCCGCGCCCGGCGGCACCGTCTCGCCGTCCCGCCCGCGGTGGCGGGCACGGTCGTCGGGCCCGCGCGACGCGGACTCGTCCCCTCGCGTCGCCTCAGGGGACGGCGTGGACGGCGTGGACGGCGTGGATGGCGTGGAGTACGCGCTCCCCTTGCCCGTCCCACCGGCCGGGAAGGTCACGGGCCCGGTGGGGGCGGCGGGGGGCGGGGCCCAGGGGGCGGGGGCGGTGAAGGTGGGCGGGGCGCCGGGTGGGCGGGGCGGGGCGGGGGGCTCAGGTGGCTCCGGCGGCATGCGCGGCTCGGGCGGCTCGGGCGGCTCGGGCGGCTCGGGCGGCTCGGGAGCGGAGGTGCGGGGCGCGGGGTCGCGGGCCGCCGAGTCGCGCGAGGCGGGATCGCGTTGCGCGGGGAACCCTCCCTGCAGTGCGTCCGCCGCCGAGGCGAACCGGTCGTCGAGGGTGTCCGGTGCGGGCGCGGGCCCCGTGTCCGGCGCGGCGTCGTCGTACAGCTGTCCCCACCAGTCGTCGTCGCGGCCGGTGGGCCTGTCCCCCTGCTGGCTCATGCCCCTATTTTCCACCGCGGAGGCCGTACGAAAACGGTGCAACCGGAAAATTTCCGACCGCCGGGGACGACAGGGACCGACGGAGACCGCCGGGCGGCCCCACCCCCCACGGGAGGACCGCCCGGCGGAGCCCACGTGGCTAGCGCACGTCGTACGCGCGAGCCACGGTCTGCGTGACGGAGTTGCCGTGGGCGTCCGTCAGCCGGGACTTGAGCCAGACCTGCTTGCCGGACGCGCCCGTGTGGTTCACGGTCGCGCGCCATGCGCCATCGTGCTCGGCGGTGGTGGCCGCCTGCCACGTCTTGCCCTCGTCGTAGGAGTACGACAGCTCCACTCCCGCGAGCGCTCCCGGCTCGTAGCCCGCGTGCCCCGTCGCGCCGAGTTCAATCCGCAGTCCGTCCTTCGCGGGCAGCGTCTTGAGGCCGTCCTCCGGGAGGCGGTAGGTGGGGAAGAGCATCGGGATGCCCTGCGAGTACGCCTTCTCGTCGAGGTGCGAGCGGAACGACCAGGTCGTCTCCGTTCCCGTCGACCGCTGCCAGACCCGCGAGCCGATCTTCTGCGTGGCGAGGGTGAGTTCGTACGCGGAGTCCTCGGCCGGGACCGTGAAGACCCCGGACGGCCAGCCCGACTCCCCCACGACCTCGCCGTTCCGCTTGAGCCGTACGGAGCCGATGTCGCCGAAGCCGCCCTGGATGCCCGCGTGTTCCGCGTCGGACCAGAAGCCGGGCGCGACCCCGATCAGGTTGCCCTGCCGCTCTCCGGCGAGCACGGGGTCACCCGCCGCGTCGCGCGGGGTGCCGGGCACGAGGGCCCCGTCGTACCAGGTCTCGTCGCGCCGCTCGCCCTTCTTGTACGTACGCACCGGGTCGATCATGAACTCGCCGTACGGGAAGCTGCTGGAGACCTGGTGGCCCCAGCCGGTCGTGCCCGCCGAGTAGTACTCGGTCCGCTTGCCGGGGGCCGGCACGGACGCGAGGTCGCCGAAGTAGATCTCCAGGCCGCTGGGCCGGGCAGCCGAGGGCAGGTCCACGTAGTCCGTTGTCTCACCCATCGCCCGGTACGTCGAGCGGTTCGCGGCGAGATCCTTGTCCCGCACCCGGTAGGTGCGGTCCTCGCGGAGCTGGCCCTTCTCGGGGAAGGCGAGGTTGTAGACGTAAGGACTCCTGGCCGTCGCCTTCCACTTCAACTGGACCTGCCCGACGTGCAGTTGGGCAAGAAGGTCTGCCGCTTCGTCCGTCGGGATGCCGAGGACCGGCAGCGGGGAGCCGGTGAAGCCTGCCGACGGGTACCAGCGGCCGGGGGCCGCGCGGTGGGCGATGACGGCGAGCGCGCCCGCCTTCTTCGCGTCGGCCGCCACGGTGGCGGCCTGGCCGCTGTCGGGGACCTTGACCAGGGCGATCTTGCCCTTGACCCCGGCGGCGGCGAGCTCGTCCGGCGTGCCGGACCTGGCGTCGACGAGGACCGCGTGGCCGGTTCCGTCGAGGTTGGCGGAGCCGGTCGAGGCCGTCACGGGGTGGAGCGCCGCGCCGCCGACCACGCCGAGCCGGGAGATCTGGGGAGCGGCCGCGCGCCAGTAGCTGCCCGACTCGAAGGTGCCTTCGGACGGCTTGCCCTCGATGGACTGGTAGTAGCGGCGGACGGTGCGGGGGCCCGCGGCGGTGCCCGCGTGCAGCCAGTGGTCCTTGCCCCAGGAGCGGGCGAAGGCGAGGGTGGCGCCGCGGACTTCGGACGCCTTGTCGGTCTCGACGGCGAGGCGGTGCGCCTTGCGGGCGTCGAGCGTGATGGTCGTGTCCTTCGTGACCTCGACCTGGGGGCGGGCGAGGTGCGTGAGGGAGTCGGTGAGGGTGCCGCCGGTCTTGTCGCCGGTCGCGATGAAGCTGGTCAAGAAGTAGGCGCCGGGGCGGACTTGGTACGTCTGGTCGTTCGCGCCCTCGTTGAAGCGGCGTTCGCCGCTCGCCGTGTCGGTGCCGATGAGGTCCACCGACGACGCCCCGGCGGCGGGCTCGCCGTTCCGGTCGACGAGCTTCACGCGGAGGGTGACGGTCTCCGCCTGTACGTAGAGGGAGAAGGGGGTGGAGACGCGGGTGCCGCCGTCCACCGTGGCGAGGACGCGCCCCGTGACGTCGCCGTACTGGGCGCGCTTCAGGTCCGCGTCGGGCGTGAGCTTCAGCGGCACCTTGACGGTGGCCCCGGCGGGGACGCTCACGGAGCGCTTGCCGAGCCGTGCGACGTCGGAACTCACGGCCGAGCCGTCATTGCCGGTGACGCCTTCCAGCGAAAGCTTCAACTCGACTGCTTTATCAGTGGTGTTGGTGTAGGGCACGTCGACCGTGGTGCGGTCCGAGGAGTCCTGCGGCCAGCCGAAGCTGCCGCCCTGCACGGCGGGCGAGCCGAGCACCTGCTGGTCGATCGCGGCCTTGGCGTCGAGCCGTCCGCCGCCGGTCTCGCGCGCGTCACCGGGGATGCGGCTGTCGGCCGACGACACGAGGGCCGCCTTGACCTGCTGCGCGCTCCACCCGGGGTGGCGCTGCTTGACGAGGGCGGCGGCGCCCGCGACGTGCGGGGTCGCCATCGACGTACCGCTCATGGACTGGTACGCGTAGAGGCCGCGCCCACCGGCCGCCGCGGCGGAGATGCCGACGCCCGGCGCGGCGATCTCCGGCTTGAGCGTGTGCGAGCCGTACGCGGGGCCGCGGCTGGAGAAGGAGGCCGTGGAGTCGTCGCGGTCGACGGCGCCGACGGTCAGGACGCCGGGCGCGCAGCCGGGCGAGGAGACGGAGTTGAGGGTCGGGCCCGTGTTGCCCGCGGCGATGACGAAGAGGGTGTCCTTCGCGGACCGCGCCAGTTCCTCGGTCGCCGTGCTCATCGGGTCGGTGCAGTCGGTCTGGGCCGGGTTGCCGAGGCTCATGGAGACGACGTCGGCCTTCTGGTCGACGGCCCATTGCATGCCCGCGATGATCCAGGAAGTGGCTCCGGAACCGGAGTCGTTGAGTACCTTGCCGTGCAACAGCTCGGCGCCGGGTGCGACGCCCTTCTTCTTGCCGCCGCTCGCCGCGCCGGAGCCGCCGACGGTGGAGGTGGTGTGGGTGCCGTGGCCCTGGCGGTCCTCGTTGTCCGGGGAGTCGGTGAAGTTCTTTGTCGCTCCGATGCGGCCCTTGAGGTCGGGGTGTCCGGCGTCCGCACCGGTGTCAAGGACGGCGACCTTGGTGCCCTTGCCGTCGTAGCCTGCCGCCCAGGCCTCGGGGGCGTGCACCTGCTGGGTCGACTTGTCGAGGGTGGCCTCTACCTTGGCGTCGAGCCAGAGCTTCTTCAGGTCGCCCGCCGCACGTGACCCGGGGTTCGCGATGTCCGCCCAGAAGGCGGCGGCCTTCTTCTTGTCGGCCTTCAGGGCGACGCCGTCGACGGGTTCGAGGACGAGGCCGCGCTCGGCGCCGCGCGGCGTGGCGGGCAGCGAGCGGGCGACGTCGACGGACTTGTCGTACACGGCGATGAGCGGCAGCTTCTTGGCGTGCGCGTCGTCGTAGCCCTGGCGGACGAGCCCGGTGACGTTGAACAGTTCCTCGTCGACGAGGCCCCGGGCGATGGCGTGCTCGGCGCCCTCGGGGTAGACGTACAGGTCCTCGCCGGACCGGCGCGTCTGGATCAGCGGAGCGGTGCCGTCCGCGCCGGGCAGCGCGGCCGCCCCCGACCCGCCCTTCCCGTCGGACGTCACCAGGATCCGGTCACCGGTGACGAGCGTGACGACGGAGCTTCCACCGCCCCGCGCGGCGCCCTGTGGCGCACTCCCGGTCAGCGGCGGACGCTCCGCGGACGGTCGCGGCTCGGCCACGGACGGGACGGCCGCGGTGACGGCGAGGACGGCGGCGGACGCCGCCCCCAACGCCGTACGCGATATCGGGCGCATCGCTCTCCCCAGGGTTGACGGGCATGTTGACGGGCATGCGGAACCACAGGCCGATTCGGCCCAAAGGCCACAAAAGCGGCCGCGGTTGGTGCTGCGGTGGCGTCACCTTGGCAGAGAGACGGGTAGTGCGGGGATGATGTGATCGGGCGGGTTTACGCCGTGGCCGTTTCCCGCCACGGCGCCGCCCGAACGGAGCCTTGGGGAGGGACGTCGCCGCATGCTGGCAGCGATCGGTCTGGACGAGACGCACGAGTCGGCGTACCGGGCGCTGGTGTCCGTGGGCGCCGCCGACGTCGCGGATCTTGCGCGCAGGCTCACACTCGGCGAGCCGGAGACCGAGCGGACGCTGCGCCGCCTGGAGCGGCACGGTCTGGCCGCGCAGGCGTCCGGCAGGGCGGGCCGCTGGGTGGCGGCGCCGCCCGGGGTCGCGCTCGGCGCGCTCCTCACCCAGCAGCGGCACGAACTGGAGAAGGCCGAGCTCGCGGCCACCCTGCTCGCCGAGGAGTACCGCGCGCAGGCCGCCGAGCCCGCCGTCCACGACCTGGTCGAGGTGGTCACCGGGGCGGCCGCCGTCTCGCAGCGCTTCCTCCAGTTGCAGCTGGGCGCGGGCGACGAGGTGTGCGCCCTGGTGACCGGCAGCCCCGTCGCGATCACCGGCACGGAGAACAGCGCCGAGGAGCAGGCCACGGACCGCGGCGTGCGCTACCGCGTGGTGGTCGAGCGGACGGTCCTCGACCTGCCGACCGGCCTCGTCGAGCTGTCGACGGCGATCGGCAGGGACGAGCAGGTGCGGGTGGTGGACCGGGTCCCGACCAAGCTGGTCATCGCCGACGGATCGCTCGCGATGGTCCCGCTGACCTCGCGCACGGCGGAGCCCGCGGCACTCGTCGTGCACGCCAGCGGCCTGCTCGAATCGCTGACGGGCCTCTTCGAGGCGGTGTGGCGCCAGGCGCTGCCGCTGCGCCTGGGCGAGGGCCAGGACGGCGGCACGGTCGTCGAGGACGCCCCCGAGGGCCCCGACGGCACGGACCTGGAGATCCTTTCCCTGCTCCTGGCCGGTCTGACGGACGCGAGCGTCGCCAAACAGCTCGACCTGGGGCTGCGCACGGTGCAGCGCAGGGTGAAGCGCCTGATGGAGCTCGCGGGCGTCACGACGCGGCTCCAGCTGGGCTGGCACGCGTACGAGAGGGACTGGGTGTCACGCCGCCCCCGGCCGCCCCAGGACTGACGGACCCGGCCTTCCTCCTCCCCCCGGCCCTCACCTGACCTGCGGTTTCACCGGATCTCAGGCACGCTTGTCAGATGGGAGCGTGGGAACTCCTGCTGGTCGGCGTGGTGATGCTGCTCGGCCTGTGCGGAGTACTGGTGCCCGGCGTGCCGGGGTCGTGGCTGGTGTGGGCCGCGGTCCTGTGGTGGACGCTGTACGACCCGAACGGCCTCGCCTGGGGCATCCTCGTCGGCGCGACCGTGGTGCTGCTCGCGGCACAGGCCGTGCGCTGGCAGCTGCCGCCCCGGCGGCTGCGGGAGAGCGGCGCCACCCCCCGGATGGCGGTCTTCGCCGGGGCCGGGGCGCTGCTCGGCTTCTGCGTGGTGCCGGTGATCGGCGCGATCCCCGGCTTCATCGGCGGGATCTACGCCGGGGAGCGGCTGCGGCTCGGTCGGCACGGCGAGGCGGCGGCCGCGACGCGGACGGCCCTGCGGATGGGCGGCAGCAGCGTGCTGACCGAGCTGTTCGCGTGCCTGTTGATCGTGGGGGCGTGGCTCGGGGCGCTCATCTGGGGCTGACCGGCCGAGACAGATCAGACAGATCAGACATATGGCGCAGAGCGTAGGAACGCCACGGCCGCCAGGCGTCGGCGGCAGGCTCCGCTCCACCGGGCAGGCTCACGTCTGGGTCGCCGAGGGCCCGCATCCGGATGAGCGCCGCCGTCCGCGCGTCCATGCCGGGCAGGGCGAGGAGTCCCGCCTCCGCGTCGTCGCGGTCCGCGCCCGCGTCCAGGCGCAGGGAGCCGTCGGCGAGGGCCGCGGCGAGGGCGCCGAGCGTGCCGGGCTCGGCCGCCAGGTCGGCCGGGGCGGGGAAGACGTGGCTGAGCCGTCCGCACGCGGCGTCGAGCACCTTGCCGTACCGCTGCACGAGCCGCTCGGCACCCGCCCGCCCCACCAGCGCCCGCACCGCGAACTCGTCGGGGTCGGCGGCGCCGGGCGACCGGAGTCCGGGCCGGGCGGCGACGAGCGGGGCGAGCCGGGGGTCGGCGCCGAGCCGCTCGTCCACGGCGTACGGGTCGGCGTCGAGGTCGAAGAGGCGGCGCAGGCGCTGCACGGCCGTGGTGAGGTCGCGCAGGTCCGTCAGGTGCAGCCGGGCGTCGAGCCAGCCGCCGCGGTGCACGGCCTCGGTACTCGACCCTCCGCCGCTGCCCGTGGTGGAGTCGTGGTGCGCCTCCTCGACGGCCACGATGCCGGTGCCGTACGGCAGTCGGAGCGTACGCCGGTAGGCGCGGGCGCCCCGCTCCCCCGCGACCTCCTCGATCCCGGTGACCGCCTCGTCGGCGAGCAGGTCGAAGACGGCGTCGGCGCGGTAGGGGCCCCGGTGGGCGAGGCGCAGCGGGATCCCGGCGGCGGGCGTGGGGCGGGCCGCGCCGCGCCGGGGGGCGGCGGCGCGCAGGGCGGTCGGCGTCAGCGCGTACACCGCCTTGATGGTGTCGTTGAACTGCCGGACGCTGGCGAACCCGGCGGCGAAGGCGATCTCCGTGACCGGCAGCTCCGTGGTCTGCAACAGCACGCGGGCGGTGTGCGCGCGCTGGGCCCGCGCCAGGGCGACGGGGCCCGCGCCCAGCTCGGCGGTGAGCTGGCGCTGCACCTGCCGGGCGCTGTAGCCCAGGCGCCCGGCGAGCCCCGGCACGCCCTCGCGGTCGACGACGCCGTCGCCGATCATGCGCATGGCGCGGCCCACGATGTCGGCGCGTACGTTCCAGTCGGCGGACCCGGGAACGGCGTCAGGCCTACAGCGCCGACAGGCACGGAAGCCGGATGTCTGGGCGGCGGCCGCGGTGGTGTAGTAGCGGACGTTCTTGCGCTTGGGGGTGACGGCGGGGCAGCTGGGCCGACAGTAGATCCCGGTCGTCTCGACAGCGAAGAAGAACTCCCCGTCAAACCGGGCATCCCGACTCCGCACGGCCTCGTACCTGGTCTCTTCATCGATCACCCCCTCATTGTGATCCGCGCCCCTGGCATCGGCTAGCGGCTTTCGGACACGACGCTCGCCCCCTCAAGGGGCGCGGGGAACTGCGCGAGCTTTCAGGGGCGCGGGGAACTGCGCAATCCTTGAGGGGCGCGAGGAACTGCGCGCCAGCCACACCGGCCCCGCAGCCCCCACGCCCCCCACGCCCCCCACCGCCAAAGCTCAGCGCAAGCGCCCCCGCTTGGCCTCCAAGGCCGCCTTCCCCTCCGCCCCCCGCAACCGCCACTGCCTCCGCATCTCCGCCCGAGCCCGCGCATCCGTCTTGGCGACGATGCGCTGGTTCTCGCGGATCAGCTTGCGGTAGCTGTCGAGGCGGCGTTCGGGCAGCGTGCCGTCCTCGACGGCGGCGAGCACCGCGCACCCCGGCTCCGCGCCATGGGCGCAGTCGTGGAACCGGCAGCGCTGCGCCAGCTCCTCGATCTCGGAGAAGACCTGCCCGACGCCGCTCTCGGCGTCCCACAGGCCCACGCCGCGCAGCCCCGGGGTGTCGATGAGGACTCCGCCGCCGGGCAGCGGGATGAGGTTGCGGGTCGTCGTGGTGTGACGGCCCTTTCCGTCGACGTCACGGATCGCCTGGACCTCCATGACGTCGGTACCCGCGAGCGCGTTGGCCAGCGTCGACTTCCCGGCGCCGGACTGGCCGAGCAGCACCGACGTGCCGCCGGAGACGAGGGCGGCGAGGACGTCGACGCCCTCTCCGGTGGCCGCGCTGACCGGCAGGATTTGCACGCCGGGCGCCGCGGTCGTCACGTCCTCGACGAGGTGGCCGAGCGTGGTGGCGTCCGGCACGAGGTCGGCCTTGGTGAGGACGACGACGGGCTGGCCGCCCGACTCCCAGCCGAGCGCGAGGAAGCGCTCGATCCGCGCGAGGTCGAGCTCCACGGCGAGCGGCACCGCGATGATCGAGTGGTCGACGTTGGCGGCGAGGATCTGCCCCTCGGACCGCTTGGACGAGGTGGAGCGCACGAAGGACGTACGCCGCGGCAAGTACGCCTGTACGTAGCGGGGGTCGTGGTCGGCCGGGTCCACGGCGACCCAGTCACCGGTGCACACGACCTTCAGCGGGTCCCGCGGGGTGACGAACTCGGTGTCGGCCCGCACGGTTCCGTCGGCGGTGAGGACATCGCACTGCCCGCGGTCGACCCGGACGACGCGTCCGGCGACGAGGTCCCGGGCCGCGTACGGCGCGAACTCGGCCTCCCAGCCCGCGTCCCAGCCGTACGGGGCAAGAGGATGCGAGAAGGCCGACGAAGCCGACGAGGAAGCCGACGAAGAAGCGGACGAAGACGAAGAGAGAGAAGAGGAGGAAGAAGAGAAAGACAAGGGGTGACCCTTCACAGGGATGGCCCCGGCATCCGCGCACGGTCGGCGCGGAGGTGGATCAGATCAGCCGGAGGCCACGGAGGTGGACTTGATGAACTTCCGGATGCGGGCAGCGCCCATCGCAACGACAGCCATCGGTCAACACCTCCACTCCTGCACGGTCGACCCGGACGACCACGTGGCCGCCCGGAGGGAACATCCCAGAGCCTAACCACCGCCCCGAACCCGACGCCACCGCTTTTTCCACCACCCGAAGAGGACGTCCGGCATTGAGCTGTTGCCCCACCACGGCAGTGGCTACGCTGCCTGCCACATTCGCGCCCAGGGGCGAAACGGGGGACAAATGGCGATACCCGAGACACCGGTGGGGACACTGGGCGCACAGGATCGAGCCGCGACCCGACGCTTGTGCGCAGGCGTCTACGTGGACGCCCGGTTCCGCACCGCGGTGATCCATGAGGTCTACAACGCGCGCCGTCGCCGCGTCGCCCCCTCTTACGGATACGACCTGGTCCCCGTAATCGCGCACGCCTGGCGCGCCTGGTGGCTGTCGACGGTCGAGGACGCCGTGATCCTCGCGGTCTTCTGCGCGGCCCTCGCCACCCGGCCCGCCGCCGCCTTCTTCGCCGCGACCGTCCTCGTCGACCTCGCGCTCCTCGGCTCGTTGGCCGTGCGCCTCTCCAGTCGCTGGTCCGGTCTGCGCACCGGCACGGAGGACGACGACGAGAGCCCTCGTGCGCCATCGTTCAAGTACCTGGAGAACGGCATGTACGTGGCGGCACTGGCCACCGTGCTTGCCCTTGCCGTACTGCTGGCGAACGACGGGGTGCCGGGGTTCCGGACGGCTGCCCTCGTCGCGGCGGCGCCCTGTGCGGTCCTCGCGGTGACGGACGTCCTGCGCCAGCTCGCGCTGAACAGGCTGCGACGGCACCTGGAGATGAACCGGCCCGCACGGACCAGCAGGCGGCTCTCCGTCATCGATGGCCAGCAGCGGCACCCCATGGTCGTGTACTCGGGGAACGAGCCGTTCATCGGCAGCGGCCGACGCCTGCGGACGTGGTCCTTCGCCCAACGCCTGGTGGAAACCAAGGGGATCGGCGGCGAGAAGGACGTGGAGTTCGCGAAGAAGCCCTTCCCCACCTGGGAGCTCGTGGAGGAACTCCGGCGGGCCATCACCGCGTTGGGTACCGAGGAGGACCCCGAGACCCGGCTTCCCGGCCTCATCGTGGACGATTCCCTCTTCGTGGAGGGCCGTTACGCGCAGAGCTACGCGGGTGAACTGACCGCGGTGCCCGGCGCCGACCTGGTGCGGCGCATGCTGGACAGCCCCACGGAGACCGCCCGCCACCATCTGACCTGCCGGGTGGAGTCATGGGGCGGCGACCTGGTGACGACCATTTTCGTCCATGTGTCGCTCCAGGGACGCACTCTCTACATCGAGTTCACCACCTGCGGGCTCGCGCCGACCAGGCTGGAGTATCACGTGGTCGACGTCGTGGGCGGGACGGGACGCATGGCGGCGTTCCGGGCCGCGTTCGCGAGTGTGCGGCGCCTCCCGGCGGTCGCCATGGCCCCCGTACGCATGGTGGCCGCCGCCACCCTCCTGTTGGGGTCCGCCCGCGCCGGAGCCGACTCCACGGCGGCGAGCCTCAAGCGCGGTTTCGACATCGGTGCCTCGCTCAGCGCACGGGAGATCGCCTCCATCGAGGCGGACGAGAGCTACTTCCAGACCTTCGACGTCGCCAAGCACTCGAAGGTCATCGAACGACGCCTGCTGGCCACGGTCGGGGAATTCCTCAAGGAGCACGGTGTCGACACCACGGAGTTCCTGCAGCGGGCCACCGCCATCCTCAACAACGGGATCATCAACACGGGTTCCGGGAACGTCGACGTGCAGGATGCGGCGATGGGGCAGGGAACCAGCGTCTCCAAGTGATACGAGGAGAGATTCCGGATGAGCAACTACGGGATCAGCAACACCGGCTCCGGGAACGTCAGCGTCTCCGGCACCGTCGCCATGGGCAGGAACACGACCGCGACGCGGCACGACGTCCGGCCGGCGGCCCCCGCGGAGCCGAGGGCGAAGGAGCAGGTGTGGGACGTGGGGGTCGTCACGGTTCTCTCCGTGGAGACCCGCGCCGTGCTCGACGAGCTCGCGAAGTGGGGGGCCCACACCGAACGGCGCACCCTGCAGGGCACCGTCTTCCACGAGTTCGTCCATGAGTCCGTCCATGAGCCCGTGCATGAGTCCGTGCATGAGTCCGTGCATAAGGGCGAGGGCCGGACCGTTCGGCTGTCCGTGACCCAGTCGCTCCTGCCGGGGCAGCACTTCGCGGCCTCCGCGGTCGAGCAGTTGCGCAGGGAGTACGCCCCGCGGCTGGTCGCGCTGGTCGGGATCGCCGGCTCCATCCATCCGGACGTGCGCCTGGGTGACGTCGTGATCGCTCAGGAAATCGTCCATTACGAGCCGCGCAAGGTGACGCCGGAGGGCGTGCTCCGCCGGGGCCGCAGCCACGCCGTCACGGCAGGAGTCCAGCGCGCCGTCAACGGCTTCTTCACGTCGCACGGAGAACCCTGGACGCTGCCCGGCTCCTCCGGCCACCGAGCGCTGCGCGGCCTGATCGGTTCGGGTGAGGCCGTACTCGCGGACGTGCGTGCCGATGAACGCCGCTACCTGCGCGAGTACAACGAAAAGATCCTTGCCGTGGAGACGGAGGGCGCCGGTCTCGCGGCGGCCGCACATACGTCTTTCGGCGAGTCCGGAGCCGCCGAGGCCTGGCTCGTGGTCCGCGGCATCTCCGACGCGGCGGACCGGCAGAAGAGCGACAGCCACCACGAGACAGCGGGCCGGAACGCCGCCTACGTCTTCGGTGCGCTGCTGCCCCACCTCACGTGATCCCCGGACCGCCGGAGGAAGTGACGCCGGGACGCGTGCTCCTCGCGGAGTACGAGCAGCTGAAGGCGGAGCAGAAGAGCCGCATCGCCCTGCGGGACAACCTCATCTACGCGATGCTCGCCGCGACCGCCGCGGTGATCGCCGCCACCATCCCGTCCACCAGCCGGACGGCCCTGCTGCTGCTTCTCCCGCCGCTCTCCGTGCTGCTCGGCTGGACCTACCTGGTGAACGACGAGAAGATCTCGGCGATCGGGCAGTACATCCGGGGCACCTTGAGCCCGCGTCTCACGGCCATGGTGGACCAGAGCGACGACGTGTTCGGCTGGGAGGCGGCCCATCGCCAGGACCGTCGCCGGGTGGCCCGCAAGAGACTCCAGCTCGCCGTGGACCTGCTCGCCTTCTGCTTCGGCCCGGCCGCCGCGCTGACCGTCTTCTGGGTCAACGGCCACCTCACCTGGCCGCTGTTGACGGTCTCCCTGGCCGAGAGCGCGGGCCTGGTGGCGCTCGGCGTGCAGATCACTCTCTACGCCGACCTCGACCGGAGCTGACCGCGCGCCGCCCGCCGGTCCGGCGCGAGGGCCGACCGGGCCTCGGTGTCCGACCCCTCCTGCCACGCTTCGTAGTCGGCCGGAATTCGCTCGGCGACAGCCGTCAACAGCGCCTGGCAGGCCGTGACATGACGGAGCGGCGCCCCCGGCGAGACCGGCTCCCGTGCAGCGCGTGACCTCGCACACCCGTAGACGCAGGCAGGTTGCCCGGAGGGGGTGGTTCCGGACAGATGTCGCGACGCGGCGATCTGGCCGGTCTTGTCGTGGACCAAATAGATGCCCCAGGCATCCAATAGGCCGGGACAGAGGGAAGAACTGCGCTTGCGAGGTACACCCATGACGGAGTCAACGAAGGCGATGCAAACCATCTCCTTCCCCCAGAACCGCTCGTGTCCCTACCACCCGCCGACCGCATACGCGCCGCTGCGCGAGACCCGCCCGCTCTCCCGCGTCAACCTCTTCGACGGCCGCTCCGTATGGCTGGTCACCGGGCAGAAGGCGGCCCGCGAGCTGCTCGTCGACCCACGTCTCTCCGCGGACCGCCAGCACGAGGCGTTCCCCTCGCCGACCGAACGCTTCGCCCGGCTGAACGACCGCCGCATCGCCCTCCTCGGCGTCGACGACCCCGAGCACAACGCACAGCGCCGCATGCTGATCCCGAGCTTCTCCGTCAAGCGCATCGCGGCCATGCGGCCGCGGATCCAGGAGACGGTCGACGGACTCCTGGACACCATGATCGAACAGGGCCCGCCCGCCGACCTGGTGAGCGCCTTCGCGCTGCCTGTCCCCTCCATGGTGATCTGCGCCCTGCTCGGCGTGCCCTACGCCGACCACGAGTTCTTCGAGGAGCAGTCGCGGCGGCTGCTGCGCGGGCCCGCCGCCGAGGACACCCAACGGGCCCGGGACGAACTGGACGCGTACTTCTACGCGTTGATCGACATCAAGCGCGCCGAACCGGGCGACGGACTCCTCGACGAGCTGATCCAGGAGCAGCTCGCGTCGGGCGCGCTCGACCGGGAGGAAGTGGTCAGGCTGGCCTCGATCCTGCTGATCGCCGGGCACGAGACCACGGCCAACATGATCTCGCTGGGCACGTTCACGCTGCTCCAGCACCCCGACCGGCTGGCGGAACTCCGTGCGGGGCTGCGGGCCGAGCCGCCACTGATGCCCGCCGCCGTCGAGGAGCTGCTGCGCTTCCTGTCCATCGCGGACGGGCTGCTGCGGGTGGCCAAGGAGGACATCGAGTTCGCGGGCAGCACCATCCGCGCCGACGACGGCGTCGTCTTCGCCACGTCCCTCATCAATCGCGACGACGTGACCTACGAGGAGCCCGAGGAGCTGGACTGGCACCGACCGGACCGCCACCACGTCGCCTTCGGCTTCGGCATCCACCAGTGCCTGGGCCAGAACCTCGCACGCACCGAGATGGAGATCGCGCTTGGCACCCTCTTCGAACGGCTGCCGGGGCTGCGTCTCGCGGCGCCCGCGCAGGACATCCCCTTCAAGCCGGGCGACACGATCCAGGGGATGCTCGAACTCCCCGTCACCTGGTAGGAGTCGGCCATGACGAGCACGGTGATCCACGTCGAGAAGGACCGGTGCGTGGGCGCGGGCATGTGCGCGCTCACCGCGCCGCGCGTCTTCACCCAGGACGACGACGGCCTCAGCGAGATCCTGCCCGGCCGCCAGGACGGCGGCGGCGACCCCCTGGTGCGAGAGGCCGCGCGGGCGTGTCCGGTGCGGGCCATCAGCGTCGACAAGGACTGATGGGCCGTCAGTGATCGGTGTACGGCGGGGGCTTCAGTGCCGCAGAGTGGCCGTGAAGCTCCTGCCGTACGCATGGTGGGTGTCGACCTCGACACGGGTGCCGCCCGGCACCCCGCGCACCCGCACCCCGGGCTCCGCGGTGACCTTCCGCGGCGGACGGCCGGGGAGCAGTACCGTCACGGTGTCCCGGCCCATCGTCGGGTCGGACACCGCGAGGGAGACCGTCGCGCCGCGGTGCTCCCGGCGCAGGATGACCGAGGCGGGCCCGTGCACGTGCAGGCCCTGGACCCGGTGCCACCCCGGCGCGAAGGAGTTGGCGGCCGTCAGACGGAGCCCGCTGTGGGCGACGGCTTGCAGGCGGGCGGAGTTGGCGAGGACCCGCAGCGGGCCGTGGCGGTGGGCGGCGAGCCGGTCGTCGTCGGCGTTCGGCAGCAACGCGTAGGCGATGCGCGTCGGTTGGGCGCCCGCGGGGGTGTCAAGGGTGACGCCGAGGACCGAACGGGTCACGTTCGTATCGGGGTTGGCGGTGCGCACGGTCCGGCGGCTTCGGGTGACGTCGGCCAGGGTCACCCGTACCGGCGGGGCGTCGAGGAACAGATAGCCGACGGCGGTGCCCTGGGTGGCGTTGGCATAGCGCAGCCAGCGCAGGTCGGCGGTGCCTGGGCCGGTCCAGGGGCGACCGTCGCGCCGCACGCCGGTGAGCGTGGTGCGGTCGGACACGGCGGCGGTGCGGGCGTCGACGGTGGTGGTGACGGCCCGGCCCGCGGCGTCGCCGACGTCGGCGGCGAGCACCACGATCTCGTCGTCGAGCAGGAACCACGACTTCGTCGCCGTCGCCCCCCGGTAGACCACGAAGTCGTCGGGCAGCAGGTGCCGGTCGCGGTGGGTCACGTCGTCGGACTGCACCATTCCCGCCGCGCCGTAGGCGCCGAGGACGGCGCCGCCCGAGTACTGGTTGGTGCCGCGCGGGAAGTAGACGTACGTGTTCTGCGACTCGGACGACGGCGTGAAGTGGAGCGGGTGGCCGGGGTTGTCGTAGTACGGCTTGCCGTACAACTCCGGTACGGTGCGCCGCTGTTCGACGGGCGCGGTGACACCGGCGAGGCCGTAAGGCGAGACCGTGGTGTAGTAGTCGACGCCGTACGCCTGCGTCTGGTCCTGCCCGGCGAGGTAGAGGTGGTACGCCCCGTCGCCCTGGAACCACGGCATGAGGTTCTCGCCGCTCATGTACTCGTACTTGCTGATCCGGTCCGAGCTGCGCGCGAGCGCGAAGGCGTAGCCCGGTCTGCGGTGCACGGTCCTGTCCATGGCGTTGAACGCGACGCTGCGCGCGGGGGCGTTGAGGTCGGCGGCCGGGACGGCGGCGTCGCCGAGGATGTCGGCGTAGCGCACGATGCTGACCGGGGAGACGAAACGGGCCGGGTCGAGGGCGGCCCGCGAGGTGGCTCTGACATGCTTGACGTAGCTCTTCAGGGCGGTGGCCGCGGCGCCCGCCGCGAGCGAGGAGAGGTCGACGACCGCCTCCACGACCACGGCCGCGTCGGTGTACCCGGAGTCCGTGCGCGACACCGCGCGGCCCTTGACGATCTCCATCATCCAGCCCTCGAACATCAGCGGGGCGAAGCCGTTCCGTACCCATCCTGACACCGTCGGCACAAGCTCCTCGCCGTGCGCGAAGCCCGTGCCGTCCAGGACCTTGAGGGTCTGTACGACGCGGGTCAGCAGGCCCTTTCCGTACGAGCCGGTGTACGCGACGGAGGCGTGCTGAATGAAGGAGCCGTCCGCGTAATGGCCGTCCGTCACTCCGTGGTCGAGGTGGTACGGGTCGATCGTCGCGAACACCGTCAGCTGGTCGGTGAGGGCCTTGCGGATACGGGCCTCGCCCGGTTCGCCCAGGAGGGCGCCCTGCAGTATCCGGTTGGTCGTGATGTCGGCGAGGTTGGCGCCGGTGTGGAAGCGCGAGTCGAGGTCGACGTCGCCGCCGGTGCCGTTGCGCAGATAGGCGTCCATGGAGGCGACGTAGGCGGGCAGCAGGTCGGGGCGGTGGGCGGCCACCGCGTCGGCGAGCAGGACGAGGGTCTTGCTGATGTGCTGGGAGATGCCGATCTCCCAGTGGAACCAGTTCCCGTAGTACCCCTTTGACTGGTCCCCGTAGTAACGCTCGTGGAGCCAGCCGAGCCCGTCGATCACCCGGCGCTGTACGGCCGCACTGCCGTACAGGTCAGAGGCCGTGCCCGGCGTGCGGGTGGCGAGGGCGATCTCGTAGAGCCTGCGGTAGGCGGTGTTCAGGTTGGCCTCGTCGGTGCCGAGGGCCAGGCCCGCGAAGAGCTCCCCCGCGCCCGCGTCGTCCATCGACGTGAGCTGGGTCCGCGCTGTCTTCTCGACGGCGGCGAGCTTCCCGGCCGTCTCCGGGCGGGCGTTGGACGCGGCGGTCCCGGCGAAGACGGCCACGGTGTTGGCGAGCAGCCGGGCGCGGCCCGCCGCGGCGGCGGCCGCGCTCACCCGGCCCGCCGGGACCACCGCCAGGAGGCCGGTGGCCGACAGGGCGGACAGCAGGCGTCTGCGGGTGAGCTCCATGACGGCCTCCAACGGTGACGTGCACGGCGTTCCGGGGGCGTTCGGCGAGCGGAGTCAAGCAGACGCCCCCACCGGCGACAAGGGTCCCGGCCCGCCGTCGCGGCCCGGCGGATTGATAGCGTCCACTCCGATCATGGCTCCGATCATGGTGCCGTTCACGGGGGAAGGGGAGCGCCATGCCCAAGGCGGGCGCGTCGCGTGCGACGCGGCGGCGCACATGGCTGACGGCCGCGGTGGCGGGGGTCGTGCTCGTCGCATCGTCGGTGACCTGGATCGCCGTGTCGCGGGCCGCGGACCACGACCGGCTCGCCGCCAACCAGGAGCAGTTGACGCGGGCCTGCGCGGGCCTGCTCCCCGCTGAGCTGCGCTCCTTCGTGCCGGACGACGAGCGGGGCGCCCTCGACGAGTTCGGGACGATGCTGCGGCCCCGGCAGCCGAGCCGCGCGCTCCTGGACTGCACGCTCTCGTGGGGCGGCGGCGGTGACGCCTGGGAGCCGGACGCGCGCGCCCGGGTACGGGCCGAGGCCGTCCTGACCCGCACCCCGACGGACGCGGTGACCGGCGACTTCGGGCTGCCCCTGCCGGAGAGCGCGCTGGGCGCCGTGGGCTCCGCCGACCGGCTGCACGGCAGCGCGGTGACGGCGTCCCTGCTCGTCGACTGCCCGAAGGGGCTGACGGGCCGGGTGCGGTCCGCGCGGGACCTGCTCGTCTCCGTGGAACTGCCGTCGGAGGCCGAGGAGTACTACGTTCCGAAGGCCGATCGGCGGCTCGCCGCCCGGACGGCGATGCGGGTCGCCGACTGGGTCACGAGCAAGCAGGGCTGCGGCAGCAAGCCCCTGAGCGCCGAACCCGGCTCTGGCTCTGGCTCCGGCTCCGGCTCCGGCTCCGGCTCCGGTTCCGGTTCGGCCCCTGCTCCCGCTCCCGCGAAGGATCCGAAGCTCTGCGCCTGGCTCTCCCCCAAGGCGCTGCGCCTGACCCCCGGCAAGTGGTCCTTCTCCGGGAGCGACACCGCGTACAGCCGCCGTGCCGGTGCGTGCTCCGGCGCGTGGGACGACACCATGGGCTCCCCCGGCGACCTCACGATCAAGGCCGCGGGCGCGCAGAGCTGGTCGGGCGTCCTCGCGGCCGGTGCGTACGACAGCTACCGGGACAGCGGCAAGGTGCCCGACCCGAAGGCGCCCTCCACCGTCGGCAAGCCGGTGACGGTCGAACGGTCCTCCGGCGACGACCCCCAGCTCGCCCTGTGGGCACGGTCCGAGTGCGTGGCGGGGCCGACGTACCACCGCGTCACGGTGACACCCGAGTTCACCGCCGACTCCACGTTGCAGGAGGACACGCTCGTCCTCGAAACGGCGGACCAGCGGCGGATCTCGCAGCGGGCGCGTGCCGTGCTCGACCGCTATCTGAAGGCGCCCGGCGGCTGGCCGCGACGCGCGCACTGCCGGGACACGAAGGTCATGGGAGAGGTGGCGCGGTGGCACGGCTGACGTGGGAGACCAGGGCGGGGCGTGTGGTGCTTTCGTCCTGCGGGGCGGTCGTCGCGCTGGCCCTGATCGCGGGCGGCTACTACTGGTGGGGCGGCCCGCACGAGCGCAGCGTGGCGCGGCAGGTCCTCGACGAGGCGTGCCGGGGCGTGCTGCCCGCACCGGAGCTGCGGGCCGTGCTCGGTGACGGGCCGTACCGGAGCGGGCCCGGCAGGTCCGGGCTCCGCGACGCGGACCGTCCCGAGGAGCACGACGGGGGCGGGATCCGGCAGGAGTCGTGCAGCGTCAGCCGCGACACCGAGCACCACGCGGGGCACCCGACGCGCGATGCCTCGGTCGATGTCGACGTGCGGCGGGTGCGGGAACGCGCGACGGACGGGGCTTCCGCCGACCGGCCCGCCGATCTGCCGGGCGGCTCAGGCCCGTTGTACCCCACGGCCTCCACCGAGCTGCCGCCCGCCGCGCTCGGCCACGGCTGGCGCGGCCTCTTCAGCACCGAGGAGTCCTACGGGTCCTCGTCCGCCGACGGCACGGCGACCGCCGCGGTGCTCCTGGAGTGCGCCCGCGACGGCGGCCTGCTCGTCACGGTGGGCGTGAAGGAGGAGGACGTCACCCTCGACGACCCCCGCCGGCGCACCGCGTACGCGCGGATCGCCACCGCGACGGCCGCGAAGGCCGCCGAGAAGTGGGGCTGCGACGCCGACTTGGGCAAGCCGCTCCGCACGGTGGCGCTCCCGGTGGACCGCGACGAGGATGTGCCGCTCGCCGACGCGTCCGGGACCTGCCGGGGCGTGCCGGGGCGGGGCGGGCGGATGACCCGGGCGTGGGAGGGCGCGCGCTCCGGGAGCCCGGTCGAGGTCTGCGTCGTGGCAAGCGGCCGGCCCGGCGTGCCGATCCAGGCCCCGGTGGACGATGCCCAGCGCTACCACCTCGTGGCGTACTACGGCCCGTACGCGGAGACCCAGCGCCTCGACCACGAAGAACGCCGGGGCCGGTACTCCGGGAAGCCCGGCCCCGGTGACGCGGTCGCGGGCCGGTTCGCGGGCGGCGGCCACTGGGCGAGCGCGACGTGTCCGGGCGGGGCCGGTCCCGCGCTGTTCACCGTGCGGGACGACGCGTCCGAGCGGAACGACTACGCCGGCCTGGGCAAGCACCACCCGGCGAAGCCGTCCGCGAGCGACCTGGCGTACGAGCGGGCCGCGCTGAAGGAGTTCGCGAAGCGCTCGGCACGGGCCCATGGGTGTGGGGCGCCGAAGCTGCCTTGAGCCCCCGCGGGGCGGGGCCGCTCAGCCCTGCCGGGTTCCGGCGCGGCCCGCGATGTGCGGGGGCGGGGTGATCCCGGCGGGCAGCAGGGGGTCGGGGAGCGGCGCGCCCCAGGTGGCGGTCAGCGGGAGGTTTCCGGCCCATACGCCGAGCTCGGCGTCCGGGCCCTCACCGTCCTCGGGCGGCCCCTCGGCGACCTTGACCGAGGCCTCCGCCAGGGAGAGGGAGAGCAGGGTGGTCGCGGCGAGCTCCTTGCGGCTCGGGCGGCGGGCGTAGTCCCACTGGCCGGGCGTCGCGTGCTCGGTGAGCAGGCGCAGGCCGCGCAGCTTCTCGTCGGGGTCGGTCACCCGGCGCGGGACGCCGTGGATCATCGCGCTGCGGTAGCTGACGCCGTGTTCGAACACCGAGCGGGCGAGGATCAGCCCGTCGATGTGGGTGACGGTGACGCAGACGGCCGCTCCGGGGTCGGCGGCCAGGCTGCGGCTCGCGACGGAGCCGTGCAGGAAGAGCTGGGTGTCGTCGCGTCCGTAGACGGTCGGCACGACCATCGGGTGGCCGTCGACGACGACGCCGAGGTGGCAGACGAAGCCCGCGTCGAGGACCGCTTCGAGGTCGGCGCGGGCCAGACTGCCCTGCTCGCGCAGGCGGCGGTGGCGGGTGCGGTCGGTGACGGGCAGGGTCGCGGGAAGCGCGGCGCGGCCGGGGCGGGCCTGTGCGTCCGGGGGCAGCGGCTGCTCATATCGATCGTTCACATCGCGATAAGTTACCGATATCGCGTACAGAGCGCCATAGTTCGACGGAATTCGTTGCCCCGTAGCGCTGGCAGCGCGGTATCCGCACGCCCCGGACAGCGCGTCCAAGCCGCCGCCGAAGAATCCAACGACTTGTGCCCCGCGGCGATGGCGGGCCCCCGCCCCCGCGCGGTCTGATGGAACCCATGGAGCTTCCCCACCACGAGGACGTGTCCCCCGGCACCGGCACCCTGCCGCCCCGCACCTGGTACGCGGCGTCCGACGCCGCCACCCTCTCCCTCGACGGCCGCTGGCGCTTCCGCCTCTCCCCCACCGCGGACGCCGAGGACGAGACCTTCGCCGCCGACGGGTACGACAGCGGCGCCTGGGACGGGATCACCGTTCCCGGCCACTGGGTGCTGCAAGGCCACG
Source organism: Streptomyces sp. NPDC046465 (assembly GCF_040646035.1). Lineage (NCBI taxonomy): Bacteria > Bacillati > Actinomycetota > Actinomycetes > Kitasatosporales > Streptomycetaceae > Streptomyces > Streptomyces sp. NPDC046465. The sequence continues at coordinate 57,913 of NZ_JBEYZK010000011.1, forward strand.
GCGCGCCCCGGTACACCAACCAGCTCTACCCCTTCCCGGTGGACCCGCCCCGCGTTCCCACCGAGAACCCGACCGGCGACCATCTGCACACCTTCGACCTGCCCGCCGACTGGCCGCGGGACGGCGCCGCCGTCCTGCGCTTCGACGGCATCGAGTCCTGCGCCCGCGTCTGGCTGAACGGCACGGCGCTCGGCGACTTCAAGGGCTCCCGGCTCCCCCACGAGTTCGCCGTCGGCGGGCTGCTGCGCCCCGAGGGCAACGTCCTCGCGGTCCGCGTCCACCAGTGGTCCGCCGGGTCGTACCTGGAGGCACAGGACCAGTGGTGGCTGCCGGGCATCTTCCGCGGTGTGACCCTGCTGCACCGCCCCGAGGGCTGCGCCCGCGACTACTTCGTGCACGCCGCCTACGACCACCGCACGGGGACGGGCACGCTGCGGGTCGACTCCGAGGTCCAAGGGCGCGTCACCGTACCCGAGTTGGGCATCGACGTGCCGACCGGCGAGCCTGTCGCCGTGCCCGTGGAACCGTGGACGGCCGAGACGCCGCGCCTGTACGACGCGACGCTGGCCACGCCCGGCGAGCGGATCCCGCTGCGCGTCGGCTTCCGCACGGTCGCCGTCGAGGACGGCGTCATCACGGTCAACGGCCGGCCGGTCCTCTTCCGTGGCGTGAACCGCCACGAGTTCCACCCGGAGACGGGCCGTACCGTTGGCCTCGACACGATGCGCGCGGACATCCTGCTGATGAAGCGTCACAACATCAACGCCGTCCGCACCAGCCACTACCCGCCCCACCCCGCCTTCCTCGACCTCTGCGACGAGTTCGGCCTGTGGGTCATCGACGAGTGCGACCTGGAGACCCACGGCTTCCACGCGGTGGACTGGCGCGGCAACCCGGTCGACGACGACCGCTGGACGCCCGCACTCCTGGACCGCGCGGCCCGCACGGTCGAGCGCGACAAGAACCATCCCTCGGTGATCATCTGGTCGCTCGGCAACGAGTGCGGGACGGGACGCGGCCTGACCGCCATGGCCGAGTGGATCCGGGCGCGGGACGGCAGCCGCCTGCTCCACTACGAGGGCGACCGCTCCTGCGCGGATACGGACATGTACTCGCGGATGTACGCCGACCACGCCGAGGTCGAGCGCATCGGCCGGGGCGAGGACGAGGGACCGCCGGAGCGCAGCGGACTCCCCTTCGTCCTCTGCGAGTACGCGCACGCCATGGGCAACGGGCCGGGCGGACTCAGCGAGTACCAGCGGCTCTTCGAGACGTACGAGCGGCTCCAGGGCGGCTTCGTCTGGGAGTGGATCGACCACGGCATCGCGCACCCCGAGCACGGCTTCGCGTACGGCGGCGACTTCGGCGAGGAACTGCACGACGGGAACTTCGTCTGCGACGGCCTCGTCTTTCCCGACCGGACGCCGTCCCCCGGCCTCGTCGAGTACAAGAAGGTGATCGAGCCGGTCAGGATCGAGGGCGACGGACGGGACGGCACGATCGCGATCACCAACCTGCACGACTTCGCCGACCTCTCCCACCTCGCCTTCAGCTGGTCGTTCGAGAAGGACGGCAGGACGGTCGCGGACGGCGTTCTCACCGTGCCGCCGGTCGCACCCGGCGGGCGTACGGAGGTGAAGCTGCCGCCACCGCCGCGCCGCGACCCGGACGCCGAGACCCAGTGGACGGTGCGGGCGGTGCTCGCCGATGACACGGCCTGGGCGCCTGCCGGGCACCTGGTGGCCTGGGCCCAGCTCCCCGTCGAGTACGGCATGATCCTGCCGGTACCCGGCGGCGCGGCACCGGTGCGGGACGCGGCGGGGCGGCGGATCACGCTCGGCGCCGCGACGTTCGACGCCCGCACCGGCACGCTCCTCACCTTCCGGGACCGCGAGGTCAGGGAGCTCTGCCTGGAGGTGTGGCGGGCCCCCACCGACAACGACAACGGCATGCCCTGGCGCCCCGAGCCGTCTGTGGCCGCCCGCTGGCGCACCCTCGGCCTCGACCGGATGCACCACCGCGTCGACGCCGTGGAGTTGGGGCCCGACAGCCTGACCGTACGCACCCGGGTGGCACCGGCGGCGAGCGACCTGGCGCTGCGCACGGTGTACCACTGGGTGTCCAACGGCAGCAAGCTGCTGCTGCGGATGACCGTGGCGCCGGAGGGCGACTGGCAGGTGCCGCTGCCCCGCGTCGGCATCCGCTTCGGGCTGCCGGGCGCCTCGGACCGGGTGCGGTGGTTCGGCGGCGGGCCCGGCGAGGCCTACCCGGACACGGCCGCCGCCTCGATGACCGGCCTCTGGGAGTCGGACGTCGCGGCGCTACAGACCCCCTACGTACGCCCGCAGGAGAACGGGGCCCGCGCCGACGTCCGCTGGGTGGAGGTCGGCGGGCTGCGCGTCGAGAGCGACAGCGCCCCCGCCTTCACCGCGCGCCGCTGGACGACGCGGCAGCTCGACGCGGCCCGGCACCGCACCGACCTCACCCCCGGCGACACCGTCTGGGTCAACCTCGACGCCGCCCGGCACGGCATCGGCACTCAGTCGTGCGGCCCCGGCGTGCTGCCGCACTACGAACTGCGTGCCGCGCCGGGGCCGATGTCGTTCAGCTGCGTCTTCTCGCGTACGGACGAATGAGCCGCGCGTCAGCCGACGGGGACGAGCCGCTCCCGCAGGAACGCGACGACCCGTTCGCGCGCGGCATACGCAGGGTGGCCAGGCACCTCGCGCACCTCCTCCGTGAGGACGGAGTGCGCCGACTTGGCGAAGCCCGCCTCGTTGCCGGGCGACGAGTCGAGCTCGATGACCTCGAACGCGTCCCCGAGGTGACGGCTCAGCGTCGCGAAGCGGTCGCCCGGGGCCAGCTTGTCCTCGCTGAAGCGCAGGCCGAGCGCGCACAGGCCCTCGTTCTTCGTACGGGCCACGACCGTGTCGAACTCGGCGCGGGACATGCCCGCGTCGACCCGGCGGCCACGGCTGACGGGCAGCGGCACCGAGGGCTGGCTGAGCACGGGCGCGAGGACGGCGTCGTCCGTGGCGGCGGCCAGCGCGAAGCCGCCCGTGAAGCACATGCCGATGACGCCGACGCCCGGGGCCGGCGTGCGGGACGCCAGGTCGCGGGCGAGGGCGCGCAGGTAGTCCGCGAAGGGGCGCCGGGCGTCGGTGGCGAAGGCGCGGAACTCGGCGGAGATGCAGAGCCGGGGGAAGACGCCCAGCATGTACGGCGTCGAGACCGGTCTGCCGGGTTCGCCGAAGGGGGACGGGATCGCCACGGTGAAGCCCTGTTTCACCAGGTATTCGCCGAGCCCGAGGACTCCCGGATGTACTCCGGGCATTTCGGGAACCAGGACGACGCCGGGACCTGTCCCCTTCTCATAGACATCATGCGTGATACTCGCCCCGGTGAACGGGGACTTGGTCCAACCGGTGAGGTCCGCTGTCGGTTCCGAACCGGGCACGGTGCTCACTTCCTTTCGTCACAAGTGTCTTATGGGTAAGTGGAGTTCATGCCTACAGCACCCATGCGCGGAAGCACAGACCCCGCCGGGCACCCCGTGCCGCCCGCGCCCCCGCCCGCACCGCGGCCGGGGCTCGTGGCCCGGCTCGGCAGACTCGCGCCCGCCGCCGTGGGGTACGGCGTGTTCCAGGCCCTGGTGGGGCTGCTGCCCGACGGGCTCTTCGGGGACGCCGCCCGGTACTCGCTCGCCGTGGTCAGCGGTCTCGGGACGGGGGTCTCCGCCTGGCTGGCCGGCGCGCTGCTGCGGGCCAGGGCGACGGCGGACGACGGGGCGGGCGGCGGCCTGGATGGCGTGCCCTCGCCCCGGCGCGGGTCGCCGGGCGCCGCGGCACCGGGTGCGGGGGCCTCGGCGCCGGGGCCGCTACCGGGGCTCTCCACCGCCACGTACGCCGCGCTCGTCGAACGCCTGACGGTCTTCGACGATCCGCGCGGCCGCCTCACCGGCTGGGCGCACGCTCTCGACGAGCAGCCGGAGCCGGACCGGCCGACACCGACCGGCACCGCGTACGGACTGCACATCGCCCTCGAACTCGGCATGCCCGACGGGCGGTTGCGGGCGCCCCAGCTCGTGGAGACGCTGTGGCGGCTGCGGCTGCCCGAGGGCGGCTGGTCGGCCCGTTCGCAGGGCGCGGTGGGGCGGCCCGAGGTGACCGCCCTTGTGCTCGGCGCGCTCGCACGGGCGGGCGCCGACGCCCGGCTCCTCGCCGCGGAGGCGGAACGGTGCACGGAGCGCTTCACCCGCGAACTGGAGCCCGCGGGCGCGGAGTTGACCCACGTCGTCACGACGGTGCTGCGCGGGCTGCTGCGCGCCGCGCCCGACTCGCCCGCCCTGCCGGTCCTGCGGGACGCGCTCGTCGACGGCGCCGTCACCGACCCGGCGCGCGGCCACCGGCGCTGCTGGGGACCCCGCCTCACACCGCCGCACGGCCGGACGGTGGCGCCCTCGGCCGTGCACACGGCGCAGGCCGTCGTCGCCCTCGACCGGGCGGCCCGGGTGCTCGGCGAGGACGCGAACGCCCGCGCCACGCGCGAGGAGGGCATCCGCTGGCTGCTCTCCTGCCCCGGGCCCGCGCACGACGGCTGCGACGACCTGGAGAGCGGCCACGAGACGGTGCGCAGGCCGCACCCCGTCGACGCGTCGCGCTCCGAGGTGCTCGCCGTGCGGCACTTCTCGGCGGCCTGGGTGGTACGGGCGCTGCTCACCCCGGACGCCCCGGCGGTCGCCGCCGACGAGGGCCGGGAAGCGGTGTGGCAGGAGATGCTGTCGGGCGCCGCCGCGTCCGTGTGGCGGCAGCAGGACAACGGGATCTGGACGTGGGACGGGGCCGATCTCGCCCACCCGCTGTGGATGACCTATCAAGGCCTTTCCGCACTGCGGGCACATGCCGTATGGATGTATCAGCCGGAGGTCTGAGCCCCCGGCGCGGCGCGTACGCGCGGACCAGGGGGAGGGTGCGGTGGGTGGTCGGCACGTCCACGACGTCAGGCGGTTCCTGCGGGAGACCCTCGACGAGCCCACCGGTGACGAACTGGTGGAGGCCGCCCGCGCGGCCGTGGCCGAACTGGCTGCCCCGGGCGCCCTGTTGCCGCTGGTCCGTGAGCTGGCGACGGGGGCCGACGACCCGTCGGGGTGCGCGCTCCTCTCGTACCGCCACGTCCTCGGCTTCGACAAGCTGCTGCTGATCGACGGCGGTCCGCGGCACATGCTGCGCGCCCACGTGTGGCACCCCGGCCGGGGCACGCGGGAGGACATCCACAACCACCGTTCCCCGCTGGCCTCTTGTGTGGTGCGGGGCGCGCTCGGCATGGAGTTGTACGAGCCCGTGCGCACCGGCACAGCCGACAGCGCAGACACCGCAGACAGCGCAGACACCGCAGGCGAGGGGCTCGACACGTCCTGGTTCCGGGAGTCCCTCTCGGGCAGGGGCGGGGACTGGCTCCTGGAGCCCGCGGGCGGGGCGCGGCTGCGCCTGACGCAGAGCGCGCGGTACGCGGCCGGGAGCGGCTACGCGCTGCCACCGCACGTCCTGCACCGCGCGTGGTGCGCCTCGTCCGGCACGACGGTCACGCTGTTCCTGGAGACGGGGTCGGGGCGGCGCCGCTACACGGACGTCTTCGCAGGACCCGGCGCGGACACGGGTGTCACGGGCACGGCCGACGTGGACCTGTCGGGGCGTGCGGTGGCGAAGAAGCCTCTTGAGGTGAGCGACTATTTGGCGGAACTCTCGGCCCTTGCCGAGCTGCTCGGCTGACTCAGCCGAAGGCCTGGCGGACGATCTCGCGGTTGTAGTCGTCGATCTCGACCGTGCGGAGCTCGGCGGGGGCGAGCCAGCGGTGCTGCTGGTCGGGCAGGGGCAGGGCCACGTCGAAGGTGAGGGGGCGGACCAGGAAGTTGTCCTGCCAGTTCTTCACCTCGTGCCCGCGGTAGGTACTGACGAAGGAGGATTCGCCGACCTTGCGCAGCACGCGCCCGAGCAGTCCGGTCTCTTCCTTGAGCTCTCTGAGGACGCCGTCCCTGGGACTCTCGTCCGGCTCCAGCTTCCCGCACGGTACGCCCCACACGCCGGGCAGGAACCGCTCGGTCTCGCTGCGTCGCACGAGCAGCACGCGGCCGCGGAACGCCACGACGGCCGCCGCGAGCCGGTTGTCACCGGGATAATCCATGCCGTCCAACGTAGCGGGGATCGGGGGGCCGGGACAGCCGAGGCGGCGGGCATCGGCCATCGTTTCGCGTTCTCCCTGGTCGAGCCGGACCGGAACGTAGACGTCCGTCAACAGAGTGCCGTAGGCCATCACCCACACGCGTCGGGACGGCCCGTGGCCGCGCGGGTATCCGTTTCCTTCAAGACCGGGCGCAGGGCCGCTGCCTACGCTGCGGCCATGAACAGCACACCGACTTCACCCGTTCCAACTTCACCCGTTCCCCGGTCTTCACCCGTTCCCCGGTTCGACCTGATCGGTCTGGTCGTCTCGGACATGGGCGCCTCACTCGCCTTCTACCGCCGCCTCGGCCTGGAGTTCCCGGATGGGTCCGAGAGCGCGCCGCACGCCGAGGCCGCGCTCCCCGGCGGGTCGACGCGGTGTACGCGGACATGACGGGCGCCGGGTACGCGAGCGAGCTCAAGCCGTTCGACGCGCCCTGGGGCCAGCGGTACGCCGTCGTGCTCGACCCGGACGGCAACGGCGTCGACCTCTTCGCCCCGCTGGAGCAGCGTTAAGGATCCTGGACGAGCAGCTCGCTCAGCGGCATGCCGGTGAACTCCTTGACGTCGCGGGCGAGATGGGCCTGGTCGGCGAAGCCCGCGACGGCCGCCGTCTCCGCGTACGGCAGGCCGCCGCGGGCGAGGCCGAGCGCGCGCTGCAAGCGCAGCACCCGGGCCAGCGTCTTGGGTCCGTAGCCGAACACGTGCAGGGAACGGCGGTGCAGCAGGCGGGCGTTGACTCCGGCGGCGGCAGCGGTCCGCGCGACGGTGCGGCCCGCGCTCAGGTCGACGACGACCTGGGCGAGGAGCGGGTCGGGCGGCTCGGCGTCGCCCGCCCGGTCCACCGCGAGGGCCTCAAGGGCGGCCACCGGGTCGCCCGCACTGTCCACCCGCGCGACGAGGCGGCGCACCCGGGACGCGCTCCACAGGTCGGCCAACTCCACGCGCCGGTCCCGCAGTTCGTGGGCGGGCACGCCGAGCAGGGCGGGCCCGGTGCCGGGGTAGAAGCGGATGCCCACGCAGCGGCCGCCGACGCCGTCGGCGCCCGGGACGTGGGCGTGCGTGTCCGGGCCCGCGACGAACAGCCGGCCCTCGGTCCACAGCAGGTCAATGCAGCCGTCGGGCAGCACCGGGCGCCCGGCGCCGGGGGCGTCCGTGACCGTGCGGGTCCACACGACCGCGCCGGTGAGCCGGGACGGCCGCTCCCGGTACCCGCCGCCTGTCACGCCGCCCTCGTGCGGTGGTCCTGCGGGCTGACCCCGTCACCCGCTTGAAGGCGCCGGACAGCGCGAAAGCGCTGCCGTACCCGACGCGGCGGGCTATCGAGGCGATGGTCAGCTCGCTGTCACGCAGCAGGTCCGCGGCGAGCGCGAGGCGCCAGTTGGTCAGATACGTCATCGGGGGCTCCCCCACCAGTTCGGCGAACCGCCGGGCCAGCGCGGCCCGTGAGACGCCCGCCTTCGCCGCGAGGTCCGCGATGGTCCAGGGGTGCGCCGGATCGTCCTGGAGCAGCCGCAGGGCGTGGCCCACGACCGGGTCGCCCATCGCCCGGTACCAGGCGGGCGCCGCCGCCTCCGGGCGGGAGAACCAGGCGCGCAGGGCGGCGATCAGGAGGAGGTCGAGGAGCCGGTCGAGGACGACGGCCTGGCCCGGCTCGTCCTTGCCGATCTCCTCGGCGACCAGCGGCGTGAGCGGGCACTCCCACACGTCGCCGGGCAGGGCGAGCAGTGGCGGCAGCGCGTCGAGGAGCCTTCCGGTGATCTCGCCGCGCATCTGGTAGGTGCCGATCAGCATCTCCACGGAGCTGTCGGGCGACTCGCCCCAGGCGCGCGGGCCGAGGTCCCGGTACTTGTCGGGGGGCGTGGCGCCGAGCGGCACGCAGTGCTGGCCGGGCCGGATCTCGGCGAAGGGCGCGGTGGCGGGCTCGTCGGCGCAGGTGTAGTGGCCGGGACCGCGGGCGATGGCGAGGTCGCCGGGGCGGATCCGCTGGGCGGGCGCCCCGCCTTCGGGGACGATCCAGGCGGTGCCGCGCACCATGACCATGACCGACAGGGGGGCTTCGTCCGCGATGCGGACGGACCAGGGCGGGTCGAACAGCGCGCGGATCATGAAGGCTCCCCGGGCGCGCGGTCCCTCCAGGAGTCCGGCGAGTACGTCCATGGCGGCAGCGTAGACGCACACGTATGGCTGTGAGCTCCTCGGCGATGGTCCGCCCACGGGCCCGCCGGTTGACTGACGTACATGACGACAGACGCGGTGAACACGACGGTTCTGGTGACGGGTGCGACCGGGCGGGTGGGGCGCAGGGTGGTGGAGTCCGCCGAGGCGGCGGGACTCACGGTGCGGGCGGCTTCGCGGTCCGGTGCGGTGCGGTTCGACTGGGGGGACCGGTCGACGTGGGAGGGCGCCCTGCGGGGCGCGGACGCGGCGCACCTCGCGTATCTGCCGGACGTCGGGGCGCCCGGCGCGGCGGAGGCGGTCGGGGCGTTCGCCCGGCAGGCGGTGGACCTCGGCGTGCGGCGCCTCACGCTGCTCTCGGCGCGCGGCGAGCCTCAGGCGCACGCGACGGAGCGGGCCGTACGGGAGTCGGGCGCGCGGTGGACGGTCGTGCGGGCCAGCTGGTTCGCGCAGAACCTCAGCGAGGGGCCGTTCCTCGACGGGATGCGGGGCGGGGAGCTGGTCTTCCCCGGCGGTGAGGTCCTCGAGCCGTTCATCGACACGCGGGACATCGCGGACGTGGTGGTGGCCGCGCTGACCGGCGGCGACCGGTTCGCGGGCCGGACCCTCGACCTCACCGGGCCCCGGCTGCTGTCGTTCCGGCAGGCGGTGGCGGAGGTCGCGGCGGCGGCGGAGCGGGAGATCGCGTACGTACCGGTGTCGGCGCGCGACTACGGGGCCGCGCTCTCGGAGTTCGGGCTTCCGGCGGCGGAGGTGGAGTTCCTGACCGACCTGTTCGAAACGAACCTCGACGGCCGTAACGCGAAGCTCTCCGAGGGGGTACGGGAGGTACTCGGCCGGGAGCCGAGGGACTTCGCCGACTTCGTCAGGGAGCAGGCCGCGGCGGGCACCTGGAAGAGCTGAGTCCGGGCCCCGCGGGGCGACGTCTCGGGGCGCCGCCCCGGACCCCGCTCCTCAATCGCCGGAGGGGCTGTTTCCCCCGTCCCGCCTCGCGTGCTTCGCCTGCTTCGTGGGCTTCGCGGGCGTCCGCAGCCGCGACGACACGTCGTCCGGCGGCAGGAAGCGCGACCAGCGTTCGGGGAACTCGGACGGCATCACGGGGTCGTCCGGGTCGTCCGGGTCGTAGAGGTCCGCCATCGCCTCGCGGGCCGCGGCCGCGCGGGCCACCACCTCCGCGGCCTGGGCCTCCCTTATGCGGTCGTTGGCGGCGCGCGCCGCGGCCGTCGCGACGGACGGCCAGACCCGGTCGATGGCCGCGTTGACGGCCGCGCCGACCAGGACCGCGAACGCCGACACACCGATCCACAGCAGCACCGCGACCGGGGCGGCGAGCGAGCCGTAGATGGTGGGGCCCTCCACCGTGCTGGTGAGGTAGATGCGGAGCAGGAAGCTGCCGAGCACCCACATGGCGAGCGCGATCAGGGCGCCCGGCATGTCCTCGACCCATGGCGAGCGCACCGGCACGGACACGTGGTACAGCGTGGTCAGGAAGACCACGGAGAGGATGACGACGACCGGCCAGTAGAGGATCTGGACGACCGTCGTGGAGCCGGGCAGCAGGTTCACCACCGCGTCGGGGCCCGCCACCATCAGCGGCAGTGCGACCGAGCCGATGAGCAGCGCCACGATGAACAGGCCGAAGGCGAGCATCCGGGTCTTGACGATGCCGCGCGCGCCGTCGAGGCCGTACATCACGGTGATCGTGTCGATGAAGACGTTCACGGCGCGCGAGCCGGACCACAGGGCGAAGAGGAAGCCGATGGAGATGACGTCGGGCCTGCTGACCCGCATCACGTCGTCCAGTATCGGTTCCGCGATCTGGTGGACGCCCCGGTCGGACAGGACCGTGCGGGACGCCTCCAGGATGTTGTTCTGCAGGCTGGCGATGGTGTCCGCGCCGGTCCACCGGTCGACGTACGCGAGCAGCCCGATGAGGCTCAGGAGCAGCGGCGGCACGGAGAGCAGCGTGAAGAACGCCGCTTCGGCCGCGAGCCCCAGGATGCGGTACTCGACGCACGAGTTGACGGTGTCCTTGAGCAGCAGCCAGGCGGTCCTGCGCTTCGAGACGTTCCGGTAGAGAGCGCGGGCCCGATGCCATCGGCCCGACGGCCGCCCGGGTGTTTCTTTTGCCTGGTGCACCTCCTTACCGTAGCGGCATGGCAGCCAGCACCCACACAGTGACCAACCAGGCTCCGCCCCTGGTGGGATATGACGTATTCACGTCCGACCGAGCCCTCGTGGAGGGGGTCGAGCGGCATCTGGACCCGGCGCTCCTCGATTCCGCTCGCGACGAACTCGCCCTGCTCGGCCGCTCCGCGGGCTCCGCGCAGGCGCAGAAATGGGGGGATCAGGCCAATGCGAATCCTCCCGTTCTGCACACGCATGACCGCTACGGACACCGGATCGACGAGGTCGACTTCCACCCGGCGTGGCACCGGCTGCTCGGCAAGGCCGTCTCCGCGGGGCTGACGACGGCCTGGTCACGGCCCGGCGGGCATGTGCGGCGGGCCGCCGGTTTCCTGGTGTGGACGCAGGCCGAAGGGGGGCACGGCTGCCCGATCTCGATGACGCACGCGGCGGTGCCCGCGCTGCGCACCGATCCCGCGCTGGCCGCCGAGTGGGAGCCGCGGCTCACCTCGACGGTGTACGACGAGGGGCTGCGCCCGGCCTCGCAGAAGGCCGGTGTCCTCTTCGGGATGGGCATGACGGAGAAGCAGGGCGGCAGCGACGTACGGGCCAACACGACGCGCGCGCAGCCGCTCGCGGAGGCCGGGACGTACGCGCTGACCGGCCACAAGTGGTTCTGTTCCGCTCCCATGTCGGACGGGTTCCTGGTGCTCGCGCAGGCCGAGCAGGGGCTGACCTGCTTCCTGGTGCCGCGCGTCCTGGCGGACGGTTCGCGGAACGTGTTCGCCATCCAGCGGCTCAAGGACAAGCTGGGCAACAAGTCCAACGCGTCGAGCGAGGTGGAGTTCGACGGGACGTGGGCGCGCCGGGTCGGGGACGAGGGGCGCGGAGTGCGCACCATCATCGAGATGGTGGCGGCGACCCGGCTCGACTGTGTGATCGGGTCGGCGGCGCTGATGCGGCAGGCCGTGGTGCAGGCGGTGCATCACGCCACGTACCGGGAGGCGTTCGGCGGCAAGCTCGTCGACAAGCCGCTGATGCGCAACGTACTGGCCGATCTGGCCCTGGAGTCGGAGGCGGCCACGACGCTCGCGATGCGGCTCGCGGCGGCGTACGACGACGGGAGCGAGCAGGAGCAGGCGTTCCTGCGGCTCGCCGTGCCGGCCGCGAAGTACTGGGTGACCAAGCGGTGCACGCCGCTGGTCGGCGAGGCCCTGGAGTGCCTGGGCGGCAACGGTTACGTGGAGGAGTCGGGCATGCCGCGGCTGCTGCGCGAGGCGCCGCTCAACTCCGTCTGGGAGGGCTCGGGGAACGTCCAGGCCCTTGACGTGCTGCGGGCGTTGCAGCGTGAGCCGCTGGCCCTGAACGCGTTCCTGCAGGAGGTCGGCGCGGCGCGCGGCGCCGATCACCGCCTGGACGGCGCGATCAAGGGTCTGCTCACCGAACTGGCCGACCTGGACGGCATCGAGGCGCGGGCCCGGCGCCTGGTGGAGCGGATGGCGCTGGTGCTCCAGGGGTCGCTGCTCGTGCGGTACGCGCCCGCGGAGGTCGCCGACGCGTTCTGCGCCTCGCGGCTCGGCGGGGACTGGGGCGCGGCCTTCGGCACGCTGCCGCACACGCTGGACCTGGCCTCGGTGGTGGCACGCGCACGCGCCACGCCGGCGCTCTAGGCGTAGTGGCCGACACGGGGGTGGTGCTGCGCCGACACGGCACCACCCCCGTCTCTCAGGCCCCTTGAGGAGCGTGACCACCGCACGGGCGGTGTTGTGTCCACACTCGGGCACCCTTCATCCGTTGGCCAGAGTTGCAGGAGGTTGCAACGGGCGGTGGCGAGCGCCCGATTCATCGCCGATGCGTCACCCGGGGACGTGCGCAGGGGGCACGATGAAATCCTGCCCCTACACACTGGTCTGGCCGGAAAGGACCCAGTGGTCATGAACGCCCCGTCGACGATAGACCTCGCGCGGCTCTCCGCCATGGACCTTCCGCGTGCCGCGCGGCTCCTGAAGGGGGTGCGCGACGCCACGCTCTCCGGGCGGCGGCCGCAGCTCCTGCCGCGGCCGGTGATCGGCGACTCGTGGGGGCGGATGATGCTCGGCGGGGTCGACCCGGACCACGACTGCCGGTCACGGCCGCTCAGCGAGGAGGAGCTTGCGGAGCGGCGCCGCGCCTCGCCGCTCGCCGAGATCCTGCCCGTGCTGCGCGACGCCCTGGTCTCCGTGGCGGACGCCGCGCAGCACATCATGGTCGTCAGCGACGCGGACGGGCGCGTGCTGTGGCGCGAGGGCAGCGCGTCGGTGCTGCGCAGGGCGGACTCGTTCGGCTTCGAGCTGGGCGCGGACTGGGCGGAGAGCGTCGTCGGCACGAACGGCATAGGCACACCGCTGGTGGTGCGCCGTCCCGTGCAGGTCTTCTCCGCCGAGCACTTCGTGCGGACCCACCACCCGTGGACGTGCACGGGCGCTCCGGTGACCGATCCGCGCGACGGCAGGCTGCTCGGCGTGGTCGACGTCAGCGGCCCGCTGCGGACCGTCCATCCCGCCACGCTCGCCCTGGTCGACTCGGTGGCCAAGCTCGCCGAGGCCCGGCTGCGGGACCGGCACGTGACGGCGCTCGACCGGCTGCGCGCGGTGGCGGCCCCGGTCCTCGCGCGCCTGGACGGGCGGGCGCTCGCGGTGGACGTGCACGGCTGGACCGCCGCGGTGACGGGCATGGCCCCGGCGGACCGCCTCACCCTCCCCAAGGCCTTCGGGGCGGGCCGCACCTGGCTCCCCTCGCTGGGGTCCTGCCTGGTGGAGCCGTTGCCCGGCGGCTGGCTGCTGCGCGTGGACAGCCCCGGTGACGCCCCGCAGCCGGTCGCCGCGACCCGGCTCGTGCTGGACGTGAGCAGCCCGCGCCGGTGGACGCTCTCGGTGCTCGGCGGCGCCCGCGACTGGACCCACGACCTGAGCCCGCGCCACGCCGAACTGCTCTTCCTGCTCTGTACGTACCGCACGGGGCGCACCGCTTCGGGTCTCGCCGAGGACATGTTCGGCGACCCGGCACGCACGGTGACGGTCCGCGCCGAACTCTCCCGGATGCGCCGGTACTTGGGCGCCCTGCTCGCCCACCGGCCCTACCGCTTCCACGAGGACGTCGACGTCGACGTGGTCATGCCGGAGCGGCCGGTGGACCTGCTGCCCCACTCGACGGCACCGGCGGTCCGGGCGGCGCGGCGGGTGCCGGAGCCCTGAGCGGGCGCGGGGCGGAACCCCGGACCGCGGGCCCCCGCGCTCGTGACGCGACGGGGCCCGTGATTCGCTGAGCCGCATGAGCCTCACTGTCACCACGTGGTCCCTGGAGCAGACGTCGCCCTCCGACCTCGTCCCGGCCGCCGCGCCCGGCGGCGACGTACGGATCGTGCGCGCCGAAGTGCCCTCGCCCGAATTCAGCCGGTTCCTGTACGCGTCCGTCGGCGGGGACATCCGCTGGACCGACCGGCTCTCCCTCACGTATGCCGAGTGGCAGAAACTGCTCGGCCGGCCGGGCGTGGAGACGTGGGTCGCGTACGACAGGGGGACGCCCGCGGGGTACGTGGAACTGGCGGCGCGGGGCGAGCGGGGTGACGCGGCGGAGGGCGTCGTCGAGATCGTCTACTTCGGGCTGCTCCCCGCCTCCCGGGGGCGCCGCATCGGCGGCCACCTCCTGTCGTACGCCACCGCGCGCGCCTGGGACCTGGCCGAGCGGTGGCCGGGGCTCGCGCCGACCGAGCGGGTCTGGCTGCACACCTGCTCCAAGGACGGCGAACACGCCATGGCCAACTATCAGCGGCGCGGCTTCAGGCTCTTCGACACCACGGTGGAGCAGGAGCCCGACGTGGCCTCCCCGGGACCGTGGCCGGGGGCGGAGCGCGACTGAACCGCTCCCCGGCCCGGCCCGGTCCCCTGTGACCGGCGACACCCTTGTCCACGATGCGGGACAACGCTGTCCATATCGTGGATAATGCTGGACTGGGCCGAAAGTCCCATGACACGCTTCCCGCATGGATCGCACTGGAATTGCCTTGGTGAGTCGACGTCACGTCGACCTCGGCCGCATGTCCAGCGCCATGTGTCCGGCTCGCTGATCGACTCAGCACCGCCGCTCCCTTATCCCTGATCCCCCTCCCTGCGCAGCGCCGCGCGCGCATGCCCGCATGAGCCCAGCACTCGCGGTCATGTGCCACATCCGCAGGTCAGAGCCGCTTTCTCGCTGCCCCGAAGGACGTACCACCATGGCCGCCACGCCAGAAAAGCCTGCCCCAGCCACGCCCCGCCGCAAGGCGAGCCGTCACCGCGGCGAGGGCCAGTGGGCCGTTGGTCACTTCACGCCGCTCAACGGCAATGAGCAGTTCAAGAAGGACGACGACGGTCTCAACGTGCGGACACGTATTGAGACGGTCTATTCGAAGCGTGGATTCGACTCCATCGACCCGAACGACCTGCGCGGCCGTATGCGCTGGTGGGGGCTCTACACCCAGCGCAAGCCCGGGATCGACGGCGGCAAGACCGCGGTCCTGGAGCCGGAGGAGCTGGACGACAAGTACTTCATGCTCCGGGTGCGCGTCGACGGCGGCAGGCTGACCACCGAGCAGCTGCGGGTCATCGGCGAGGTCTCCCAGGAGTTCGCGCGCGGCACCGCCGACCTCACCGACCGGCAGAACATCCAGTACCACTGGATCCGCATCGAGGACGTCCCCGAGATCTGGCGCCGCCTGGAGGCCGTGGGCCTCTCGACGACCGAGGCCTGCGGCGACACGCCCCGCGTGATCCTCGGCTCGCCCGTCGCCGGTGTCGCCGAGAACGAGATCATCGACGGCTCCCCCGCCATCGACGAGATACAGCGCCGCTTCATCGGCAACCCCGAGTTCTCGAACCTGCCGCGCAAGTTCAAGACCGCGATCTCCGGCTCCCCGCAGCTCGACGTCGCGCACGAGATCAACGACGTCGCCTTCGTCGGCGTCCACCACCCCGAGCACGGCCCCGGCTTCGACCTCTGGGTGGGCGGCGGCCTGTCCACCAACCCCAAGCTCGGCGTGCGCCTGGGCGCCTGGGTGCCGCTCGACGAGGTGCCGGACGTGTTCGGCGGCGTCATCGGCATCTTCCGCGACTACGGCTACCGGCGCCTGCGGAACCGCGCCCGTCTGAAGTTCCTCCTCGCCGACTGGGGCCCGGAGAAGTTCCGGCAGGTCCTCGAGGACGAGTACCTGCGGCGGAAGCTGACCGACGGACCCGCCCCCGAGCAGCCCCCGGGCACCTGGCGCGACCACCTCGGCGTCCACCGGCAGAAGGACGGCCGCTTCTACGTCGGCTTCGCGCCCCGCGTCGGCCGGGTGGACGGCACCACCCTCACGAAGATCGCCGAGGTCGCCGCCGCGCACGGCTCGGGCCGCCTGCGCACCACCGCCGAGCAGAAGATGATCGTGCTCGACGTGGAGCAGGAGCAGGTCGACTCGCTCATCTCCGCCCTGGAGGCGCTCGACCTGCGGGTCAACGCCTCGCCCTTCCGGCGCGGCACCATGGCCTGCACCGGCATCGAGTTCTGCAAGCTCGCCATCGTCGAGACCAAGGCGCGCGGCGCCTCGCTCATCGACGAACTGGAGCGCCGCATCCCGGAGTTCGACCAGCCGATCACCATCAACATCAACGGCTGCCCGAACGCCTGCGCCCGCATCCAGGTCGCCGACATCGGCCTCAAGGGCCAGCTCATGCTCGACGACGCGGGCAACCAGGTCGAGGGCTACCAGGTGCACCTGGGCGGCGCGCTCGGTCTGGACGCGGGATTCGGCCGCAAGGTCCGCGGCCTGAAGGTCACCGCCACCGAGCTGCCCGACTACATCGAGCGGGTCCTGCAGCGCTTCCAGGCGGAGCGCGAGGACGGCGAGCGCTTCGCCACCTGGACGGCCCGCGCGTCCGAGGAGGCCCTCAAGTGAGCGAGCGCGCCGCCCCCTTCCACTGCCCCTACTGCGGCGACGAGGACCTGCGTCCGAACGAGACCGGTCACGGCGCCTGGGAATGCGCGGCATGCAACCGGGCCTTTCAGCTGAAGTTCCTCGGGCTCCTCGCCCGGGGCGTTCAGCACACCAGCGGTGGAGGGGAGCAGATATGACGACGGCTCAGAGTCGACTGCGGCCTACGGACGACGAGTTGAAGGCGCTCGCCGAGCAGGCCGGGCGCGACCTGGAGGACGCGTCCGCCCTGGACATCCTCCGGTGGGCCGCCGACACCTTCGGGACCCGGTTCTGCGTGACCTCCTCGATGGAGGACGCCGTCGTCGCCCACCTCGCCTCGCGGGCCCTGCCCGGCGTCGACGTCGTGTTCCTGGACACCGGCTACCACTTCCCTGAGACCATCGGCACCCGCGACGCCGTCGAGGCCGTGATGGACGTCAACGTCATCACCCTGACGCCCCGGCAGACCGTGGCCGAACAGGACGCCGAGCACGGGCCGCAGCTGCACGACCGCAACCCCGACCTGTGCTGCGCGCTGCGCAAGGTGCGGCCCCTGGAGGCGGGCCTCGAAGGGTACGAGGCGTGGGCCACCGGACTGCGCCGCGACGAGTCGCCGACCCGCGCCGACACCCCGGTCGTCGGCTGGGACGAGAAGCGCGGGAAGGTCAAGATCTCGCCGATCGCCCGCTGGAGCCAGGACGACGTCGACGCGTACGTCGCCGAGCACGGCATCCTCACCAACCCGCTCCTGATGGACGGTTACGGCTCGGTAGGCTGCGCTCCCTGCACCCGTCGCCTGCTGGAGGGCGAGGACGTGCGGGCCGGCCGCTGGGCCGGGAACACCAAGACCGAGTGCGGGATCCACGGATGACCGCGCCGCGGACTCAGCCGCAACCGCAGACTCAGCAGCAACCGACCCGGGAGAACCACGTGACGACCGGAGCCACCGTCTGGCTCACCGGCCTGCCCAGCGCCGGCAAGACCACCATCGCGTACGAACTGGCGGGCCGGCTGCGCGCCGAGGGCCGCCGCGTGGAGGTGCTCGACGGCGACGAGATCCGCGAGTTCCTCTCGGCGGGCCTCGGCTTCAGCCGCGAGGACCGGCACACCAACGTGCAGCGGATCGGGTTCGTCGCCGAACTCCTCGCCCGCAACGGCGTGCTGGCGCTCGTGCCGGTGATCGCGCCGTTCGCCGACAGCCGCGAGGCGGTGCGCAAGCGCCACCAGGCGGCCGGGACCGCGTATGTCGAGGTGCACGTCGCGACGCCCGTCGAGGTGTGTTCCGTGCGTGATGTGAAGGGCCTGTACGCCAAGCAGGCGGCGGGTGAGATATCCGGCCTCACCGGGGTCGACGACCCCTACGAGGTGCCTGACTCGCCCGATCTGCGCATCGAGTCGCAGGACCAGACCGTGCAGGAGTCAGCGGCGGCTCTCCACGCGCTGCTCACCGAGAGGGGCCTCTCATGACGACCGTCGCCAGCGTCTCCGAGGAGACGGACAGCCCGTACGCGCTCAGCCACCTGGACGCCCTGGAGTCCGAGGCGGTGCACATCTTCCGTGAGGTGGCGGGGGAGTTCGAGCGGCCGGTGATCCTCTTCTCCGGCGGCAAGGACTCGATCCTGATGCTGCACCTCGCGCTGAAGGCCTTCGCCCCCGCGGCGATCCCCTTCTCGCTCCTGCACGTCGACACCGGGCACAACTTCCCCGAGGTCCTGGAGTACCGCGACCGCGTGGTCGCCGAGCACGGCCTTCGGCTGCACGTGGCCTCGGTGCAGGAGTACATCGACGCGGGCAAGCTGCGCGAGCGCCCCGACGGGACGCGCAATCCGCTGCAGACCGTGCCCCTGACGGAGAAGATCCAGAGCGAGCGGTTCGACGCGGTCTTCGGCGGCGGACGCCGTGACGAGGAGAAGGCCCGCGCCAAGGAGCGGGTGTTCTCCCTACGCGACGAGTTCTCGCAGTGGGACCCGCGCCGCCAGCGCCCCGAGCTGTGGCAGCTCTACAACGGCCGCCACGCCCCCGGTGAGCACGTCCGCGTCTTCCCGCTCTCCAACTGGACCGAGCTGGACGTCTGGCAGTACATCGCCCGCGAGGACATCGACCTGCCCGGCATCTACTTCGCGCACGAGCGGGATGTCTTCAAGCGCTCCGGGATGTGGCTGACCGGCGGCGAGTGGGGCGGCCCGAAGGACGACGAGGCGGTCGAGACGCGGCAGGTGCGCTACCGGACCGTCGGTGACATGTCCTGCACCGGCGCCGTCGACTCCGACGCCACCACGCTGGACGCCGTGATCGCCGAGATCGCCGCCTCCCGGCTCACCGAGCGGGGCGCGACCCGCGCCGACGACAAGATGTCCGAGGCCGCGATGGAAGACCGCAAGCGCGAGGGGTACTTCTAACCATGAGCAAGAGCACCACCGAGCCGGTACAGCCGCTCTCCACCGAGCAGTTGTCGGCCACCACCCTGCTGCGGTTCGCCACCGCGGGCTCCGTCGACGACGGCAAGTCCACGCTGGTGGGCCGCCTCCTGCACGACTCCAAGTCGGTCCTCACCGACCAGCTTGAGGCCGTGGAGCGGGTCTCGCAGGACCGCGGCCAGGACGCGCCCGACCTCGCCCTGCTCACCGACGGCCTGCGCGCCGAGCGGGAACAGGGCATCACCATCGACGTGGCCTACCGCTACTTCGCCACCGCCCGGCGCCGGTTCATCCTCGCCGACACCCCCGGCCACGTGCAGTACACGCGCAACATGGTCACCGGCGCCTCCACCGCCGATCTCGCGGTGGTGCTCGTCGACGCCCGCAACGGCGTCATCGAGCAGACCCGCCGCCACGCCGCGGTCGCCGCCCTGCTTCGCGTGCCGCACGTCGTCCTCGCCGTGAACAAGATGGACCTCGTCGCCTACGAGGAGAAGGTCTTCGCGAAGATCGCCGAGGAGTTCACCGCGTACGCGAGCGAGCTGGGCGTTCCCGAGATCACCGCGATCCCGATCTCCGCGCTGGCCGGTGACAATGTCGTCGAGCCGTCGTCGAACATGGACTGGTACGGCGGCCCGACCGTCCTGGAACACCTGGAGACGGTCCCGGTCAGCCACGACCTCTCCACCTGCCACGCCCGGCTCCCCGTGCAGTACGTGATCCGCCCGCAGACCGCCGAACACCCCGACTACCGCGGCTACGCGGGCCAGATCGCGGCCGGTGCGTTCCGCGTCGGCGAGTCCGTGACCGTCCTGCCCTCGGGCCGCAGCTCGAAGATCACCGGCATCGACCTCCTGGGCACGGCGGTGGACGTGGCCTGGACGCCGCAGTCCGTCACCCTGCTCCTGGAGGACGACATCGACATCTCGCGCGGCGACCTGCTCGTGCCGAGCGGTGACACCCCGCCGACCTCGCAGGACATCGAGGCGACGGTCTGCCACGTCGCGGACACCGCCCTCACCGTCGGCCAGCGGGTGCTGCTCAAGCACACCACCCGTACGGTCAAGGCGATCGTGAAGGAGATCCCCTCGCGGCTCACCCTCGACGATCTCTCCCAGCACCCGGAGCCCGGTCAGCTCGTCGCCAACGACATCGGCCGCGTGAAGGTCCGCACCGCCGAGCCCCTCGCGCTCGACGCGTACGCCGACTCGCGCCGCACCGGATCCTTCCTCCTGATCGACCCGGCGGACGGCACCACGCTCGCGGCGGGCATGGCGGGCGACGCGTTCGCCGAGGCCGCCGAGGCCGTGGCGGAGACCGTCGCCCCCGCGGACGACGAGGGCTGGGACTTCTGACATGAGGTACACCGACGTGTACGCGACGTTCGCGAAGGAGGGCGGCCGCATCGGCAGCGGCGCCCTCGGCAGCGGACAGGGCGGGGTGGCCCGATGTGCGCGATGACGTACGCGCACCGCATGCGCGCCCACGCACGCCCCGCACGACGCCGTTCACGACGGCGAAGACCTGCCGACCTCCCGGCCACGCCCTGACGGCGTGAGCTCCGGGCCGACGAGAGGACCCCCTCCCGTGTCTGCCCCACGTACCCCACGTACCCGAATCGCCGCCCTGACGGCGCTCCCCCTCCTTGCCCTGGCGCTCGGCGCCTGCGGTTACGGCTCCGAGGAGGACCCGGCCGACACCGGCAAGTCCAAGGTCGCCGCCGGTGCCAAGAAGATCGACGGACTGGACAGCGTGAAGCTCGGGTACTTCCCGAACCTCACCCACGCCACCGCTCTCGTCGGCAACCAGGAGGGTCTCCTCCAGAAGGAACTCGGCGGCACGGAGGCGAAGTACTCCCAGTTCAACGCGGGACCCTCGGAGATCGAGGCGCTCAACGCCGGAGCGATCGACATCGGCTGGATCGGCCCTTCGCCCGCCATCAACGGCTACACCAAGTCGCAGGGCAAGAACCTGCGCATCATCGGCGGTTCGGCGTCCGGCGGCGTGAAGCTCGTGGTGAACCCCGAGAAGATCAAGTCGCTGAAGGACGTCAAGGGCAAGAAGATCGCGACGCCGCAGCTCGGCAACACCCAGGACGTGGCCTTCCTCAACTGGATCGCCGAACAGGGCTGGGACGTCGACGCGCAGAGCGGCAAGGGCGATGTGTCGGTGGTGCGCAGCGACAACAAGATCACCCCGGACGCCTACAAGTCCGGCTCGATCGACGGCGCCTGGGTGCCGGAGCCGACCGCGTCCAAGCTGGTCGCCGAGGGCGGCAAGGTGCTGCTCGACGAGGCCGACCTGTGGCCGGACAAGAAGTTCGTCATCACCAACATCATCGTGCGCCAGGAGTTCCTCAAGGAGCACCCCAAGGTCGTGGAGGCCGTGCTGCGCGGCTCCGTGAAGACCAACGCGTGGATCGCGAAGAACCCGGAGAAGGCGAAGACCGCCGCCAACGCCCGGCTGAAGGCCGACGTCGGCAAGCCGCTGCCCGCCGAGGTGCTCGACCCGGCCTGGAAGTCCATTCAGACGACCGACGACCCGCTGGCCTCGACGCTCGACGCGGAGGCGGACCACGCGGTCAAGGCCGGTCTCCTGGAAAAGCCCGACCTCAAGGGCATCTACGATCTCGGCCCGCTGAACAAGGTCCTCAAGGCCGCGGGTGAGTCCCCGGTCGACGACGCCGGTCTCGGCGTCAAGTAACCCAGGAAGCCGACCAGACCCCAGGAGGTGACGACCATGGCAGCCACCCTCGCCAAGGCCACGGAGGACACCCGCCCCACGGCCGCGCACGCCGCCCGGATCGAGCACGTCTCGAAGTCCTTCGGCGGTCCCGCCGGACCCCAGCTCGTCCTGGACGACATCACGCTCGATGTCGCGCCGGGCGAGTTCGTCACCCTCCTGGGAGCCTCGGGCTGCGGAAAGTCGACGCTGCTCAATCTGGTCGCCGGGCTCGACAAGCCGTCCGCAGGCGCCATCACGACGGACGGCCGCCCGGCCCTGATGTTCCAGGAGCACGCGCTCTTCCCGTGGCTGACCGCGGGCAAGAACATCGAGCTCGCCCTGAAGCTGCGCGGCGTGCCGAAGCCGGACCGCCGCCCGAAGGCCGAGGAGCTGCTCGAACTCGTCCGGCTGCAGGGCGCGTACGGCAAGCGGGTGCACGAGCTGTCCGGCGGCATGCGCCAGCGGGTGGCGCTGGCCCGCGCGCTCGCCCAGGACAGCAGGCTGCTCCTCATGGACGAGCCGTTCGCGGCGCTCGACGCGATCACGCGCGACGTGCTGCACGACGAGCTGACCCGCATCTGGCGCGAGACGGACGTCTCCGTCCTCTTCGTCACGCACAACGTCCGCGAGGCCGTGCGCCTGGCGCAGCGCGTCGTGCTCCTCTCCTCGCGTCCCGGCCGGGTGGCGCACGAGTGGCGGGTCGACATCGAGCACCCGCGCCGCATCGAGGACACCGCCGTGGCGGAACTGTCCGTCGAGATCACCGAACAACTGCGTGGGGAGATCCGCCGCCATGGTCAGCACTGAGACTCCGACCGGCCCGGTCAAAGCGTCCGGGGGCGGCCAGGACCTCGCCGGTCTGGAGGCCGGCCTGGACGCGCTGGATACGCACGCGGGCCCCACCAGGCCGCCCGTGCGCGAGGTCCTGGTCCAGAAGGTGCTGCCGCCGCTCACCGCGGTCCTGCTGATCCTGGTGGTCTGGCAGGCGCTGGTCTCCTTCAAGGTCGTCGACGACCCGAGCAAGCTGCCGTCGCCGTCCGCGGTCTGGGACGAGCTGCGCGAGGCCTGGCTGCAGGGCATCCTCCTCGACTACATCTGGACCTCCGTCTCGCGGGGCCTGCTCGGCTTCCTGCTCGCCCTGGCGATCGGCACGCCGCTCGGCCTGGTCGTGGCACGGGTGCGGTTCATCAGGGCCGCGATCGGCCCGATCCTCTCCGGTCTCCAGTCGCTGCCCTCGGTGGCCTGGGTGCCGCCGGCCGTGATCTGGCTGGGCCTCAACAACCAGATGATGTACGCGGTGATCCTGCTCGGCGCCGTGCCCTCCATCGCCAACGGCCTCGTGTCGGGCGTCGACCAGGTGCCGCCGCTGTTCCTGCGCGCGGGCCGCACGCTCGGCGCGACGGGCATGCGGCACACCTGGCACATCGTGCTCCCGGCGGCGCTGCCCGGCTATCTCGCGGGCCTCAAGCAGGGCTGGGCGTTCTCCTGGCGCTCGCTGATGGCCGCCGAGATCATCGCGTCCTCGCCCGACCTCGGCGTGGGCCTCGGCCAGCTCCTGGAGAACGGCCGCAACGCCAGCTCCATGTCGATGGTCTTCCTCGCGATCTTCCTCATCCTGATCGTCGGCATCGCCATCGACCTGCTCATCTTCAGCCCGCTGGAGCGGCGCGTCCTGCGCAGCCGCGGCCTTCTGGTGAGGAGCTGAACCGCCGTGCACCGTCCCGTCCTCCTCGTCATCGCCCACGGCAGCCGCGACCCTCGGCACGCCGAGACCGTGCACGCGCTGGTGCGCCGGGTGCGCGCGCTGCGCCCCGGCGTGCGGGTGGAGACGGGCTTCCTGGACTTCAACGCCCGGACGGTCTCCGGGGTGCTCGAGCGGCTCGCGGCGGAGGGCGTGCGCGATGTGGTCGCCCTTCCGCTTCTGCTGACCCGCGCGTTCCACGCGAAGTCGGACATCCCCGCGGTGCTCCACGAGGCCCCGCCCGGCCTGCGCATCCGGCAGGCCGCGGTCCTCGGCCCCTCCCCGCTGCTTCTGACCGCCCTGGAACAGCGGTTGTACGAGGCGGGGCTCGACCCCGCCGACAAGTCCTCGACCGGGGTCGTACTGGCCTCGGCGGGGTCGTCCGACCCGGAGGCGATCGCAGTGATCGCTGAAATCGCGCGGGAGTGGCGGCACACCGGTTGGTGCGCCGTGCGGCCTGCGTTCGCCTCCGCTTCACTGCCCCGCACGGAGGACGCCGTGCGGGACTTGCGGGCCGTGGCCGGGGTGCGGCGGGTGGCTGTCGCCCCGTACGTCCTGGCCCCCGGCTTCCTGCCGGACCGCATCGCGCGGGGCGCGGCCGACGCCGACGTGCTCGCCGACGTCCTCGGCCCGGCCCCCGCGGTGGCGCGGCTGCTCGTACGGCGCTACGACGAGGCCTATGCGCCCGGCAACTGCCCCGTTGGTCCCCTGGCGCGGATTCCCGCACTGGCCTAGCTTGTGGGTTCATGACCCCGAGCCGATCGCGCACACTGTGGCTGCGGACCGAACCCCTGCACGCGGTGGTCTACTTCGAGGAGCGCTGCCGGGGTCTCGGCAGGGCCGTGGGCCTCAAGGGCTTCTGGATGGGGTACTTCGCCGCCCGCACCGCACCGATGGGCCGGGTCGGCCCGGGGGTGGCGGCCGCGGCACTCGGTGTCTTCGCGCCGGGCATGGTGGCCCGCTCGCTGCCGTCGGCCTGGGAGTACACGTCGCCGGACCGGGTCGTGGAGGAACGCGCCCGGCTCACGGCCGCCGCCCTGCGCCATCTGATCCCGTCCGTCGACGCGGTGGCCGCGGTGGTCAACGGCCCCCTGACGACGATGGTGGAGGACGCGCCGTCGCTGGCCCGCCCCCTGTTCGCCGCCAACCGCGATCTGACCCGCCGCGCCGACCCCGTGGAGCGGCTGTGGCACCTGGCCACCTGCGTACGGGAGTTCCGGGGCGACGCGCATGTGGCCGTGCTCGCCGATCACGGCCTGGACGCCCGCGAGAGCCTCGTCCTTGCCGCCGCGACCGGCCGGGTGGACCGGGCCGGCATCCGGCAGGACCGGGGCTGGAGCGAGGAGGAGTGGGCGGAGTCCGTGGACCGGATGCGCGGCCGGGGGCTGCTCGACGCGGCGGGCCGGGTGACGGAAAGCGGTGTCACGGAACGGGAGTTGATCGAGGACGACACGGACCGGCTCTCGGCACGGCTGCTCGACCCGCTGACCAAGGGCGAGGTGGACGACCTCCTCGACGCACTGGAGCCGGCCGCCCGGCGCATCCTGGACTCGGACGTCCTGCCGTTCCCGAACCCGATCGGGCTGCCGCGCGCGGTGGGGTGAGCGGGGCTTTCGGCATGAGCGGGGCTCACGGCACCGGTGGTGAAACCGCTTGCCGTACGCGGGTCCGCCCCCTTACCGTCGCGCGATGACTCCCGAACTGCGCTCCGACCGACTCTCCCTCGCGCCCTACGTCGCCGCCGACGAGGCCGACTTCGTCGCGCTCTTCCAGGACGAGGCCGTCGGCCGCTGGTTCGGGGACGGCATGCAGAGCGCGGCGGCGGACCACGCCCTGTTCGGCCGCATATTCAGCATCGTCTACGCGGAGAAGCGCTTTCCCGTCTGGGCGGTCCGGTACGAGGGCCGCTATGTCGGGCACGCCGAGGTCAAGCCGTCGCCGGAGTCGTGGCTCGACGGCCACGAGATCGTCTACGGCCTGAACCGGGCGAGCTGGGGCCTCGGGCTCGGCACGGAGCTGGCGCGGCTCCTCACCTCGTACGCCCACGAGACCCTGGGTCTCGCCGAGGTGCACGCGACCGTGGACTCGGAGAACGCGCCCTCCCTCTCCGTGCTCAAGCGCCTCGGCTTCACGCAGACCCGCGAGGTCACCGAGGAGAGCGGCGCCGTCACCCTCCAGCTCACCTCGCGGATCCGCCCCGCCTGAGCTGCGGGCCTGCCTCTCAGGAGAAGTCGAGGCCGCCGGTGCGGGTGCGCTTCAGCTCGAAGAAGTCCGGGTGGCCCGCGAGGACGCGGAAGCTGTCGAAGAGACGGGCGGCCTCCTCGCCGCGCGGGATCGCGCGCAGCACGGGCCCGAACCAGACGGTGCCGTCGACGTGGATCGTCGGCGTGCCCACGTACCCGTCGGCCTCCGGGTCCTTGCCCGCGTCGTGGCTGCGGTGCAGCAGCGCGTCGTACGAGGCGTCGTGCGCCGCCGCCGCGAGATCGCCGGGCAGCCCGAGTTCGGCCAGGCCCTGCGCGGCGACCTCGTCGAAGTCCTCGTTCTTCTCCTGGTGGACCCGGGTGCCGAAGGCGGTGTAGAGGTCGCGGAGGATCTCCTCGCCGTGCCGGTCCGCGGCGGCCGCGGCGACCCGGGTGAGGGTGAGCGAGCGGTCGACCAGATCCCGGTACCAGTCGGGGAGTTCGTTGCCCTCGTTGTGGAAGTAGAGGCTCATCACGTGGAACCGGACGTCGAGCTCGCGGTGGCGCTCGACCTCAAGGATCCAGCGCGAGGTGATCCAGGCGAACGGGCAGGCCGGGTCGAAGTAGAAGTCGACTCGGGTCGGTGCGGGGGCGGTGGCGGATGCTGCGGCCGTCTGCGTCATGCTCCGACCCTATCCATCGAATGGCACCCTCCTGTGGGCCATTGACGCCCTGCCCCTGTGGGCCACTTCCCGCCCGCGAACCAGGGCTGACCAGGGACTTCAGCCCTCCCTGAACAGCGTGCCCTGATGGAACCAGAGCAGCCAGCCGTCCTCCGTACGCCGCCACAGTGAACTGCGGTGCGCCCGGCGGCCGTTGTCGTCCGTGTCGAAGGTCAGATGCACGAGGTCGTCGGCGAGCTGGACGCCGCGCATGCCGGAGGTCGTGGTGGGGCGGCTGCCGGGGGCCGGGTCCGCCGTGAGGACCTCGACGATCGACGCACGGTCCCACCGGGTGCCCGAGGCGCCGAACTCGGTGAACTCCGGGTGCAGCAGCGCCCCCAACAGCTCGGGCGAGGCGCGCACTTCGGGGTCGAGGAGGCGCAGTTCGCCCTCGACGGCGGCTTCGACGGCGGGGGTCCGGGCGGTCGGGGCGCGGTCAGTCACGGGTCATCTCCACGAGCTTGGTCACGGTGTTCCAGTTGCGGCTGGTGGCGACGATGCCCTTGTTCAGGGCGGGCCTGGAGAGCTGCACGGCGAGCTTGGAACGTCCCATGCCGTCGGGCGCGTACAGGTAGAGGACGCGGTCGCCGAGCCTGAACTCCTCGGGGAGATGTGCCTCTTGGTCGATGACCGCGAAGCGGCCGGGGTCGACGGGCGCGGAGAAGTAGGTGACGTGGAGCTGTTTCGCCTCCAGGTCGGCCGCGGGGAACGGGCAGGCGTCCGCCACCGCCCGCAGATACGCGCCGTCGCGCACCAGGACGTCGACGGTGAAGCCGAAGTGCTCCTCGATGGCCGCCCGCACCTCGGCGGCCAGTGACTCCTCGTCGCCGTGGTCGGCGGTGAAGACCGCGTTGCCGCTCTGCAGATGTGTCCGGACGCCGCCGTATCCGAGCCCTTCCAAAACGGTGCGCAATGGGGCCATCGGCACCTTCTTGTGGCCGCCCACGTTGATGCCGCGCAGCAGCGCCGCGTATGTCTTGATCGCCATGCGCACACGATAGAGCGGCCGCCGTGCCCCGTGGGGGTGGGCACGACGGCCGCGGCTCAGTGGGCCGCGAGGACTACTCGACGACCTTCAGGAGCTTGTTGGGCGTGCCCTCGCTCGGGTTGGAGATCTTGTCCGCGGTCGCACCGTCGGTCAGCGCCTTGGCGACGTCCGCGGGCTTGGCGTCCGGGTGTCCCGCGACGTAGACGGCGGCGGCGCCCACGACGTGCGGGGTCGCCATCGACGTACCGGAGATGGTGTTGGTGGCGTCGTCACCGGTGTTCCAGTCGGACGTGATGTCCGAGCCCGGGGCGTAGATGTCCACGACGGAGCCGTAGTTGGAGAAGTCGGACTGCTCGTCGTCCTTGGTGGAGGAGGCGACCGTGATCGCGTCCTTCACGCGGGCCGGGGAGCCCTGGGAGGCGTCGGTCGACTCGTTGCCCGCGGCCACCGCGAAGGTGACGCCCGCGTCGATCGCCTTCTGGACGGCCGCGTCCAGCGCTTCGTCCGCGCCGCCGCCGAGGCTCATGTTGGCGACGGAGGGGCCCTTGTGGTTCTTGGTGACCCAGTCGATGCCCGCGACGACCTGCTCGGTCGTGCCGGAGCCCTGGTCGTCCAGGACGCGGACGGCGACGATCTTCGCCTTCTTGGCTACGCCGTGCGCGTCACCGGCGATGGTGCCGGCGACGTGCGTGCCGTGGCCGTTGCCGTCGTCGGCGTTGTCGTCGTTGTCGATGGCGTCGAAGCCGGACGTGGCGCGGCCGCCGAAGTCCTTGTGGCTGACGCGGACACCGGTGTCGATGACGTACGCGGTGGCGCCCTCACCGGCCGCGTCCGGGTACGTGTACTTCTTGTCGCCCGCGGTGTCCGCCTGGTCGATGCGGTCCAGGCCCCACGACGGCGGGTTGTCCTGGGTGGCGTTGATGGAGAACTTCTTCGACTGGACGACCTTGCCGACGGCCGGGTCGGCGGCCAGGCGCTTGGCCTCGGTCTCGCTCAGGCCCTTGGCGGAGAAGCCGTTGATGGCGGAGGAGTAGTTGCGCTTCAGCGAGCCGCCGTACTCCTCGGCCAGATCCGACTTGGCGCCGTTGTCGGCCTTCTCGTCGAGCATCACGATGTAGCTGCCGGACACGGCGCCCTTGGCGTCCAGGCCGTACACCTTGCCCTCGGCGGGGGTGGCCGCACCGGCGAAGGAGGTCGCGAAGACGGTGACACCGACGGCGGTGGCGGTGGTGGCTATCGCCGCGGTGAGCTTCATCGTGCGGGCACGCTTGTGAGTTGCCATGAAGAGGGGTCTCCTCGTGGTGAATGTGGGGGGATGTGGGGGGTATTCAGCTGTTGTGCCAAAGGCTTGCCGCGGCAACAAGTTCGACGCGGCGCCCCCTTGGGGACCGGAAGATCTCCGGGTGTTGGGACGAAACCCTGTCTGATTGACGCGCGCAGATCAATACCTTCATGCAGCTGTGACTTGTTCAACAAGGTTCTGTAATAACAAACCGGATCTGTCGCACTGGAACGGACATCTAGGGCGGCAATGACCCCAACTCCCGGTAACAGCAAGCCCCTTACGCCCCACACACACCACCGGGCGGGCTGGAGATTTCCAGCCCGCCCAGTGCACGAGAAACGCGGCTCAGGCCGCGGTCAGAACCTTCTCCGCCTCGAAGGAGTCGATGGTCCGGGTGAAATCCCGGGTCGAAAGCAGCAGTTTGTAGATGATGGCGAGTTCGAAGACCAGAAGGAGCGCCCCGGAGACGATCGTCGCGGGCATCACCACGTCGAAGAGCGGGCCGATCATGAAAACGCCCATCTGGAATTCGATGCCGCTCACCAGGTGCGCGCGGATGCGGTGGCGCAGCAGGAAGGAGCGGGCCCGCAGGTACGCGGGGAACTTCCGGCGGAACTCCTGGTGCAGGTCGATCACCTGAGGCTTCGGCGCCGGGGCCGGATCGCCGTCGGCGTCGACGTGGGGCTCGTCGGACGGCTGCGCGTAGGGCGCCTCACCGGCGGCGCGCTGCAGGTCCTGCTCGATGTCCGCCGACGGGTTGTCCCGCAGCAGGTCCTCCATGAAGGCGAGCTCCGCCTCGTTCTGCGCCCGGCGCGCGGCCCGTACGCGCGCCTTGATCTGCTTGCGCATGGAGTGGCGGATCTTGAAGATCTCCAGCGAGTTGATGTACCGCAGGGTGTCGAGCGCGACGACGACCAGCGCGAGCCAGATGTAGAGGGTGTCGCCGGTGCGGTCGTACTGGCCCCACATCAGCGCGACACCGCACACCATGACGCGGATCCGGTCGAAGACGAAGTCGAGCCAGGCGCCGAAGACGGAGCCCTGTCCGGTGAGGCGGGCGAGCTTGCCGTCCATGCAGTCGAAGATGAAGCTGATGTGGTAGATGACCGCGCCGAGGGCGAGCCACTTCCAGTCGCCGAACGCGAAACACGCCGCGGAACCCAGGCCGAGAAGGAACGCTCCCCAGGTGATCTGGTTCGGCGTGAGTCTCGTCCGCATCGCGGTGAACCGCACGAGCGGCGTGGCGACCGGGTCGACAAGCAACACGGTCCACCACGCGTCACGCTTCTTCTGGGTGATGCGGCGCACCTCGGCGAGGGGCGGTATGTCTCGACGCATGGGGGTCAACTTCCTGGCGTTCGACGAAAGTTCACCTCACGCTAGGAAGACATTCGCTCAAGGGGCAAGATCTCACCCGTGCAACCTTTGGCCGGGGGTAACGGTCAACCTTCCGGGACGAGTCGATGACCCCTCCAGGATGGTGCCGCGTTACCTGAGCGTTACCGAATGACCGGGTCGTTACCGAAAACCATCACGGAGCGTTACGTCGGACTCGGTCGGCCCGTGCCTTCGCCAGCTCCTCCTCGATGAGATCGGCCGCCCTCTCCGTGCCGCCCTCCCCCGCCATCGCGCCCTGGATCTCCCGCAGCCTGCGGGCCACTTCGGGGTCACCGGCCAGGGCGAGGACGGCCTCGCGCAGCGTCTCGGCGGTGGCCTCCGCCATGGGCAGGTGCCGGGCGACGCCGAGCCCCTGCAGCATGTCGGCGTTGCCGAACTGGTCCGTGGCCAGCGGCACGGCCACCATCGGCGTCGCGGTGGCAAGGCCCTCCTGACTGCCGCCCGCACCGGCGTGCGTGATGAAGGCATCGGCCTTCTTGAGGACGGCCAACTGCGGTACCCAGGGCCGCACTTCCACGTTGGCGGGCACCTCCCCCAGTTCGCTCGCCGCGACGTGGGCGCCGACCTGGAGCACCACGTGCCAGCCGGGCAGGTCCCCGAAGGCTCTGACGCACTCGCGGTAGAAGGCGGGCTGCTTGGTGAAGGCCGAGCCGAGCGAGACGAGCAGCACCTTCTCCGCGTCGGCGGGCCGCCCCCAGTCGCCCTGCGTCGCCCGGTCGCCCTGGCAGGCGCCGACGAAGGTGTGCACGCTTTCGTCGACCCGGTCGGCGTTCGGCTGGAGCGCTTTGGGGATCAGGACGAGCGAGCGCGGCGGCCGGCCGACGAAGGCGTCCGGGTGCTGGGTGACGCCGTTCTCCGCGAGCCAGCCGGTGAAGCGGTCGTAGTACGCCCGGCCGCGCTCGGACTCCTTCAGCTCCGCGTACATCGGCTCGGCGACCTCCTCCTCGTAACCGTCCCAGGCGACGAGGTTCGGCGAGAGCGAGATCTCGGGGACGCCCCAGCGGCGGGCGAGGACGCGCGCCGGATAGGAGGTGATGTCGTGCAGGACGAGGTCGGGCTCGTCGCCCTCGAAAGCGCGGGCCAGCTCCGGCAGGACCGCGATCGCGTCGGCCAGGAACGGCTCGATGTTGTCGATGAGCTCGGTGCCCCACGCCTCTGGGTCGGCATCCGGCGATGGCAGCGTCGAGGTGTAGAGGAGGGGCTCGGCGCCGGTCTCGGCGACCTTCTCCTCGAAGGCGTGCGGGATGGCGTACGTGACGCGGTGACCGCGGGCGACGAGTTCACGGATGACTTCGAGGCTCGGGTTCACATGCCCGTGGGCGGCGATCGAGAACATGGCGATGTGGGCGGTCCGGGGTGCGGTCATGCCCCCGACCATAAACGAGACGAGACGTCTCGTGCAACCTTATGCGTCTCCCTTCTCATCCCTCCCCATCCCTTCCCATCCCTTCTCATCCCTTCTCATCCCTCCTCTCACCCCTTCCTACTCGACGCCTCCCCCACCGGCCGCGGCCTCGTTGTAGCGCAGCAGATACTCGGCGAACCGCGTCAGATCCGCCTCGCTCCACCCGCCGAGCCGCTCCTGGAACGCGATTCGACGCGCACCCCCCACCTGCGCGAGCACCTCGTCGCCCCGGTCGGTGAGGTGCAGCACGTGCACTCGGTGGTCGGTGGGGTCGAGGCGCCGCTCGACGAGCCCGGCCTTCTCGAGCACTCCCACCTGCCTGCTGATCGTCGACTTGTCGAGCGTGTAGTGCGCCGCCAGGTCGGTGGCCCGGCAGCCCCCCCGATCCTCCAGATGACTCAGCAGCGTGAAGGAGACGAGTGAAAGCTCGGGGTGCATGCGCGCGGCGGTGGCGCGCGCCCGCCGGGCGAACGCGGTCATCTCCCGCTGGATGACCTCGATGGACTCGTCCCGCGCCCCGGGCAGGGCCCCGTCTCGATCGGTCACGATTTCTCCCTCTCCGCGAATGGTTGTAGAGTACAACACAGAGAAGAGTTGTATATGCCAACCATCTGGCCGAACACCCCCGATCAACCGGAGAAGCCCCATGTCCGCCACCGCGGAACCCGCCCCCCGACTGCGTGACGCGCTGCGCCATGTCCTGCTCCACCTGGTCACCCCCCTGCTGATGTGCCTCGGCATGGGCCTCGCCTACATGGGCGCGTTCGTCACACCCGAGCCGAACGAGATGCCGATCGCCGTCGTCGGACAGGGGCCGCGGACCCAGGTCCTCGCACAGACCGTCAAGGACAAGGCGGGCGACGCCCTGGACGTGCGCACCCTCACCTCCCGCGAGCAGGCCGTCGACGCGCTCAAGTCCCAGGACATAGCGGGCGCCTACGTGCCGGACGCGAAGTCGCCCGAACTGATCGTGGCCACCGCCGGGTCCGACATGAGCGCGACGGCGGCGCAGAAGATCTTCACGCCCGTCGCGGCCGGACAGGGCGCGCCGCTGAAGGTCACCGACGTGGCCCCGCCGGTCGACGACGACCCGACGGGTCAGGGCCTCTTCTTCCTGCTCGTCGCCGTGAGCATCGGCTCGTACGCCTCGGTGGCGGTGCTCGGCGCGGCGGGCGCGGGGCTGCGGATGCGGGCCCGGGCGGGGCTCGTCGTGGGCGTCTCCTTCGCCGTCAGCCTGATCGGCGCGGCGCTCGCGGGGCCGATCTTCCACCTGGTGCACCAGGGCCTGTGGGGCGTGTGGGCCATGGCCTGGCTGTACGCGGCCGGGATCCTCTTCATCGGCATCGGCCTGCACACGTTCCTCAAGCGCTGGACGACGCTGGCGATGATGGTGCTCTTCGTGATGCTCAACTTCACGACGTCCGGCGGGCTCTTCCGGCCCGAGCTGCAGAACGGCTTCTTCGGCTCCCTGCACGCGTTCTGGAACGGCGCGGGCTTCGTCGAGGGCATCCGCAGCCACCTCTACTTCGGCGGCCACGGTCTGGGCGGGCACGTCTGGACGCTGGCCGGCTGGCTGGTCGCCGGTCTGCTGATCGTCGCCGTCGCGGCCCTCTGGGAGCGGCGACAGCGGGCCGCGGCCGTCTCGTCCGGGGCTGCTGCCGCGCCACATAAGGCAGTTGTGGAGCACGAGGCCCAGGAGGAGGAGATGGAGGAGTCGGTGGCGGTCTGACGCCACGGCGCGGCGGCCTCCTGCCGGTCGTGGCCGCCGTAAACGGAAGGGCCCGCGGGGTATCCCGCGGGCCCTTCCGTATGTGTCCTCACCGGTCGCCGAAGCCACCGACTTGTCGAATATCGATATGGTCCTCTACCTTGGGCATATCGAAAAACGATAGGGAGGGACACGATGAACACGCGGTTCACGAGGATTCTGGCCTCGGTGACCTTTGCGCTGGCGATCCTCAGCGGGCTCGCCTTCGCGGGCAAGGCGGTCACGCACATGCTCGACGACGGTGCGGTCTGCGTGGAGACGAGCTTCTGGCAGAACGCCTCACTGGCGGACCCTCTGCCCGTCGTCCACGGCGTGGAGGCGTCCGGCAGTGCCGAGCGGCTCTGTCAGAAGAGCCCCTCCACCGGGCAGCGCGCCGCCGATCTCGGCGGGCAACTGCCCTGGCTGCTCTTCGGCGCCCTCGCGCTGCTGCTCTTCTCCCGGCTGCTGGACTGCGTTCTGCTGCGCGGGCCGTTCACGGACGCGGTGGCGCAACGGCTCACCAGGCTCGGCTGGTTCGTCACCCTCGGCGTGCCGCTGGCCGGTCTCGTCGTCGGCTGGTCCCACGCCTGGCTCGTCAGCAGCATGGCGCCGATCGTGGGCGCGGGGCCGACGGTCTCCGGATCGATGGGGCTCGTCCTCGCCGGCCTCGCCGCGGTGATCATGGGTAAGGTCATGCGCGAGGGTGTTCGGATGCGAGAGGACCTCGAAGGGACCATCTGATGGCCGAAGAGGAGCCCCACTCCATCCGGATCCACCTGGACAGGGTGCTCGCCGAGCGCGGCATGACACTGACCGAGCTCTCCGCACAGGTGGGCATCACCGTCGTCAACCTTTCCGTGCTCAAGAACGGGCGGGCCAAAGCCATCCGCTTCTCGACCCTGTCGAGGATCTGCGAGGTCCTGCGCTGCCAGCCGGGAGACCTCATCACCCACGACCCCGCTGGTCCGACCTGAGCAGGGCGGGGTCCAACTCGTGGCCCCAGCGGGCCGGTTCCGGCCCTGCGGCGGGGGCCTGGAACGGCTCCCGCTGCGCGTGGCGGCGGCCCGGTGTCCGGCCCGATGTCCGGCCCGATGTCCGGTCCGGCCTGCGCGGCCACCACAGTCCGCGGCCGAGGATCGCGGCCAGCGCGGGCACCAGGACGAGGGAGAGCACCAGCGAGGAGAGCAGGATACCCAGGCCGGTGGCGAAGCCGATCTCCTGCGTGGCGGGGCTCGCGGCCAGACTGGCGAAGGACCCCGCGAGCACGATGCCGGCCGTGGCGATGGCGGGCGCGGTGTGCCGCACCGCCTCGGCCACCGCGCGCCGGGCCGTCACCGGCTTCGCCATCTCCTCCCTGATCCGGTCGGTGATCAGGATGTTGTAGTCGGTGCCGAGGGCGACGACGAAGAGGAACAGCACCAGCGGCAGGGTGAAGGAGACCCCCGGGCGGTCCATGCCGTGCTGGAAGACCAGGGTGCTCGCGCCGAGGGTGCCAAGGAACCCGAGCCCCACGGCGATCATCAGGACCACCGGTGCGAGCAGGGAGCGCAGCAGCAGGAAGAGGATCACCGCGATCAGCAGCGCCGCGACCGGGAAGACCAGGCGCAGATCCTTCTCCACGGCCGTCGAGATGTCGGCGAAGACCGCCGCCGTTCCCGTGACATGGGCCTCGGTGCCCTTCGGAGTGGTCCGCGCCGCCGTCTCCCTGACGGGGCCCGAGACCAGGTCCCGCGCCTTCTGCGTGGCGGACTCGACGCTCAGGAACAGATCGACGCGCGCGGCGGTCCTGTCCTTGCTGAGCACCGGCCTGCCCACCTGCCCGACGCCCTCCGTCCTGCCGAGTTCCCGGGTCATCCCGGTGAGCGAACCCGCCTTGATCTCACCGCCGTCGGTGCTCCGCACGTACACGCTGTGCGGGTCGGAGACGCCCGCGGGCAGGCTGCGGGAGATCTGCTCGGCCGTCCTGACCGCCGCGGTCTCGTGCAGTCCCTGCTGGTCGTAGCTCATCTTCATGCCGAGCGCGCCCGCGCCCAGCGCGCCGAGTAGCACCAGGCTGCCGAGGGCGTACCGCAGCGGCCTGCTGCTCACCGCGTGGCCAAGCCGCGCGGCGAGGCCGCCGGTGCGCTCCTTCTTCCACGCGCGGGCGGGCCAGAACATGCCGCGGCCGAACACGGCGAGGAGGGCGGGCATCAGCGTGAGGCTGGCGAGGAGCATCACGAGCACCGCGACCGCGATGGCGGGGCCGAGCACCCGGAACTGTCCGAAGCTCGCGAGGCCCAGGGTCGCGAAGGCCGCCACGATCGTCAGCGCGGCGGACGTGATCGCGCCGCCCACCCGCCCGGTCGTCTCGGCCGCCGCCGTCCTGGCGTCCTGGCCGGGGTGGTTCCGCAGCTGCTCGCGGAACCGGAACATCAGGAAGAGGAAGTAGTCGATGCCTATGCCGAGGAGTACGACACCGATCAGTGAGGGGGTGGACGGGTCGAGGTCGATGCCCGCGAGCTTCGCGGCGCCGACCACCGCGCCCGACGCGACACCGCCGATCAGCGCCACCGCGATCAGCGGCACGAGGGCGGCCGCCAGACTGCGGAACACAGCCACGTTCAGCAGGACGATGAGGCCCATCGTCAGACTGGAGACGACCTTCCCCGTGGTCGCCTCGGCGTCCGTGTCGTCCACGGTGGAGGCGATGCCGCCGGTGAATCCGACGCGCAGACCGCCGTCCGCGAACTTCTCCTGCGCGCTGTGGCGGAACTTCTTGTAGACGTCCTGCAGACCGGTGTCCTGGGGATTGCCGTCGAGCGACACCGTCAGGAGCCGGAAGCTCTTGTCCGGGGCCACCGCCCCCGGCGACACCCGCGGGGTCTGGGAGTGGTCCTTCCGCAGCGGCTCGGGCTTCGCCGCGACGATCCGCGCCCGGCCGAGGCCCGCCGCGGTGCCGTCGATCCGCCGCTGGTCGCCCGCGGTGAGCTTCCCGCCGTCGTCCCTGGCGACGAGCACGGTCAGGGCGTTGGGGTCGGGCCTGGTGCCGAACTTCTCCTCCGCCGTGCGCAGCGCCACGGCCGAGTCGTACTTCTTGGGCAGGAAGTCCCCGGCCTGGGAGTCGGTGACGTCGAACATCATCGCCTGCCCCACGAAGGACAGCGCCGCCCCGAGGATGGTCCAGACGACGACCGTCATCCATCGATGTCGGGTGGAGAACGAGGTCAGCTTGCGAATCATGATGTCTTTTCCCTGCGGTTTCGGGCGATGGACGAGCGATGGACGAGCGATGGAACCGGCGATGGAACGGCGGCCCACGAGGGACTCCCGGGGCTCCCAACAGGCCATCACGCCGGGCCCCTTGAGAACGTCGGCCGCCGGAAGGGGACGCGGCCGGGACCCGGGTCCGGTGCGGCGCCGCGCCCAGTACTCCAGTACTGGGCGGGAGAACCGCCCACGCGCCGATCCGGGCGCCCGATGACCGGGATGTAATGGAGCGCAGAGACCGGGACGCCAGGGCCCGGCCGACCGGCTCGACTTGGAGGCGCGCGGATGCGCCGCGACTTCTTCCCGCCCGCGCCGCCCACGGGCGGGCCGCGGCCGACGTGGGGCGACGCACTGCTCGCCCTCGTCGTGACGGGGCTCGACATCCTCGCCTACCTCGCCCCCGGCGACGAGGGCATGCCCGGGACGCGCTTCACCGTGCTCGGTGTGCTGCTCGTCGTCGCCGCCGCGCCCCCGTTGCTCTTCCGGCGCCACCACCCCCTGCCGGTGCTCGGCGTGGTCCTGGCCGTGCAGTGCGCCGTCAACCTCGGGCTCGCCGTCGACCCGGGCACCCCCATGACGAACAGCTACGGCGGCGCCGTCACCGTGGCGCTCTACACCGTGGCCAGATACTGCGGGTCGCGCACCCTGGCGCTCGCCTTCCTCGCCGCCCTGCCCGTCCAGCTCCTACGGGGCGTCCTCGGCGACCTCGCGGTCGCGAACATGGCCGTCGACGTACTGGTCACCCCTGCCCTCGTCATCGGCGCGGGCCTGGGCGTGCGGCAGTGGAAATGGCAGCTCGACATCAACCGCAGGCTCCTCGCCGACCGCGCGGTGGGCGAGGAGCGGCGCCGCATCGCGCGCGAGCTCCACGACATCGTGGCCCACCACATCACCACCATGTACCTGATGTCGGGCGGGGCCAGATCGACGCTGGACCGCGATCCCGAGACCGCCCGCGAGGCGCTGGTGACCCTGGAGGAGTCCGGCCGTACGGCGCTGCGCGAGATGCGGCAGCTCCTCGGGGTGCTGCGCAGCACCGACTCGCCCGAGGAGACGCCGTCGGAGCCGCAGCCCGGAGTCGACGGCATCGAGCGGCTCGTCGCCGACGCGAACGTCGCGGGCCTTTCGGCCGAACTCCACGTCACCGGGCAGCCCCGGCCGCTGCCGGAATCGGTCGGTCTCACCCTCTACCGGATCGTCCAGGAGGCGCTGACCAACGCCCGCAAGCACGCTGGTCCGGCCCGCGCCACGGTGCGGCTCTGCTATCTACCGGACCGCGTCACCGTCGAGGTGGCCGACGACGGGGCCGGTGACGGCAGGGCGTCCGGCGGGGCCGTCCGGGGCGGCGGATACGGTCTTCTCGGCATGCGGGAAAGGATCGCTCTGCACGACGGTTCGCTGCGTGTCGGCAGCCGTACGGGAGGCGGGTTCGAGGTGGCCGCGAGCGTGCCGCTGCCCATCGACGCGTACGAGAAGGAAGGCACTGCCCGATGACCTCACCCACCGACCCCGGGACCGAGTCCGATCGCGGGCCCGGCGCCGAGTCCGGCCGGATCACCGTGCTCATCGCCGACGACCAGCCGCTGGTGCGCCGGGGCTTGTCCCTGATCCTGCTCTCGGACCCCGCCATCGAGGTCGTCGGCGAGGTGGGCGACGGCGAGCAGGCCGTCGCTGCCGCCCGCGAACTGCGCCCCGACGTCGTCCTGATGGACATCCGCATGCCGGTGCTCGACGGCGTCGGGGCCACCGGACGCCTGACCGCCGAGCTGCCCGGGTGCCGGGTCCTCGCGCTGAGCACCTTCGACATGGACGAGCACGTGGTCGGCGCGCTGCGGGCGGGCGCGGCGGGTTTCCTGCCCAAGGACGTCTCCCCCGAGGAGCTGGTGGCGGCCCTGCGCACCGTGCACCGCGGCGAGGCCGTCGTGGCCCCGCGCCTCCTCACCCGCCTGCTCGCCACGTTCGTGACACCGGCCCCTGCCGCACACCCGCCGGGCGAGGACCTCTCCGGCCTCACCCCGCGCGAGGTCGAGGTCCTCCGGCTGATCGCCGCGGGGCTCGACAACACCGAGATCGCGCAGCGGATGGAGATCGGCGTCCAGACCGTGAAGAACCACGCCACCGGCATCTTCGCCAAGCTCGGTGTGCGCGACCGCGCGCAGGCGGTGATCGTGGCGTACGAGTCGGGCCTTGTGCGGGCGGGCCGGGGCAACGGCGCCCGGAGCTGAGGGGCTGTCAGGTAGCCGGGCTCGTCCGGGGCCGGCCCGCGGGGGCGCTGGTGCGGCCGTGCTCGGAGTCGGCGAAGACCTTGCGGACGAGGGGGCGCGCGGCCTTCGACTGGAGTGCGCGCATCGCCAGCGCGTTGATCCGGATTCCCAGCGCGGACTTGGGGGCCATGGACGTGACCCGGCCGGGCAGGAGTTGCTGCGCCGATGCGGCCCTGGGCCGCATGGCCCGCTCGAAGGCGGTCAGCGCGGCGGGCGTCCGGGAGGTGTCGCCGGGCGCGCCCGCGGCGCGCAGCGCGCCCGCCAGCTCGGCGGCGCCGCGCAGGGCGAGGGCGGTGCCGAGGCCGCTGAGCGGGCTCGCGCACCACGCGCTGTCGCCGAGCAGGACGATCCGGCCGGTGCTCCAGGACGGCACGTGCATCTGGTCGAAGGTGTCCAGAGCGAAGTCGTCGGCCTGCCGGGCCGCGGCCAGGAATTCGGCGGTGCGCCAGCCGACACCCGCGAACGTCCGCTCCAGCAGGGCGAACTGGGCCTCGCGGTCCTGCCGCGAGGGCAGCGTGTCGGCGGCGAAGGTCAAGCCCACCTCCTGCTGCCCGGGGTGGCCGGGGCGGGCCTCGACGGCGCGGCGGCCTGGCGCGTTGTGGGTCAGGAACCAGCCGTCGATGGACGGCGTCCCGGGCCGCTCGGTGAGGGTGAACC
This sequence comes from Streptomyces sp. NPDC046465, assembly GCF_040646035.1. Lineage (NCBI taxonomy): Bacteria > Bacillati > Actinomycetota > Actinomycetes > Kitasatosporales > Streptomycetaceae > Streptomyces > Streptomyces sp. NPDC046465. The sequence goes on from NZ_JBEYZK010000011.1 coordinate 97,178, forward strand.
AGGCATGGGCCAGGCCGAGGGGCTTGCGATAGTTCTCCTCCGGTCCGAACCGCAGCGCGCGGACCCGCGAGTGCGCGCCGTCGGCGCCGACCACCAGGTCGAACGTCTCCTCCGCGCCGCTGCGGAAGCGGGCGAGCACTCCTGCCCCGGTGTCGTCCAGCGCCTCCACGGTCTCGCCGAACCGGTGCGTCACGCCCGGCCCGGCCGCCTCGTGAATGATCCGGGCGAGGTCCGTGCGCAGCAACTCCTCACTGGACACATAACCGCGCCCGTCGAACGCCTCCACCGGCATCTCGGCGAGACGCCGCTCCCGCGCGTCGATCCAGGCCGCGCCGCGCTGCGGCACCAGGCAGTCCAGCGCCTGATCGAGCAGTCCGGCGCGATCGAGGACCTCCCGGCTGTCGCCGCGCAGGTCGACGGTCTGGCCGCCGGTGCGCAGGGCGGGCGCGATCTCCGCGACAGTGACCGTCCAGCCGTCCCTCTCCATGAGCAGCGCGAGTGTGTCCCCCGCGATTCCAGCGCCGACGACGAGTACGTGAGCCACGGCATCCTCCGATTCCGACCCTCATGCGAATGTTTCGCATTTAGAGTAGGCCTCCCGAACGCCCTAATGCAAGAGTTTCGCGATAGGGTGGAGTGGTGACGCAAGCATCAGGGACAGCGCGCCCCGGCGGCCGTACCGCCCGCACCCGCGAGGCCGTGCGCGCGGCCACCCGCGAGCTCCTTGCCGAATCGGCCGACGGCACCGTCGACATCACGGAGGTGTCGGCCCGCTCGGGCGTCCACCTCGCCACCGTCTACCGACGCTGGCGCAGCGCCGACGGCCTGATCATCGACGCGGTGGTGGACGAGCTGGGCAGCCGTTCGCCGCTGCCCGCCACCGGCGACCTCCAGGCCGATCTGCACGCCTGGATCACCAACCTGCTCAGCGATCTGACCAGGCCGGGCCATCTGGCCTTCTTCCGGGCCCTGCTCCGGGCCGGCGGCGAGGGGCAGGACACGCGGAGCTTCGCCGAGCCCCGTATCCAGCAGATCCAGGCCACCCTGGACGCTGCCGGTGCCACCGTGCTGACCTGGGTGGACATCTTCGAACTCGTGCTGGCACCGGCCTATGTGCGTGCGCTGCTCACCCTGCCGATGGACCCGGCGACCGAGGCCGCGCGGCTGGTCGACAACGTGCTGGCGGTCCGGGCGGCGCGCGAGCGCACAGCGGCGGGGGCGCCTGCTACCGCTGGTACCGCGCAAGGACGAGATTCCCGTCCTTCACCAGCCGTTTCCTCAGCTCGTCGAGGCTGATCGCCCCGCTGTAGTACTCCTGGAGCGCCGGCGTCGCGACCTTGTCCTTCCACTCCGGGTAGCCCCGCACGGCCTGGGCGGGCGCCGGGCGCAGGCCCTCGGCGAGGGCGGTGCCCGCGGCCCAGTCGTCCTTCTCCGTGTGCAGGGCGGGGTCCTTCAGGGCCTCTTTGCCGGTCGGCAGCATCCAGTCGCCGCGCGCCAGCTTCACCATGTTCTCGGGCTGCAGGAAGAAGTCGATGAAGGCGACGGCCTCCTTCTTGTGCGGGCTGTCCTCGGCGACGGAGAGCGTCTGCGGACTGACACCCTGCGCGCTGCCCTCCTTGCCCGCGGGGGCGGGGAGCACCTGCCAGTCGAAGCCCTTGGGGGCCTGCTGGACGATCTGCTGGCGGTAGGAGAACCCGAGCGGGACCATCGCGTACTTCCCCCCGAAGAAGCCCGGCAGCGTGTCGGAGCCGCCCATGCCAAGGGTGGTGCCCGAGGCGCTCCTGTCGGTGTTGACCTGGTCGTGGACCGTGCGGGGCATGATCTGGTCGGCCGCGTCGAAGCGGACGTCGACCTTGCCGTCCGCCCCCCGGTGGAACATCCGGCCCCCGGTCGAGAGGGACAGGTTGAGCGTCGCGGAGACCGGCTCCTTGAGCGGCCAGGCGACGCCGTACTTGCCGTCCTCGCCGTCGCCCAACTCCTTGGTGATCTCCCGGAACTCCTGCCAGCTCCACGGCTTCTGGGGGGTCGGGATGCGTACGCCCGACTTCTTCAGCCATGTGGAGTTGGCGATCAGGACGCGCGGCTCCTGGAGGAACGGCACTCCGTAGATCCCGTCGTCGAACGTCGCCGCCTGCCAGCTCCGCCCCGGGATGTCGGACGTCAGCCGGTCGGGGAGCAGCTCGCGGAGGTCCGCGAGGTACCCGCCGTACGCGAAGTCGGCGAGGTCGTCCGACGCGTCGTGGATGATGTCCGGCGCCTCGCCGCCCTCGAAGGAGGTGAGCAGCTGGTCGTGGACGCTGTCCCAACTGCCCTGGATGAGCTCGACCTTGACGTCGGGGTGGGTGGCGTTCCACTCCTTGACGAGCGCCTTGTTGGCGTCGACGGACTCCTTCTGCCAGGCGAGGGTCTGAAACTGGAGGGTGATCTTCCCGTCGTCGCCGGAGTCCCCGCCGCAGCCGGTGAGCAGCAGGGCGAGGGTCGCGGTCGCCGCGGTCAGGAGCCGCGGGGCCGTCCGCATCATGCCTTCACCGCCCCGGCCAGCATGCCGCCGGTGATCCGCTTCTGGATGATCGCGAAGATGACCAGCGAGGGGATGGTCGCGAGGAACGCGGCCGCGGCGAGCGGTCCGAGGTCGGCGACGCCCTCCGTGCCGATGAAGCGGTTCAGGATGACCGGCAAGGTCTGCTTCTCCGGGGTCTTGAGCAGGACGAGCGCGAAGAAGAACTCGTTCCACGCGGTGATGAAGGCGAACATCGCGGTGGCGACGATGCCGGGCGCGAGCAGCGGGGCGACGACCGAGACGAACGTCCGCACCCGGCTCGCGCCGTCCACCGCCGCGGCCTCCTCCAGCTCGGTGGGGACCGCGCGGACGTACCCGACGAGCATCCACAGCGCGAACGGCAGGGACCACACCACGTACACCAGGATCAGGCCGAGCAGCGAGTTGATCAGGTGCAGGTTCTTCAGGATCAGGAACAGCGGAATGATGATGAGGACGAACGGGAACGCCTGGCTGATCACCACCCAGCCCGTCGCCGCCTTCGCCAGGCGGTTGCGGTGCCTGGCCATGACGTATGCCATGGGGGTCGCGATGACGACCGCGATCAGGGAGGCGCTGAGCGCCGCGATCAGGGAGTTGCCCGCGGCCCGCAGGAGCGGCTGCTCGTCGAAGGCCTGCCGGAAGTTCTCCAGCGTCGGGTCCTTGGGGATCCAGGTGGGATGCAGGCTGCCCAGTTCGCGGGTGGGCTTGAAGGCCGTGGAGATCAGCCAGAGGAACGGGAAGGCGAGGAAGACGAGATAGGCGGCGAGCGCGGCGTACTGCGCGGCGCGCGCCGACTTCCTGGTACGCATCATGTCTCGTCGTCTCCCTTCAGGCGGCCCACGAGGTAGACGGAGAGGATCACCGAGATCACCGCGACCATGACGCAGCCCATGGCCGCCGCGTATCCGAACTGGCCGTAGCGGAAGGCCTCTTCGTAGGCGAAGAGCATGGGCAGCCGGGTGCGGCCGCCGGGGCCGCCCTGGGTGAGGACGTAGACCAGGGCGAACGAGTTGAAGTTCCAGATGAAGTTGAGCGCCGTGATGGCGAGGGCGACCGGTTTGATCGCGGGCCAGGTGACGGTGCGGAAGCGGCGCCAGGCGCCCGCGCCGTCCATCGCGGCGGCCTCGTGCAGTTCGCGCGGGGTGTTCTGCAGCCCGGCGAGGAGCGCGACGGTGGTCTGCGGCATACCGGCCCACACTCCGACGACGATCACGGCGAAGAGCGCGGTACCGGTGCCGGTCAGCCAGTCCTTGCCGCTGCCGAGGCCGATGTCGGAGAGCGTTTCGTTGAGGATGCCCGCGTCCGGGTGGTAGACGAGCCGCCACATGATGCCGACGACCACCTCGGGCATCGCCCACGGGATGATCGCGAGCGCCCGCGCCAGCCAGCGGAAGCGCAGGTTCTGGTTGAGCAGCAGCGCGAGGCCGAGCGCGAGCAGGAACTGCGGCACGGTGACGCCGAACGCCCAGAGCAGGCCGACCCGGAACGAGTCCCAGAAGAGCGTGTCGTGCCACAGGTCCTGGAAGTTGAGGGTGCCGACCCACTGCGTGGGCCGGGTGCGGCCCGACTGGGAGTCGGTGAAGGCCAGCGCGATGCCGTAGAGGAGCGGGCCGACGCTGAGGACGAGGATCGGGATCAGCGCGGGCAGCACGAGGAACCACGCGCCGTGGTCCGCGACTCCGCGTCCCGGCGTGCCTCTCGCTGACCGCTTGGTGGCGGTCGCCAATGTCACGGAATGGGCTCCTTCGGGCGGCTCGGCCGGTGTTCGGCCGCCCGCGCGGCCTCCGTCATCGTGCTGATGCGGCCTGCATCCGTCAACCGCCAGGCGGTCGATGCGAGACTGTCCGGCGAACAGGGCACGATGTACGGGAGGCACGGGATGGACGAGGCGCGGGCGCGGGACGTACTGGACGCGGCGGATCTGGCGGCCCCCGCGGGTGGGGCCCGGCTGCTCGCCCTCGGTGAGAACGCGGTGTTCGCCGTCGGCGAGCTGGTCGTCAAGGTCGGCCGTGCCGCGCCCGAACTCCTGGCCAGGGCGCGGCGGGAGCTGGCGGTCGCCGGGTGGCTGGAGAAGGCGGAGGTGCCCGCCGTGCGGCCCGCCGAAGCCGAGGCGCGGCTGGTGGACGGGCATCCGGTGACGCTCTGGCACCGGCTCCCGGCGGCCGTGCGACCCGCCGAGCCGCGTGACCTCGCCGCGCTCCTGCGCCGTGTGCACGCCCTGGACTCCCCCTCCTTCGCGCTCCCGCGCCGCGAACTGCTCGGCGGCGTGGAGCGGTGGCTCCGGCTCGCGGGTGACGCGATCGATCCGGCCGACGCGGACTACCTGCGCGAGCGCAGGGACGGTTTCGCGGCGGCCTCGGCCGCGCTGACCCCGCATCTCGCGCCGGGCCCCGTGCACGGCGACGCGCTGCCCCGCAACGTCCTGATCGGCCCCGAAGGACCGGTCCTTGTGGACCTGGAGACCTTCTCCGCGGACCTGCGCGAGCACGATCTGGTCGTCATGGCGCTCTCCCGCGACCGGTACGGGCTCGCTCCGGAGGCGTACGACGGGTTCGTGTCGGTCTACGGGTGGGACGTGCGGGAGTGGGAGGGGTGTGCGGTGCTGCGGGGTGCCCGGGAGACGGCGAGCTGCGCGTGGGTCGCGCAGCACGCGCCCGCCAACCCGAAGGCCCTGGCCGAGTTCCGGCGCCGGGTCTCGTCCCTGCGGGACGGCGACGCGGCCGTCCGCTGGTACCCCTTCTGAGCGCCTGCCGCGCGGTCCTCCCTCCGCCGCGCTACTCCCGCAGCGGCCAGACCCCGTCCACCACCGCCTCCGCGTTCCCCTTCTTCCGCAGGAAGTTCTGGAAGTCCGCCGCCCAGGCCGCATACCACTCGATCTGGCGGCGGTGCAGTTCCGCCGGGCCGAGGGAGGCGACCTTCGGGTGGCGGTCGGCTATCGCTCCGGCGAGGCGGGCCGCCGCCTGGGCGTCGGCCGCGGCGTCGTGGGCGGACTCCAGGACCACGCCGTACTCCGTGCAGACCGCCTCCAGGTTCCGCTTGCCCCTGCGGTAGCGGTCCACGGAGCGGTCGATCGTATACGGATCGATCACCGGGGCGGGCTCGCTGCCGCCGAGACGGCTCCGCAGGGACGGCAGTCCGTGTCTGCGGAGCTCCGCGGCGAGCAGGCTGAGGTCGAAGACCGCGTTGTACGCGACGACCGGGACGCCCGCCTGCCAGTACGAGGTGAGGACGTCCGCGAGGGCGTCCGCGACCTCGGCGGCGGGCCTGCCCTCGGCCGCCGCCCGTTCGTTCGTGACGCCGTGCACGGCGACCGCCTCGGCCGGGATCGGGACCCCCGGGTCCGCCAGCCAGGTGCGGTGGCCCAGCGTCTCGCCGGCCTTGACCTCGATCACCGCGCCGGTGACGATGCGTGCCTCGCTCGGGTCCGTCCCCGTGGTCTCCAGGTCGAAACCGATCAGCAGCTCCCGGTGCCAGCTCATGGCCGCCCCCTTCTTCGTGGTGCTTTCCCCCAGTGGCCACCACGATCGCATGCGCCACTGACAATCCGAGGATCGCATTCCGCTTCGCCCGCCGACGAGGTCATCTCACCGGTCCCGCCGTCACGAGACACGCCGTCACGAGACCGGCCGTCACGAGACCGGCCGCGAGTCGGCCCACGCCACCTCGAACTCCTCGCGGTATGTCACGAAAAGCCCGCCCTCACCCGGATCGCCCGACTTCACCACCCTGCTGCCGCCGCGCAGCACGAGGACCGGCGCCTCCATCCCACGGGTCCCGCGCAGATACGACTGGACGACGGCGATGCCGTCCGCACCGTCCCCGTCGACCAGGTACGCGGTGAAGCGCGGGGTCTCGTCGAAGACCTGGATCTCGAAGGCGGCCGGGTCGCGAAGGCGCGCCCTGACCCGGCGCATGTGCAAGATGTTCATCTCGACGGAACGGCTCAACTCGCCCTTCTTCAGGCCCAGTTCACGCTCCCGCCGCTTGACCGCACTGCTCGCCGGGTTGATGAAGAGCAGCCGCACCCGACAGCCGGACTCCGCGAGCCGGACGAGACGGCGCCCGGAGAAGTTCTGCACGAGGAGGTTGAGGCCTATGCCGATCGCGTCGAGGCGGCGGGCGCCGCCGAAGATGTCCTCGGCGGGGAACTGCCGCAGGAGCCTGACCCGGTCGGAGTGGACGCCGACGACGTCCGCGTACCGGTCACCGACCAGGTCCTCGACCGCGTCGACCGGAAGGCGCCGCGCGGAGGGCGTGTCGGTGCCGGCGCCGAGCATGTCCAGGAGCCTGGCCGAGGCCCGCTCCGCCTGGGCGAGGACCGTCTCCGAAAGGGCGCGGTTGCGGGAGACGACGTTCCGGGTGACCTCCAGCTCGTCCAGGGCCAGCTCGACGTCGCGCCGGTCGTCCAGGTACGGCTCGAAGCACGGCCAGTGCTGCACCATGAGCTCGCGCAGCTGCGGCAGCGTGAGGAAGCTGAGGACGTTGTCGTCGGCCGGGTCGAGCAGATAGCCCTTGCGGCGGCTCACCTCGCGTACGGCGACGGCCCGCTGGACCCACTCCTGCCCCGCGGGGCCCGCCGCGGCCACGACCCAGTCGTCCGCGTGGACCGGTTCGTAGACGGGACGCAGAACAGCGGCCACGACCGCGCGCAGCCGCTGCTCCACCAGATTCAGCCAGACGTAGGCCCGCCCCGCACGCTGTGCGCGCGTACGGACCTCGCGCCAGGCGTCGGCGTCCCAGTCCAGTTCCGGTCCGATCTGAGATCCCATCTCCATCGGCCGCGCCAGAGACACCGCTCCAGGGGGTACGTCCGCGGAGCTCCCCTCGTGACCCTCGTCACCAGGGGGCAGCTCCCGACCACCCGAGCTCACCCGCGCACCGCCTTCCGCCCCCGAACACTCCCCCAGTCAAAGATCAAGGAAGGGTACTCCGGGAGCGGCCGACGGTGCAGCCCGATGGGCAGGGTGGATTCTCAACCACCCGTCGGCGGCTGGCCGTTCTGGTTCGCCAGGTCCTGCGGAGTGAGCGGGCTCATAGCCGTGACGTCGCGCGCGGCCAGCGAGAAGCCCTGCCAGTGGACCGGCATCGGCTGCTGGTCCTCGTCACGCGCGATGTGGTGGAAGCCGATGTGCACCCACGTGACGGGGTGGTCCATGGCCTGGCCGTTCACCCACTTGTCGACGCTGGTCGGTGTTCCGTTGGGGCAGCCGGGGTTGTTGCTCGCGTACTGCTCGCACGCCTTGTACTGGGTGAAGTACACGTCGTGCTTGGTGAATTCCCGGCCGGCGTGCTTGTTGCTGGGCCCCGGCACGATCTCGTACGACCTCGGGTGGCCGTCCTTGTTCTTGCCGGTGTTGCTGACCACGCGCCACCAGCGCATGTCCTTGTGGTCGCCCGTGAGCTCCTTGGTGACCTTGGTGCGGGTGGTCTTCGTGGTGGGGCTGCCCTGGCCGGTGGGCGGGGTGACCTTGGAGTCGTACTGCTCGACCTTGGCCTTCGGGGAGCCGTCCAGGCCGAAGTTGAGCCGCCAGAAGACGTTGTGGGCGTGGCTCTCGGCCTTGGCCTGGTCGCCCTTGCCGATGGGCCAGCCGCGGCTGTCGCCGCCGTCGTAGTCGTACGGCGAGAGGCTGCCGGTCGCTCCGACGTTGGACGTGATGGTGCCGTCCGAGGAGAACCGCCACTCGGTGATGTACTCGTACCAGGAGGCCTTGTTCACGGTGTAGACGAGCAGGTCCTTGGCCTGGCCCGTGTAGAGCTTGCCGTTGCCGCCGGTGCTCTGGTCGTCGTTCAGGCGGTACGCGTGCCCACGCGCGCGCGTGGTGGCGCACAGGCCCTTCACGTCGCCCCGGTGCGGGACCTTGACGGTCTTGATGGTGCCGCCGGGACACTCGCCCGGGTTGAGGTTCTGCAGGGCCTGGCCGAAGTCGGTGCCGGTGACGTCGTCGTACTCGGCCTGGCCGTCGTCGTAGGGGACGTGCACCTGGGCGAGGCGTGCGCTGGTCAGCACGGGGATCGGCTTCGGCTCACCCTTCGGCTGGTAGCTGATCTTGTCGAGGATCAGGCCGGAGAGCGTGTTGTAGTGCCAGCACATGCGCCAGGTCGTGCCGCCGTCGACGGTCTGCTCGATCTTGTAGGCGTCACTGCAGTCGGCCGCCGCGGCCGGAGCGGCGGGCGGTGCCTCGGGAGCGGCGGAGGCGGGTGCGGCGACGGATATGGCGCCGCCGAGGAGCGCGGAGACCGCGAGGGCCATGGTGACCCGTTTGCGGGCGCGCGAAACTCTGTTGACGTGCATTGCGGAGTGGACTCCCTCGTACGAGGAGAAGCGGGCGTGGTGGTGTCGTGCGCGGGCGGCCGGATCAGCCGAGACGGCCCACGGTGCGGGTGCTCAGGTCGACGACGAGGGACCGGGTGTCGATCCACGGACCGTTCTTGACCTTGGTGACGACCTGCAGACACCGGTGCTTGCCGCACTCGGTGAGGTCGGACGGCACGCGCTCCACGGTCTCCTTGCGGAACACCATGCCGCTCAGCTGCAGCTGTCCCGGGCCGGCCAGCGCCTTGCCCGTGGCGTGCTCGAAGTCCTTCTTCAGGCCCTTGCCGAGCGGGTCGGCGATCAGCAGCCTGGCGCCCTCGACGAGCTCCTCCTGGCTGGGCGGCGGCTGCACGTTCTGCGTGGTGGTCGTGTTGTCCACCGTGCCGGTCCGCACATCGACCGTCTTGGTGATGACGGCGTCCTTCTTGTAGTCGTAGTAGACGACTTCGGCGCGCCGCGGCGGGGCCGCGCCGCTGTCGCTCGGCTCCGGCTCGCTGAGGTTCGTGGACAGCAGCTGCGGGCCGCGGTCCCCCTCGACGTCCCGTGCGCTGGAGCGCAGCCGGCCCGAAAGCGAGGCCTTCTCCGCGCGCTCCATCTCCTCGTCGGTCAGCGGATCGCTGCCTATGCCCTTCGCGCCCTGCGCGGGCGCGGCCTCCACGACGCCGTCCTTCGCGATGGCGTCCTGCTCCGCCGCGGCCGCGTTGGCCTGGCGGTCCCCCGAGCCGCCCGCCTCCGACCCCGGCAGATTGACGCCCACCAGCACAGCGGTCGCGGCCGCCAAGACCGCCGCGCCCGCCACCACCTTCCCGAGGTGGCGTCTGACTGTTTCTCGCACTTACTCCCCCTACTCCCCTGGCGCCCCATGAGGGGGCATGCCGAGTATGTGGTCGGACGGTTAGACGGGTTCAACTCCGGGGTGGTTGCCCCACTTTCGGGCAGACTCTGGCCAAAGTGGCCCCATTTCGAGGGGGCGTTAGTGGAAGAGTCGTATACATGCAGGTCTGGCCTGGGCAGGCGTATCCCTTAGGTGCCACGTACGACGGAGCCGGCACGAATTTCGCGGTCTTCTCCGAGACCGCAGAGCGCGTGGAGCTGTGTCTGCTGCACGACGACGGCTCGGAGACAGCCATCGAGCTGCGCGAGTCCGACGCGTTCGTGCGGCACGCGTATCTGCCCGGCGTCATGCCGGGACAGCGCTACGGCTTCCGGGCGCACGGCCCCTACGCACCGGAGCAGGGGCACCGCTGCAACTCCGCGAAGCTGCTGCTCGATCCGTACGCGCGCGCGGTGAGCGGGCGCATCGACTGGGGCGAGGAGGTGTACGGCTACCACTTCGACGAGCCCGGGACGCGCAACGACCTGGACTCGGCGCCGCAGATGATGACCTCGGTGGTGGTCAATCCGTACTTCGACTGGGGCGACGACCGCCCGCCGCGCACGCCGTACCACCAGACGGTGATCTACGAGGCCCACGTGAAGGGCCTGACCATGCTCCACCCGGACCTCCCCGACGAACTCCGCGGCTCGTACGCGGCGCTGGGGCACCCGGCGGTCATCGAGCACCTCACCGGGCTCGGCGTGACGGCGCTTGAGCTGATGCCGGTCCACCAGTTCGTGAACGACCACCGCCTGGTGGACATGGGCCTCAACAACTACTGGGGCTACAACACCATCGGCTTCTTCGCCCCGCACAACGCGTACGCCTCCTGGGGCGACCGCGGCGAGCAGGTCCTGGAGTTCAAACAGGCGGTGAAGGCGCTGCACGAGGCGGACATCGAGGTGATCCTCGACGTCGTCTACAACCACACCGCCGAGGGCAACCACCTGGGCCCGACGCTCTCCTACAAGGGCCTCGACAACGCCTCGTACTACCGCCTCATGGACGATCCCCGCTACTACATGGACACCACGGGGACCGGCAATTCCCTGCTGATGCGCTCTCCGCACGTCCTGCAGATGATCATGGATTCGCTGCGGCACTGGGTCACGGACATGCGCGTGGACGGGTTCCGCTTCGACCTCGCGGCAACGCTCGCGCGCCAGTTCCACGAGGTGGACCGGCTCTCGTCGTTCTTCGACCTCGTGCAGCAGGACCCGGTGGTCAGCCAGGTGAAGCTGATCGCCGAGCCCTGGGACGTCGGCGAGGGCGGCTATCAGGTCGGCAACTTCCCGCCGCTGTGGACCGAGTGGAACGGCATGTACCGCGACACGGTGCGCGATCTGTGGCGGGGCGAACCGCGCACCCTCGCGGAGTTCGCGTCCCGGCTCACCGGCTCCTCCGACCTCTACCAGGACGACGGCCGGCGCCCGCTGGCGTCGATCAACTTCACCACCTGCCACGACGGGTTCACGCTGCACGACCTCGTCTCGTACAACGAGAAGCGCAACGAGGCCAACGGCGAGGGCAACCAGGACGGCGAGAGCCACAACCGCTCCTGGAACTGCGGCGCCGAGGGCGAGACGGACGACGAGGAGGTCCTCGCGCTGCGGGCCCGGCAGATGCGGAACTTCATCGCCACGCTCATGCTCTCCCAGGGCGTGCCGATGCTCAGCCACGGCGACGAGTTCGCGCGCACGCAGGGCGGCAACAACAACGCGTACTGCCAGGACAATGAACTGGCGTGGGTGCGCTGGCCCGACGGCGAGAACTCGCTCCTCGCCTTCACCCAGGCCATGGCGATGCTCCGGCGCGACCACCCGGTCTTCCGCAGGCGCCGGTTCTTCCACGGCCGTCCGGTGCAGGGCACGCGCGACGAACTGTCCGACATCGCGTGGTTCACGCCCGAGGGCGAGGAGATGGAGCAGCGCGACTGGGACGCCTCGCACGCACGGGCGATGAGTGTGTTCATGAACGGCAACGCCATCTCGGAGCCGGACCCGCGCGGGGAGCGCGTCTCCGACGACTCGTTCCTGCTGATGTTCAACGCGTCGCCGGAACCCACGGAGTTCGTGGTGCCGGTCAACCACGGGCGGCAGTGGCAGATCGTGATCGACACGGCGCTCGATGACGGGGTGCCGTCGGACGCCGGGCCGAAGGTGCGGGCCGGTGACCGCCTCACGCTGACGGACCGGAGTCTCACGGTGCTGCAGCGTCCGGCGTGACCACGGCGCGGGGCGGCTGAGCGGCGGCTCCCCGGCGGGACCGGCGGGGCGGTTCGTGGCGGGCGATCAGGGCGATCACGAACGCCACCGCCGCGGCCGCGCTGCCGAGGGCGAACGCCGCCCCCGCGCCGTGGGCCTCCGCGAGCCGCCCGGCCACCGCGAGCGTCACCGCCTGACCGCCGACGAAGGCGCTCGCAGCGAAGGTCATGCCCTCGGCGAGCCGCTCCGGCGGCACGCCACGCTCGGTCAGCGCGAAGCCCGTGATGAGGTTCGGGGCGTAGATCGCGCCGAAGAAAGTGACCACTACGTAGAGCCCCGCCAGGCTGTCGGTCCACACCAGGGGCAGGGAGAGCAGCGCCGCGGCGGCCGTCGCCACGCGCCAGCGCGCGAGCAGCCCGAAGCACTCGGGCACCGCGGCCATGGAGAGCCCGACCACAGCGCTCATGACGCCCATCGCCGCGTACACGAGCCCGGCCTGCCCCGGCTCCCCCAACTCCTCGGTGAGCGCCGTGATCCCCGCCCCGCAGGCGCCGAGCAGCACCCCGAGGAAGAGCAGCCCGGCCCGCACCACGTACACCGAGCGCGGCAGCCGCGGACGCGCGCCCCGCGCGCGCGTGGGCCCCTCGACGGCCGCCCTGGGGGTCCGGCCCGTCGGGTGCAGCGCGAAGGCCGTGCCGCAGACGGCGACCAGGAGCGCCGCCGCCCCGAAGGCGTACGCGGGATGGCCCGCCACGGACGCGAGCCCCACCAGGGCGGGGCCGAGCACGAAGGACAGCTCGTCCATCGTGCTCTCCAGGGAGAGCACCGTTCCGGCGAGCCGGTCGTCGCCGCCCCCGGCGCGCACCAGCGGGACCACGCGGGCCCGGGCGAGCGGGCCGATCCCGGGAATCGTGGCGCCCGCGATGATGCCCAGGGCGACGAGGGCGGGCGTCGGCAGCTCGGCGACGGCGCCCAGCGTGTAGGCCGCGATCGCCACGGCGTTGCCGAGCGAGAAGGCGAGCACCACGGGGCGCTGGCCCCGCCGGTCCGCGAGGCGGCCGACGAACGGCCCGAGAGTGACCTGGCCGAGCGCGAGCGCGCAGGCGACGATGCCGCCGGTGGCCAGCGACCCGCTGGTCTCGGTCACAAGCAGCACACTGCCGAACTGGATCATGGCCACGGGCAGCCTGCCGAAGAACGAGAGCACGGGCAGCAGGGCCCCTGTCATCCGGAGCACCGTGCGGTACGCGTCCCGCGTGTTCTGAGCCATCGTCCGACGCTAACGACGCGGTCCCGCGGACACGCATGAGTCGATGACACGAAAGCCGCCGAGACGGGTACGTACGTTCACATGACGCGCATGACGCCGGATCGTCCCGGGCCCGCGGTCCCGCCGCCGCCCACCGCCACCTACCGGCTCCAGCTGCAGCCGGACTTCCCCTTCGCGGCCGCCGAGGCGGCCGTCCCGTATCTGGCCTCGCTCGGCGTCTCGCATCTGCACCTGTCGCCGGTGCTGGAGGCCGTCCCCGGGTCGACGCACGGCTACGACGTGGTGGACCACGCGCGCGTGCGGGAGGAACTGGGCGGTGAGGGCGGGCTGCGGGCCCTGTCCCGCACCGCCCGCGCGGCCGGGCTCGGCCTGGTCGTGGACATCGTGCCGAACCACATGGCGGCGGTGCCGCGCCACAACCGCGCGCTGTGGGAGGTGCTGCGCGAGGGTCCCGCGTCGCCGTACGCGCGCTGGTTCGACATCGACTGGGAGGCGGGTGACGGGCGCGTCCTGCTGCCCTTCCTGGGGGGCCGCGTCGGGGACGAGCTCGGCCACCTCCGGGTCGACGGGGACACGCTCCGCTACCACGAACACGCGTTCCCCCTCCGCGAGGGCACCGCGACGCTGCCGCTCCCGGAGCTCCTCGACGCGCAGTGGTACCGCCCTGCCTGGTGGCGGCTCGCCCGCACGGAGCTCAACTACCGGCGCTTCTTCACCATCTCGGACCTCATCGGAGTGCGCGTCGAGGACCCGGAGGTCTTCGACGCGACGCACGGGACGATCCTGCGGCTGCTCCACGAGGACGTCATCGAGGGCCTGCGGATCGACCACCCCGACGGCCTCGCGGACCCGGGCGCGTACCTCCAGCGGCTGCACGAGGCGACCGGCGGACGCTGGACCGTGGTGGAGAAGATCCTCGCCGACGGCGAACGCCTGCCCGCCGCCTGGCCGGTGGCCGGGACCACCGGCTACGACGCGCTGCGCCACATCGACGGCATCTTCACCGACCCGGCGGGCGCCGGTGAACTGCTCGGCCAGTACCGGCGCTTCGCCGCGCCGCCCGCGGACCGGGGCGGCGACTGGGACGCGACGGTGCGCCGCGCCGCGTACAAGGTCGTCACGCACGAACTGGCCGCCGAGGTCGACCGCCTCACCCGGGTCGCCGCCGCGGTCTGCGCGGCCGAGCCCGCCCTGCGCGACCACGCGCCGTGGACGCTGCGCACCGCACTCAGGGAACTGCTCGTACGACTTCCCGTCTACCGGCCCTACGTCTCCGGAGGCGACGCCCCCGAGACGGTCCTCACCACCCGCGCGGCGGACGAGGCCAGGGCCGCCTTCACAGTGCCCGAGGAGGCCGCTGCGGTCGACGTCGTACGGGACTTGGCACTGGGACGGCTGCGCGCCTCCCGGGCCCTCGGGGCTCCCGGGGCCCGGGAGGCGATGGCGGAGTTCCGCGCGCGGTTCGCGCAGACGTCGTCCGCGCTGCGCGCCAAGGCCGTCGAGGACACCGCGTTCTACCGGCACGCACCGCTCCTGTCGGCGGCGGAGGTGGGCGGCGCGCCCGAACGTCCTGCGGTGACCGTCGAGGAATTCCACGCGTACGGCGCGCGCGTGCAGCGCGACTGGCCGTACTCGGGAACGGTCCTGACGACCCACGACACCAAGCGCAGCGCCGACGTACGGGCGGGCATCTCCGTCCTGACGCAGTGCCCCGGCCGGTGGGCCGACCTCCTCGTCGAGCTGACCGAGCAGACCACGCGCGTGGGCTCCGCCTGCGCGCCCGACCCCCAACTGGCCTGGGCCGCCTGGCAGACGTCGGTCGGCTTCGGTTTCCCCTACGACACGCGGCTGCGCAACGCACTCCTGAAGCACGTCCGCGAGGCGGGCCTGCACACCAGCTGGACCGAGCCGGACGAGGCGTACGAGAAGGCCGTGGAGGCGTTCGTGGAGGCGGGGCCGAGCGGGCCGCCGCTGTACGCGGTGGCGTCCTTCGCGCAGGGCCTCGACGCCCATGTGCGGGCCATCGTCCTCGGGGCGGCGCTCGTGCACCTGACGATGCCCGGCGTGCCCGATGTGTACCAGGGCACGGAGAGCGAGTACCGCGCGCTGGTCGACCCGGACAACCGGCGCCCCGCGCGCTTCCCGCCGCACGTCCTCGAACGGCTCGACGCCCGCTCCGGGCGCGCGGGTCTCACGGCCCTCGCGGACCTCTCGGAGCAGAAGCTGGTGCTCACCGCGGCGGCGCTGCGGCTCCGGCGGCGGCGGCCGGAGCTGTTCGGGGGTGCCGCGACGTACGAGCCGCTGGCCGCCGAGGGGCCGGGCGCGGCGCACTGCGTGGCGTTCGCCCGCTCCGGAGAGGTCGTGGTGGCGGCGACACGGCTCTCCCTGCGCCTCGCGGACGCGGGCGGCTGGCGGGGGACGGGCCTCGCGCTCCCGCCGGGCCGGTGGTCCGACCTGCTCGCTCCGGAGCGTGAGTTCGAGGGGCACGCGCGCGTGGCGGAGCTTTTCGCCACGTCACCGGTAGCGCTCCTGGAACGCGTCCCCGAGGGCGAGCCGCTCAGCCGGGACGGACGAGCAGAGACCGCGGACCCCGGGTCAGCAGCCCCTGGGGAGCCGGTCTGAAACCCGGCGCCCAGCGCATCCCCGGCATGGCGTCGAGCAGGGCGTGCAGCCCGTACGCGGCGACGCGCCCCGCGAGCTCGGCGCCGAGGCAGGAGTGCCGTCCCGCGCCGAACGCGAGGCCGCCCTGGTCCGTGCGGAGGATGTCGTAGCGGTCGGGGTCGGCGAACCGCGCGGGGTCGCGGCCCGCCGCACCGACCAGGCAGGCCACGACCGCCCCGGCGGGCAGCGGGGCGCCCGCGACGACGACGGGGCGGATCGCGCGGCGCAGCACGACGGGGGCGGGCGGGTCGCGGCGCAGGGACTCCGCCCAGGCCGCCGGGGTCAGCTCCGGCCGCTCACGGACCAGCGCGAGGGTGTCGGGGTGGTCGAGGAGGTTGGCGAGGAACGAGCCGAGCGCGAGGGCGGTGGCGTCGCCCCCACCGCCGAGCAGGGCGCCCACGAGTCCGGTCACGGTGGAGTCGGACAGCGGCCGTTCGTCGACCTCGGCGGTGCACAGCACGGAGAGCAGGTCGTCCCCGGGACGCTCCCGCCGCCGCGCCAGGTGGGGGCGCAGACAGGCGTCCAGGTCGTGGTGGTGGCCCCCGAGGTGGGTGAGGCCGCCGTAGCACCACGCGTGGACGCGTGCGGCGTCTTCGTGGGGCAGGCCGAGGGCGCTGACGACCGCGGCGGTCGGCAGCCACCGGCAGAACTCGGCGACGAGGTCGGCCTCGCGGTGGGCGGCGATGCGGCGGGCGAGGACGTGGGCGCCGCGCGAGACCCCGCCGGCCAGCGCGGCCAGCGCCCGCCCGCGCACCCCGGGCTCGACGAGGGCGCGGTGCGCGAGGTGTGTGGCGCCCTCCAGATGCACCAGGGTCCGCCCCGGCGGCGGAGCGACGAGCCACGGCCGCACGAGGGCCCGCCACACGTCTTCGTAACGGCTCACGGCCCAGGCCCCGAGAAGCTCGTCGCGCGCCAGGGGATGGCTCTCGCGCAACAGCCGGAAGACGGGGTACGGGTCCCTCGCGACACCGGGTGAGAGGAGGCTCGGTGGGCGTGCCCCCGGGGGTGCGGCGAGTGCGGGCGGCGCGGGCCGGGCGCCGGGAGCCGGGGGTGCGGTGGGTCCGCCGGTCGTGCGGGCCGGTGCGCCCAGGGAGGGGGGAGGGCCCGGGGCGTGCTCCGAGAGGGGCTCGCAGGAGGGTTCGGCGGCCGGTATCGGGCCGTCGGGCGGGACGGGTGGGCAGCGCACCGCGGGCTCCGACCTGTGCGTCGGCGCGGCGAACGGCCGCGCGGGTGTGTTCAAGGGGACCACCGGGCGGCGCGCGCCGCAGGCTCCGTACGGCCGTACGGGTGACCTCGCGCGGGGCGCCGCCCCCCGTAGGTGTTCTTGACACCTCTTCCGGCGCGTGGGGTACTGCGATTGCCTCAGTGGTGGACCGGACGGGGGGCCGACTGACGGTGCATCACTATCCCAGTGTTCCTGAACTCGTCGTTGCCGCAGGCCGGTTGGCGGCCCATCGCACCGAACTGAGCCTGCTGCGCGAGGTCGGCACGTCGCGCGCGGGGCGGCCGTTGCACCTGCTCTCCGTGGGGGATGCCGCCCGCGCGGTGCTCGTCGTCGCGGGCGCGCACGCCAACGAGCCGACCGGCGGTTCCACGCTCCTGCACCTCGCCGAACGGACCCTGCGCGACCCGCGCCTGCGCGCCGACACGTCCTGGCACTTCCTGCTCTGCGCGGACCCGGACGGCGCGAGCCTGCACCGCACGCCCGCCCCCCGCTCGCTCCTGGACTACCACCGGAACTTCTTCCGCCCCGCGGGACCCGAGCAGCCCGAGTGGTCACCCTCCGTACTGCCGCCCGACCGGCTGCCGCCCGAGACGCGCGCCCTGACCGCCGTCATCGACGAACTGCGGCCCTACTTGCAGGTGTCGCTGCACTGCACCGATCTGGGCGGCAGCTGGGTGCAGCTCACGAAGGACATCCCCGGCCTCGCGGAGCCGTTCGCGAAGTCGGCGGCGAAGTTGCACATACCGGTGGAGACGGGGGCGTCGGACGCCGCGGGCTGGTGGGTCTCCGGGCCCGGCGTCCACGTGCTGCCGGGCCCCGGCGCGGCAGCGGCGTACCCGAGCCTGCCCGAGGACGCCCGGCTCACCACCTGGCACCGCACCCACCGCTACGGCGGGCGTACCGCGATCGTCGAGGTGCCGATGTGGGCGAGCGACCTGGTCGACGACGCGGCGGCGCACCCGGCGCCGGTGCGGGCGATGCGGGCGCTCGCGCGGCGGCTGCGGCGGGACGCGCTGCTCGTGGAGGAGATCCTTGGCGAGGCGCTGCCGCGGCTGCCCGGCGCCGAGGGGCCGCTGCTGCGCGCGGCGCGCTGGGCGCTGGCCCTGGTGCCCGGTCTCGCCGACGACTGGCGTCGGCTGCCGCCCGCGGGGACCTCCATGGCGTACATCGGGAGCGTCGACGCCTTCGGCAGGCGGCTGCCGCTGAGGGCGGCTGCGATGCTGCTGCGGGTGCTCGACGAGGCGGGCGACCGGGCGGCGCCGCGCCTGGAGCGCCTTGTGACGCAGTGGAGCGAGGCGTTCGCCGAGCGGTTCAGGGCCCGGTGGGTGCCGCTGGAGCACCAGGTGGAGCACCAGTCGCGCACGACGGTCGCGGCCGCCTGGCACGCGCGCGCGGTGCTCGACCGGGACCGCACGCACGGGTGAGCGCGCGCGTCAGCTCGTGGCGAGGCGGAAGGCCATCCGGCCGAAGCTCACCAGGTCGCCGTCCTGGACGAGGGCGGCGCCGGTCACTCTGCGGCCGTTGACGGAGGTTCCGTTGGTGGAGCCGAGGTCGCGCAGCACCCACATGCCGCCCTGGCGCCGCAGTTCGGCATGGACCCGGGAGACCGTGTCGTGGCTGAGCCGCAGGCCGTTGGCGGGGTCGCGGCCTATCCGCAGCGGGTGGACGCTGTCGGGCGAGGGCAGCAGCAGCTTCGGCAGCCGCTCGGCCTGCCAGGCCCTGCGCAGCTTCATCGTGAACCCGGAGACCGCGCCGACGCCGCCGAGCACCCTGCGCGTCCAGCGTCCCTCGGTCCGCAGGTCGGCGGTGAGCACGGCCAGTTCGTCGGGCCTGCGGGCGGACAGGACGAGCTCCATGCGCCGCACGAAGGTGTCGTGGGACAGCCTGCCGGCGGCCGCACCCTCCCTGAGTGCGTCCAGCGCCCGGTCGCGCTCGGCGTCCGTCACCCGCGCGGGGTACGTGGAGAACTCGAAAGACGATGTCACCAGGGAATTGTCGGGCAACCGCGCCCCGGGTGTCCAGAACGCCGGGAAAGGCGGCCGATCGACTGCTTCCCCCTACGGGCAGAGGGTTTCTGACGCACCATGGGTCACACCATGCGTCACACCATGGGACGCATGGTGTCGGACAGCGGACGAAGGGGAACCGTCGGTGAGGTTCGAGGTGTGGGCGCCGGAGGCCGAGCGGGTCGAATTGGAGTGCGCGGGCAGCACGCGCGCCCTTGAGCGCGACGCGGACCGCGCGGGGTGGTGGTCGGGTGACGCGGCGGCCGAGGACGGGGCGCGGTACGGCTTCTCGGTGGACGGGGGCCCTGTCCTGCCCGACCCGCGCTCGCGGCGCCAGCCGGACGGCCCCGACGGGCTGAGCGCCGTCGTCGACCACGACCGGTACGCGTGGCGGACGCCCTGGGCTGGGCGCGGGGTGCGGGACGCGGTCCTGTACGAGCTGCATGTGGGGACGTACACACGCGAGGGCACGCTGGACGCGGCGGCGGGCCGGCTCGGGCACCTCGCCCGGCTCGGTGTGACGCATGTGGAGTTGATGCCGCTGTGCCCCTTCCCCGGCCGGCACGGCTGGGGGTACGAGGGGGTCTCGCTGTGGGCGGTGCACGAACCGTACGGCGGGCCCGAGGCGTTGAAGCGATTTGTCGACGCGGCCCACGCGCACGGGCTCGGCGTCGTCCTGGACGTCGTCCACAACCACCTCGGCCCCTCCGGCAACCACCTGCCGGCCTTCGGCCCCTACTTCACGGAGACGCACCAGACGCCCTGGGGCGCGGCGGTCAACCTGGACGCGCCAGGATCCGACGAGGTGCGCGCGTATCTGCTCGGCAGCGCGCGGGCCTGGCTGCGCGACTACCGCATCGACGGTCTGCGGCTCGACGCGGTGCACGCGCTGCGGGACACGCGCGCGCTGCACTTCCTGGAGGAACTCTCCGCGGCCGTCGACTCCCTGGCCGACGAGCTCGGCAGGCCGCTCTCCCTGATCGCCGAGTCCGACCTCGGCGACCCGCGGACCGTCACCCCGCGCGCGAGCGGCGGACTCGGCCTGCACGCGCAGTGGAACGACGACTTCCACCACGCCCTGCACACCGCGCTCACCGGCGAGGCGCAGGGGTACTACGAAGACTTCGCGCAGGCCCCGCTTGCCGCGCTCGCCAAGACGCTGACCAGCGGGTTCTTCCACGACGGGACGTACTCGACGTTCCGTGGGCGCGCCCACGGCCGCCCGGTGGACCGGGCGCGGACGCCCGCGTACCGCTTCCTGGGCTACACCCAGACCCACGACCAGGTCGGCAACCGCGCACAGGGGGACCGGCTCTCGGCCGCCCTCTCCCCCGGCCTGCTCGCCTGCGCGGCCGCGCTCGCCCTCACGGGCCCCTTCACACCGATGCTGTTCATGGGCGAGGAGTGGGGCGCCTCCACGCCCTGGCAGTTCTTCACGGACCACACCGACCCCGCGCTCGCCGAGGCCGTACGCCGGGGCAGGCGCCGGGAGTTCGCGGCGCACGGGTGGGCCGAGGAGGACATCCCCGACCCGCAGGACCACGGCACCCGTGACCGGTCCTGCCTCGACTGGTCCGAACCCTCGGACGGCCACCACGCGCGGCTGCTCGCCTGGTACCGCGACCTGATCGGCCTGCGGCGCACCCGCGGCGACCTGACGGACCCGGATCTGGCGGCGGTGCGGGTGGCCTACGACGAGGGCGCCCGCTGGTTCGCGTTCCGCCGCGGGGACCTGCGGATCGCGGTGAACCTCGGCAAGGAACCCGTCGCCGTACCGCTGGACGGCCGCCACGCGCGCGTGCTCGCCGCGTGGGAGCCGGTCCCCGCGCCCGGCCCGGACGGCGGGGTGCGCCTGCCCGCGGAGTCGTGCGTGATCCTGGACGCGGCCTAGGCGCCTGTCATGGGCTGGTCAGTCGACGATCGCCATCTCGCGGGCGGTGGTGTTCAGCCGTCGGCCGCCCTCCTCGGTGACCGTCACGATGTCCTCGATGCGCACTCCGAAGCGGCCCGGCAGATAGATGCCGGGCTCCACGGAGAAGCACATGCCCGGCACCAGCGGCTGCTCCTCGCCCTCGATCATGTACGGCGGTTCGTGGGTGGTGACGCCGATGCCGTGCCCTGTGCGGTGGATGAACCGCTCGCCGTAGCCGAACTCGGTGATCACGGCGCGGGCCGCGCGGTCGATGTCCTGGCAGGCGGCGCCGGGCCGCACCGCCGCGCAGCCCGCTGCCTGCGCCTCGCGCACCACGTCGTGGACCCGCTGCTCCTCGGCGGTCGGCTCGCCGACGTGGACGGTGCGGGAGGTGTCCGAGCCGTAGCCGTGCAGCAGGCCGCCGAAGTCGAGGACGACCATGTCGCCGTGGTCGATGACGCGGTCGCCCGCCTCGTGGTGCGGGTTGGCGCCGTTGGGGCCCGAGCCGACGACGGTGAAGTCGACCTGGGAGTGCCCGAACTGCCGCAGCAGGTCCGCGAGATCGGCGGCGACGTCCGTCTCCCTGCGGCCCGCGAAGGGGACCTTCTGGATCTCCTCGTACGTCGCGTCGGCCGCCGCGCCCGCCGCCGCGAGGCGCTCCAGTTCGGCGGCGTCCTTGACGGCACGGAGCATCGGCAGTCCCTCGGTGAGGGACACGTACGACGTGCCGGGCAACGCCTTCTGGAAGCCGAGCAGATGCATCGCCCAGCCGTTGTCGCTCACTCCGAAGCGGCCGGACACGTCAAGGAGCGGGGCGGTGACGGCGTACGGGTCCTTGCCGTCGGTCCAGTCCCGCAGGGTGAGCGCGGGCGCCCCCGCGGCGTGCGCGGCGTCCGGCGCCTCCAGGGTGGGCACGACGAGGACCGGGTCCTGCCCGGCCGCGAGCACCAGGACCGTCAGGCGCTCGGTCGCCGCGGTCGGCTGATAGCCGGTGAGCCACACGAGGTCGGGTCCCGGGGCGACGAGGACGCCCGCCAGGCCCGCTTCGGCGGCCGCGGCGGCGGCGCGCTCCATACGGGCCTTGTAGTCGTCGGCGGTGAAAGGCGCGGGCGCGGTGCTCATGAAAGACCTCCTGTTGGCTACGCCTGCATCTTGCCCGCCGCCACGGACGACCGCGAGCCCATAAAAGCGACCGCGGCCCATAAAGGCCCGGGCCCCGGCCGACGCGGCGTCAGGTCACGACCCCCGGCCGCGCCGACAGGATCTGGCGGCCGCCCTGCCGATGGCGCACCGTCAGCGTCACGGGCCTGCCGGGGCGCGCCGCGGCGACCACCGAGGCCAGCTCGGCCGCCGAGTCGACACGCGCCTTGCCGAACATCAACAGGGTGTCCCCGCGCACCAGTCCTGCGGTGTATCCGGGGCCGGGGGATGTGCACGCCGACCAGCAACGCGCCCGCGCCCGCCGGGGCGTCGACGGCCTCGATGCCGAGGGTGGCGGCCCTGGCCCGGGCCGCGGGCGGACGCGGCTCCGGTTTCGGCGCGAGGGCGGGGGCCGGTGCGGGGGCCGGTGCGGGGGCGGGTATGGGGGCGGCGGGTGGCTTGGGTCCGGGGGCGGGGGCGCCGGGTCCGGGAGGGGGTGCGCCCGGTCCGGGAAAGGGGGCGCCCGGTCCGGGAAAGGGGGCGCCGGGTCCCTGTGCTGCCTTCCGCATGTCGGCCAGCTTGCTCATGCCGATGACGGTGGCGCTCACCGTGCCGAGCCCCACGCCGCAGAGCACCAGGGCCGCCGCGCACACCACTCCGGCCAGCAGGGGCACGAGGCGCCGCCCCCGGCGCCGGGCGGCATGCGGCCTGTGGCCCTTCCTGGGTTGCCCCCCGGGGGCCGGGCCCGGGTTCTGGCCGGGGTACTGGCCCGGCATCGGCTTGGGACGCAACGTGGTCTGATCCATGGCTCGCCTCCGGCCACAGCTCTACCCGGAGCGACCCGGCGGCGACGCCTCACGAACGGGTGACGTCCAGCTGTGCGGCCAGTACCGCCGCGGGCCCGCGCAGGGCGCCCGCGTGGAGCAGTTCCGTGCGGTGGACGACGCGGGGCGCCGTCAGGGGCACGGCGACGGTCCCCCGCGCCTCGTCGGCCACCGTGCGTGGCAGCAGGGCGAGGCCGTGGCCCGAGGCGACCAGTGAGGCCAGGGTGCGCAGGTCCGTACCGTCGTAGCGCAGCGCGGGCCGGAAGCCCGATATGCCGTTGGCCGCGCGGAGTTGAGCCAGCGGCAACCCGGTGTCGGGGGCATCCAGCCAGCGGGCGTCGACGAGGTCGCCGAGGCGCAGGCCCGCGCGCCGGGCCAGCGGGTGCCCTTCGGGGAGCAGCACGGCAACGGGCTCCTCCGCGATGCCACAGGCGCTCAGCGGTGCGACGTCGGGCAGGCGCAAGGGGTCCCTCGGGGCGGCGAGCCCGTCGACGAGGCCGAGGTCGGCGGCGCCGGTCGCGACGGCCGCCGGTATCTCCTCGCGGGGCAGCACGGACAGGGTGACGCCCGCCGGGGGCAGCGCCTCGACCGTACGCCGGGTCAGTGCGGTCGGGGCGGCCGCCAGGGTCAGTCCCTGCTCGGGGGCGGCCGCCATGCGGACGACCTCGGCGCGGGCCGCGTCGAGGCGCAGCAGCAGGGCGCCCGCGTGCTCCAGGAGGCGCGCGCCCGCCGGTGTGGGGGCCACGGGGCGGCGGGTCAGCAGGGCGGCGCCGAGGTCCTGTTCCAGGGCGGCGATGTGCTGGGAGACGGCGGACTGGGTGTAGCCGAGCTCGCGGGCGGCATCGGAGAACGAGGCGAGCCTGGCCACTGTCACGTACGTACGCAGGAGGTGCGGGTCCATTCCTCAAGGATCACCCACCCCATCAGAAACGCTTATGGGAGGTGCAGATTTCATCGTTGGACGTGAACGGAGGGGCGCGACCAGGATGAACGGCATGACCCTCGATACAGCACAGAACTCCCCTGTCGCCCGCACCTCGCCCACGGCGCGCATCGCGTTGATCGGTGACCGTTCGCCGAACGTCGTCGCCCACACCCGGGTCCCCCTCCTCCTCGACGCCCTCGCCGCCCAGGACCACCTCGTCCTCGACGCGTACTGGATACCGACCGAGGACGCCGCGGAGCCGGACGCGGTGCGTGGCTTCGACGCCGTGTGGGTGCTGCCGGGCAGTCCCTACCGGAGCGAAGCGGGAGCGCTGGCCGCGATCCGCACGGCCCGCGAGGACGGCGTGCCCTTCCTCGCCACCTGCGGCGGCTTCCAGCACACGCTCCTGGAGTACGCGCGGAACGTCTGCGGTCTGACCGGCATCGCGCACGCCGAGAACGATCCCGACGCCGAGGACCTGCTCATCACGCCGCTCGCCTGCTCCCTCGTCGGCCACGAGGGCACGGTCACGATCACTCCTGGCTCGCTCGCCGAGTCGGTGCTCGGCGCCACCCGGAGCGTCGAGCGCTACCACTGCTCCTACGGTCCGAGCGCCCACCTCGACACGCTGCGCGCGCACGGGCTGCGCTTCACGGGCACGGACGAGGAGGGCCAGGTCCGGGTGGCCGAGCTCCCCGGCCACCCCTTCTTCCTGGCCTCCCTCTTCCAGCCCGAACTGGCCAGCGACGGCTCGCAGCCGCACCCCATGGTGCGAGCGCTGGCCCAAGCCGCCGTGCGGCACGCCGGAGTGGCCGCCTAGGCCGTCCGTCGAGGCCGCTACGCCGCGTGGTCCCCGTGCCCGCCGCCGTGCCCCGCGCCGTGGTCGAACTTCAGGGCCTCCTTCGGCATCACGACGAAGGGCCGCATCATGCCCATGTCCTCGTGCTCCAAGAGGTGGCAGTGGTACATGAAGCGGCCGTACGCTCCGTCGAACTTGCCCATGACGCGCAGGAGTTGACCTCCGGGGACCCGGAAGACGTCCTTCCAGCCTCGCTCGTTCGGCGCCAGGGGGACCGGCCTTCGCGGGTCGACGGTGACCGGGGTGCGGGTGCCGCCGATGGTGACGTCGAAGCCAGAGACGTCATATGTGTCCCGGCCGAGCAGCTGGAAGTCCGCCAGGTGGATGTGCATGGGGTGGAGCACCGGCGGGTTCACAGCGAGGTTCAGGAAGCTCCACTGTTCGTGGCTCCCCTCGGCGATGTTGATGCCGAGGCCGTCGTTGAAGGTGCGGGCCGTCCGGCGATACGTCTTCACCTTGCCGTCCTCGCCGCGCAGCTGGATGATCCCCTCGGTCGGGACCTGGATGTCGCCCGGCTTCTCGACCTCGGTCATCTCCCAGATCTCCGGGTGCCCGCCGCCGCCCTTGGTGGCGGGCGGGGTCAGCACGATCAGGCGGTGGCCGTGCTCGATGTCGTGCGTGATCGGGCGGAACGAGCCGGAGAGGACCTCCGGCAGTTCGAAGGTGTCGGGCTCGGCGCACTCCCCCACCCGGAACTCCATGACCTGCGGATAGCGCACGTCGTTCGCCACGTCGGGCACGCCGGGCGCCTGGGCGCGGCCCTTGTTGACCAGGCGCAGCCGCTGACCGGCGAGACCCCTGAAGTCGATGAGGAGGTCCATGCGCTCGGCCGGCGCGACGGTGAGCGTCGGCAGCGCCCCTTCGAAGTCGACCGGCACGGGGCGCGGCAGGAGCCCGCCGTCACTGCCGATCTGGTGGAGGACGCCCCGCACGGGGTTGTTGTCCTCGTCGACGAGGACCAGGTCGTAGATGCGGGCGTTCGACGCGTTGACCAGGCGGAAGCGGTACCAAGCCGCTTCCACGTCGGCGTACGGCCAGATGCGGCCGTTTACCGTGGTGTACGGGCCCGTGAAGGGCAGCGAGACCGGCTTGCCCGTCTCGGGGTTCTTCGGGTCGATGACGGTGACCTTGTGCAGCAGGCGGCCGTTCAGCCGGCCGTCGCCCTCGTCCGTGTCGAGGTTCCGGTCGGCGAGGAGCAGCGGGATCTCCCGCTCCCCGCACGGGAGTTGGAGGGCGTCCTCCTCGTCGTCCCGGACCAGATAGGTGCCGTACAGGCCCGCCATCACGTTCCACCGGGTGATGTTCATGGCGTGGTCGTGGTACCACCACTGGACCGCCTGGTGGTCGTTCGGATACTCGGAGAGCTGGGCGTCGCCGTGCCCCACGGCGTTGTCCGCCCAGCCGTCGTTGCCGCCGCCCGTCTGGGCGCCGTGCAGATGCGTCACGGACCAGGCGGGGAGCGCCGCCACGTCCTTGTTCGGCTCGACGCCCGCGCGGCCGGGCACGGTGCTGGGCGGCGGGTCCCTCCGCGGGTCGCCGAGCGGGACCTCGACCGCCGTGACGGGAAACTCGCCCTCCGGAATGCGGTTGGTCCAGGCGATGCGGATCCGCTGCCCGCGCCGCACCTCGATGGTGGGGCCCGGCACGGAGCCGTCATACCCCCACATCAGGGTCGGCGGCAGTTGCGGGTGCAGCCGCACCCAGGTCGGCCGCAGCGCGATCTCCGTCTCTTCACGCACGTCCGCGGAGTCGGGACGCAGCACGGGCGGGACGGTCAACGGCGCCACGAACGGCGCCAGTTCACCCGCCGCGCGCGGCCGCCCCGCTACCGCCTTCGTTCCCTCTGCTCCCTCCGCGCCCTGTGCTCCGGCGTCGTCCACCGGCTGTTCCGCGATGCGCTCAAAGATGTCGGTCATGATTCGAACACCCCCGTGTTCATCCCCCGTGTCGCGGCCCCTCAGAAGCCGCCTTCACTTCAAAGGACTCCCGGCGCCCCGGCGAAGTTCCGCGAATCCTGCATTCCGGATGAATCAACCCGAACGAGACCTTCCACTACGTCAGCGCGGACCGGCGATCGAGGCGGCGATCGAGGGCACCTCGCCTGGCACCCTCGGCACCATGTCGGGCACGAAACCATGGGTCCGCCTCGCCAGGTCATCGGCGCCGTAACGGTGGCATTTCCGGTGCCAGTTGAGGATGCTCGCCATCCAGTCCTGCAGGGCGATGACGTGCTGTCCCATGACCGCGCGCACGTCCGGTGAGAGTTCCAGGTCGTCGTACAGGTCGGGAAGTTCGTGCGCGGCCACGTGCTGGAACTGCTCCATGCGCCGCGTCATCAGATCGTCGATGACATGGAGCGCGGCCGGGTAGTCGCAGCCGAAGAAGTTCTGCACGACGAGGACGCCGTTGTGCAACTCCCCCTCGTACTCGATCTCCTTCTGGTACGAGAAGACGTCGTTGACCAGCATCGCGTAGTCGACGGCGGAGTTCTCCAAGGAGCGCACGGGGCCGCTCCGCGCGACCTCCGGCGGCACGTTCGAGCCCTGGTTGATCCGCGCCAGGACGCGGTCGAAGTCGGCGCCGAAGGTGATGCGGCGCATCTCCAGATAGTCCACGGGGTCGGGGATGCGGTTCTGGAACTGATTGGCCAGCTCCCACAGCCAGCTCTCCGTCATCTTGTCGATGTTCGCGCGGAGCGTGCCGCGCGCCTCCCGCGACATCCCCTCGGCCGTGCGCCGCCACAGGTCGGCCAGGCCCCGTTCCAGGGCGTTGACGGGCGGCGGAACCGTTTCGCCGTGGACCGGCATGCAGGCCGAGAGCCGCTCGGTGCACACCTTCGCCGCGCCGAGATCGCGGCGACGGCCGAAGACCAGGGGGTAGTAGTCGTCCGCGTACGTGCCCCAAGCGAGCCACTGCGAACCGAGGTCGAGGACTTCGGGGGTCACCTCCGGAGAGATGCCCGCGGCGCAGAGGGCGAGGTCGCACGCGATCAGCTTGTCCTCGTCCCAGATGCCCTCCCCCAGGATGCCCATCGCGTGTGCCCACCCGGTGAGACGCCGCCGCGAGCCCTCCAGATCGGGGTTCAGGCGCACCTGGAACGGCATGAGGAAGTCCGGCAGCAGCGAGGGCCCCACCTTCTGGAACGGCACAAACGTGAAGGCCCGCACCCGCTCCGCCCCCACCGCCGACAGCAGGGCCCCCACACCGGCCCCCGACGTCCCGAGGCCGGTGGGCCCGGCGAGCGGCGAGGCGTCGAGCGCGCCCTCGTTCATGTACCGGCTGGAGCGCAGATGCCACTCGTGGCCCCCCGACTGCCAG
Organism: Streptomyces sp. NPDC046465; assembly: GCF_040646035.1. Taxonomy (NCBI): domain Bacteria; kingdom Bacillati; phylum Actinomycetota; class Actinomycetes; order Kitasatosporales; family Streptomycetaceae; genus Streptomyces; species Streptomyces sp. NPDC046465. The sequence goes on from NZ_JBEYZK010000011.1 coordinate 125,254, forward strand.
TCCTGCAGACCCCGTGTGTACGCGGTGATCGCCGCGACCTCCGGCGGGGTGAGGCCCTTCTCCAGGGCCAGGGCGGGCACTTCGGTGACCGCCGTGTGCTCGAACTGGTGCAGCCGTGACGTCAGGATGTCGTTGACGGTGTCGGCGGCCGCCTGGGTCGTGCAGCCGAAGAACGTCTCCAGGACCAGCACGCCGTTGCTGAGCTCGCCCTCGTCCTGGACCTCGCGCTGGTACGAGAAGAGGTCGTTGCGCAGGTGGACGGCGTCCGCGAACGTCTCCATGAGGACGCGCAGCGGCCGGGAACCGGCGACGGACGCGGGCACTTCGGCGGTCGCGTACTCGATGAGGCCCGCCGACCAGGGGGCGCCGCCCACCTTGCGGCGCATCTCGATGTACTCGACGGGGTTGGCGATCCGCCCCTCGTCCATGTTGGACAGCTCCCACATCGACTCGTTGAGCAGATGCTCGGTCGACTCCGCGAAGCGGCGGCGCCAGTCCTTGGACATCGCGGGCACCGTGCGCGCCCACAGGTCGGCGAGGCCCGCCTCCACGGGGTTGCGCGCCTCGGGCACGGGGGTCGAGAGGTCCATCGGCATGAAGAGGGGCAAGCGGTCGAGGTGTGCCTTGCCTGCCGACCGGTCGTGGGTGCGCTTGTACATGTCCAGGAAGTGGTCGTCGAAGAAGAAGACCCACACGTACCAGTCGGTGATCAGCGACAGCGCCGGGCCGTCGCAGTCGGGGTGGGTGTACGCGCACAACAGGCCGTAGTCGTGCGCGTCCAGATCGCGCTGCTCCCAGATGCCGGAACCTTCCAGCATGCCCATGCCGCGCGCCCACTGCGCGGAGTGCGCCCGCGCCTCTTCCAGGTGCGGGTTGAGGCGGGCGACGTACGGCATGTAGAAGCGCGGGAGTTCGAACGGTTGCGTCATGTGCCCGGCTCTACCCGGGGCTCTCGACTGCCATCCGTGATGGCGCACATGACCGCACCATTGCGTGAACCCGGGGCGCGCGGGGCAGCGTTGGGGGGCGCGCGGGGGGCGCACGTGGGAGGGGGCGGCGTCCCAGGTCGGCCCGCCCGGCACGAGCCCGGGTACGCGCCCCGGATCCGGCCCACCTAATCACCGGTTTCCCCGCGTACGCACGGCTCACGCCCCTAGGCTGCCGTCCACGCCCCCCGGAAGGAAGCACCTCCATGACCGATGCGCCGCTGCGAGCGGAGCTGCTCCTGGACCGAGAGGTCCCCGAAGACCTGCGCCGGGAGCTGGTCGCTGCGTTCGACGGGCTCGGCGCCGCACCGGTCCGGGTCCGCCGCACCCTCGACCACCGCGGGGCGGCCGACATCCAGTGGATCGTCCTGGTGTCGCTGCCCCTGCAGTCGTTCCTCAGCGGCCTCGGGGCGGAGGCGGTCAAGGACGCGTACGACACGTTCAAGGGTGTCGTACGACGGACGGCGCGTCCGGCAGCGCCCACCGCGGGACCGGCGCGGCCGATCGTGCTGCAGGACGCGGCCACCGGGCTCGACGTCGTACTGGAGCCCGATCTGCCCGCCGAGGCGTACGCGCTGCTCGCCGCGCTCGACCTGGCGGAATTCACGGTGGGACCGCTGCACTTCGACCGCGCCCAGGGACGCTGGCGTTCCGTCCTGGACGAGGCCGCCGGCTGATCCGCCGACGAGAGGACGCGGCGGGCCGTCCGCCGCGGATCGGGGGCTGACTGTGACTGCGCAGACCGCGGGGACGGACCCGAGCACGGACCTGCCCCGCGCCGAACAAGAGTGCGCCGACGGGGAGTCGGCCTTGGCGCGGGGCGCCATCGCGGTGGCGGAGCAGCACTTTTGCGCGGCGCTCGCGATGGCGGGGGTGCGGCCCGCCCCGGGCGCGGGGGGCGACCTCGCCGGAAGCGGAGGGCCCGGCAGCCAAGGCGCCGGGGGCGGCACCACAGGGCAACCTGCTGCCGTGGGCGGCCTCGCCGGGAGTGGGGAAGGCGGAGGGCCCGGCAGCCCGGGCGCGGGGCGCGACCTCGCCGGAAGCGGAGGGCCCGGCAGCCCAGGCGCTGGGGGCGGCGCCACGGGGCGGCCTGCTGCCGTGGGCGGCCTCGCCGGGGGTGGGGGAAGCGAGGGGAGTCGCAGCGGTCCGGGTGCGGAGGGCGTCGCGCGCGTCGGGGCGCGGGCGCTGACCGGTGCGGGGCGTGTGCGGCTCGTCCGCGGGGAGGCCGAGGGCGCCGAGGCCGAGTTCGAGCGGGCCCGCGCCCTGCGACCCGCGGCGTCGGGGCCGTTGCACTGGCTGGGCTGCGCGGCCGCGCACCGCGGTGACCTCGCGGTGGCCGAGCAGCACCTCAGCGCAGCCCTCGCCTGCGCCGTCCCGCACAGCCGCAGCCTCGTCCAGCGTTCCTACGTCCGCGCCCGTGCGGGCGACCGGGCAGCCGCGCTGGGCGACCTGCGCGCCGCCGCCCTGACCGGCCCGCTGGACGACGAGGCCCGCTGGGTCCTGGCAGCCCTCTCCGGCCGCTCCGCGCGCGAGGTGGCCCTACGGCTGCGCCGGGCCGCCGTCTCCGCCCTGGCGGCCCCTGCCGAAAGGTGGGCGCGAGCCGGGGAGCTGGTCGAAGCGGCTCATGGAGTCGACGTCGGTCAGGGGGGCCGCCCGGAGGCCTGGGCCCACACCCCCCTGTACGCCGTCGCCCTGCTGCGCGGCGGGCGGCGCCCGGCTGCCGTCTCGTTGCTCGGGGACGCCGTGCGGCACGACCCCGCAGATCACCGGGTCACCCATACCCTTGCGCTGGCGCTGCTCAACTCCCGTGCGGAACAGCGCGGTTCGGGGTGGGAGCGCTGTGTCGCCGCCTGGGCCGCCGTGCTGCACGACGCCCGCTTCTGGGAACACGTCCTCGCCTCCGCCGCCCGGCGGTACGACGCCGCCGTGGAGCCCGCCCTCGTACCCGCCCTGCGCGCCGGACTGCGCGAGGTCCTCGAACGTCGCATGCCCGGCGAGGACGACGCCGGGACGCGCGTCGCGCCGGGCCCCCTGCTCCAGCGCGAGGCCGACGCCGCGAAGCTGCTCGCGGCGGCCGGGGGCTTTCCGTCCACGGGGCGCGGCGGGGCACCACTTTTCTGCGGCCCGCTGCGCATCGCCGAACTCGGCAGATCCGCGGAGTTCGGCGCCTTCGCCGCCGCACAGGACGCCGAGTCCCCGTACCCCTCCCTCACGTACGCCTTCTCCGAACTCGGCTTCGCGCAGCTCCTGTTGGGGCACGACAAGGCCGCCGAGGCCCTCGCCGCCCTCAGCGAGCTGCGCTGCTCCGACTGCCGGGCGCGCGGCGGCCCAGGCACGGGGGCCGTGTGCGAACCGGGGTGCGCGCGCTTCGACGAGCTGAACCCCGGTTACGCCGGGCTCCCCGACAAGCACCGCAGGCTCGCCCTCGACGCCCGCGGACTGGCCCTGGAGGCGCGACTCAGCATGGGACGCACCGAAATGACGACCGTGCGGCCCGACTTCCGGGCGGCCGCCGCGTACTGGCGCCGCGCCCTTGTGCACAGCAGGGAGCTCGACCGGTACCGCGAGACGCAGACCGCCATCGTCGACATGGCGCTCGGCGCGGCGCGTGCGGCGCACCGCGAGGGGCGGCTGAGCCTCGCGGTGTCCACGCTCGACGCGACGCGCTCCGTGATCGGCGCAAATGAACGGGCCCGCCTCGAAGGGCAGTTGGCGCGCGTCCTGGCCGACCGCGGGATCGCCCTGGCCAACGACGAGGAGACGCCGCTCGACCAGTCGGTCGCCGATCTGCGCCGCTCCGTCGCCTTCAATCCGCATCTGCTGCGGCCCCAGGTCAGCCTCGGGACCGTGCTGCGCAGTCTCGCCGCGGCGCGCTGGAGCTCGGGCAGCCTGTCGGGCGCGCGGGCGACCCTGCGCGAGGCCATCGAGCAACTCACCGCCGCACTCGTGCACTTCCCGGACGATCCCGACCTGGTGGAGCAGCGGGAAGCCGTGGTCGCCGACCTCAACCACGTGATGTGGCAGTCCGACGAGAGCGAGCAGTGACGCCCGTGCTCGCCTACGAGGAACTGCGCATCCGGGTCCGCCGCGTCGGCGCGGCCCGCTACCTGCTGACCGCCAACGGCCCGGCGTGCGCGGCCGAGGTGATCGCGGTCGGCGGGGAGCCCGCGGCGTTCCGCGAGCAGTGGGACCGGCTGATCACGGCGGAGCTCGGGTACGGGCCGTTGGGCGAACAGCACGCCGTGCCCCAGTTACGGACGCTGGGACGTGGCGTGTTCCGGCTGCTGTTCGGTGCGGGAGGGGCGGCGGCGGAGGGGGGCGCCGAGGAGGCCCGAGGAGAGGGCGGGCCCGGGGTCCACGCGGGCGCGCACGTCGGTGTCGACGGAGGCGCGCGCATCGGTGCCGACGTCGGCGCGTGTGTCGAAGCCGCCTTCGACCGCGCCCAGCGGATGCGTCCCTCACGCGGACTGCGGATCCGCTTCGACCTGCCGCCCGAGCTGCGCGACCTCCCCCTGGAGTCGCTGTGCGCGCCGCCCGGCAGCCCGCAGCAGACTCTCGCCCTCAACCACGGCTACTCACTGGTCCGTTCGCTGCCCGGCGGCCCCTTGGGGCAACGGCTTCCCGAGCCCGCGGACGAGCCCAGCGTGATCCGCCTCCTCGTGGCCTGCGCGTCACCCCGGGGCCTCACCGCGCTGCGGGCCGCCCAGGAGGTGGCCGCGCTGCGCCAGGACCTTCCCGAAGTGGCCGTACAGCTCACGGTGTTGGAGCGGGCGACGCGCGCGAGCCTCGACGCGGCGCTCGGCGCGCACCCCGAACTGCCCACGGCCGTCCTGCTGATCGCGCACGGGTCGTACGACGAGGAGCTCGGCAAGGGCGTGGTGGCCCTGGAGACGGAGGGCGGCGGCATCGACCGGGTGCCCGCGGATCTGCTCAGCGCGACCCTGCTGAACGCACGGCGGCTCAGGCTCGTCGCGCTCAACCTCTGTTCCAGCGCGGACAGTTCGCACCTCGAACCCTTCTCGGGGCTCGCGCAGGCCCTGATCGGTGGTGGGGTGCCCGCCGTGGTGGCGATGCGGGGGCGGGTCAGCGATGGCGCGGCGGGCACGTTCAGCCCCGAGCTCCTCAAGGGCATCGCGGCCAACAAGACCGTCGACGAGGCGATGGCCGCGGCGCGGCTGCGCATCTACCACCAGCCGGAGCACACGGCCGTGGAGTGGGCGACCCCCGCGCTGTTCCTGCACGAGGAGTGCCGACAGGGCTGGCTGTTCAAGGCGCGCGAGGTGCGGGACGAGGAGTTCGGGGCGGGTGCGGTGGCGGATCCGCTGCGCGAGGGCGCGGACGCGCTGCGCACCTTCCAGAGCCCCGTCGGACACGTCGGCTCGGCGGCCCTGATCGGCGCGGCCCGCTTCCAGCGCGACCTGGGGCACTGGGAGCAGGTGCAGCGGATCCTCCGTACGCCGACCCAGAGTTACGCCGACGAGCAGCGGCGGATGCGGGCCGAAGCGGCCTTCGAGCAGGCCTGGCCCGAGCTGGAGAAGCTGTGCGGTCTGCTCGCCGCGGAGCGCGACGCGGCGGGCGCCGTGGCGCAGCTCTCCGTGGTACGGGAGCGGCTGCCGGGTGCGGTGCCCGGCGCGCTCGAGGCGGAGGTGGACGAGCTGCGGCGGCTCGCCGCGCTCGTCGAGGAGGCGCGGGCCGCGGAGGCGACGGCCGACTGGAAGACGGCGATCGACCGCTACGAAGAGGCGCTCGCGGCCCGGCCCGGCGGGCTGCGGGACGTCGCCGAACGGCTCGCGGCGGCGCGCGACGAGTTGCATGTGACCCTGACCTGCGAGTCCGCCGAGCGGGCGCGGCACGTGGGCGATTGGGATACGGCGGCTCGGGCGTACGCCGCCGTCCTGGCGCTGCGTCCGGGCCACGGGACGGCCACGGCGTGGGTCTCCTACGTGGCCGGGCGGACCGCCGAGACGAGCGAGGACTGGCGGGCGGCGGAGTCCGCGTACGCCGCCTGCGCGGGGCTCGATGACGCGGTGGCGCGGGCGGCGTACGCGCGGGGGCGGGCGGCCGCGGAGGCCGGGGACTGGGCGTCGGCACGGGACGCCTTCGCGCGGGGCGGGCCCGACTGCCGCCCCTGGACCGGCTACTGCGCGGGGCGGGCGGCCGACGCGGCGGGGCTGTGGGTCGCGGCGGCGGAGGGGTACGCGGCGGCCGACGGCTTCCAGGACAGTGCGGTGCGCCTGTTGTACGTACGGGGCAGGGGCGCGGCGGACGCGGGCCGCTTCGCCGAGGCCCTGACGGATCTGTCGGCGGCGGCCGCGCGGGACTGGGACACCGAACCGCACCTCGGCGACCTGCGCCGCCGCGTGTACGAGGCGGCACTGACGGCGGTGGAAGCGGAGCTCTGGCCCGCCGCCCTCTCCCACCTGACGCAGCTTCCGGACGGCTACCGCGCCGCGTGGGCCCTGCGGCGTTACACGGAGGGGCAGTTGGCGGCGGTGGCGGGTGACTGGGGGGCCGCGGCGGAGGCGTTCGGGAAGTGCGCGGCGGCGACGGAGAGCGGTGGCGAGTCGGCCGGTGCCGGGCCTGCGGCCGTGGACCACGCGGAGAACGGCTCCCGGACCCGGGGCGTGGGCGCGCGGCGAGCTGCGAGCGAGGGCGTCGGTGGGGCACCGGGCGGTCCCGGCCGGAGCCGCGAGCGCGGCCAGGCACCGGGCGTGCCCAGCGGTGCACGGGCGCCGGACACACCGAACGGCACCCGCCGACCCGGCCGCCCGTCAACCCCGCCGGGCTGGCACCCGGACCGGGTACCCGCCGACGCGCGCGACCTCTGTGCGTACGCCCGCGGGCGGCTCTGTCAGGCGCAGGGGCTGTGGGACGAGGCGCTCGCGCTGTTCGTGGGGCTGCCGTCCGAGGTGTCCGACGTACCCGACCGGGTGCTGTACTCGCGCGGGCGGGCCGCCGATGCGCGGGAGCAGTGGAACGGCGTCATCAACGGGTTCGGGCGGCTGCCCGACACGTACGCGGACGGCGAGGTGCGTGTCCGGCGGCTGTACGCACGCGCGCGCGTGGCCGCCGACCTGCGGGGCGACTGGTCGGCGGTCCTCAGCCTCCTCACCGGCGTACCGGACGGGGCCCGTGAGGGCGCGGTCGCCGCCCTGCGCCGCAAGGCCGAGGGCCGCCGGGCCGAGGAGAACGGTGACTGGGCGGCGGCCTGCGAGATCTACGGGCGGGCCTTCCCCGACGGCGCCCCGGAACCGCCCGGCACGGCGCCCGACGCCACGCCCGGCCGGTCCCCCGACACCCCGCCCCACGAGCACGAAGCCGCCCACCTCTACCGCTACGCCCTCGCCCGCACCCACGAATCGGCCGGGCAGTGGTCGGCAGCGATCGACGCCTATCGTCAGCTGGGCCGCGGCTGGGCCGACGTCGCGGTCCGTGAGCGGTACGTGCGGGCCCGTCTCGACGAGGAGGCGGCCGGGGACGCCGGGGCGTGGCAGCGGGTCGCCGAGGCCTACGCGGCGCTGGAGTCGGAGGAGGCGTGCGGCGCGGACGCCGCCGCGCGGGGGCGGTACGCGCGCGTGCGGGCCGCCGAGGCCGACGCGGACTGGGCCGGGGTGGCCGCGGAGGCCGACGCCCTTGGCCCGCACCGTGACGCGCCCGCCGTGGCCGCCTACGCCCGCGGCCGTCTCGCCGACGCCCACCAGGAGTGGCAGCAGGCCGCCGACGCCTTCCGGCAGTGTCCGGGGCACCGGGACGCGGACGCCCATCTGGCGTACGCCGAGGGGCGGTTGCTGGAGTTGGCGGGGCGGTGGAGCGCCGCCGTCGCCGCGTACGAGAAGGCGGGCGGGGCCCTGGACCGGGCCGACGTGCGGTGCCGCAGGCTCCGGCGGCTCATCGGGCTGCTGCCCTGGGCGGACGGCCTGACCAGCGCTCCCCTGGTCGCCGATCCCTTCGCCGTGCGGGACCAGGCGTTCCCCTACCTCGCCCTGCGGGACGCGGGCGTCGACCCCGGCGCCTCCATGGACGTGGTGAAGAACGCCTCGTACGCCCTTCTGGAGCGCGGCACCATGTCGTGGCACGAGCGCGTCGCCCTGGAGCGGCTGCGGCTGCCGGGGCGCCGCCTCCAGCTCGACGCGCTGCTCTACCGCTGGCACTCCCCCGACGCCCTGCGCGCCGCCCTCGCCGGGCTCTCGCCGGACGACGGGCCCGGCCTCCTGGACGCCCTGTGCGCGTGCTCGCCGCAGGACGCCCCGCTGCTGCTGCTCCTCGCCAGGGACCGCGAGGCCGCCGCCGCCGAGTGGGAGCGGCGGCTGAAGGAGGCGCCCGGCGACATGGCCGTGGTGCACGGGCTCGCCGCGGCCCGGCTTTGGCAGGCGCAGGAGCTGGAGCAGAGCGGGGCGTGGGAGCACGCGGTGCACGCCTGGGAGTCGGCCCTCGCGTACTGGGCGACGCTGCTCAGCGACGACGAGTACTGGGACGGCTGGCGCGCCGAGCGTGCGGGGGCCTACCGGCGCGACCTGACGCACGACGACATGGCGTCGCTGCGCTGGGAGCTCAGCCAGCACCTGTTCGGGCAGCTGTCGGCCTACGAGCAGCGGCACACCGAACAGGACAGACCCCAACAGGCCGCCGCCTACCAGGCATTGGCGTCACTCCTCGAATCCGAGCTGGGCGGCGCGCGCGTCCTCAAGGACGTGGGAGGCCTGCCGTCCGTGCCGGGCGCGGGCGCCGCGCTGGCCTGCGGGCCGCGCTATCTGCGCCTCCTCGGCCTGCAGGAGCAGCTCGCCGAGCTCACCGCCGCCCTCGACGCGGCCGCCCAGCAGGGCAAGGACCCCGGCGAGTACGCGGTGCGCGAACTGCGGTGGGCCTTCTCGGAGTTGGCGCGGAGTTTCGCACTCTCCGAGGTGCGGAAGTTCGGGGCAGCGCTGCGCTCGCTTCCGGTCTTCCGCACGCTGATCACCCTGCCGGACGACTGCGCGGGGCCCGCCTCGGAGGCGGAGCACACCGGGGCATGCGAACGCTGCCAGGACTTCCTGCGGCGCAACCCCGCGTACGTCCGCCTCCCGCGGCGCCACGCACGCCTGTTGCAGGACGGCGTCGAACTCGCCGTGCACGTACGCCTCGCACTCGCCAGGACGGCCCTGACGCGCGGCGACGGCGGGCTCGACGAGGCGCTGACGCAGTGGGACGAGCTGGTGAAGGTCTCCCGCAACGCGGGGATGCAGGCCCGATCCAAGAAGGCCGTGGTCCGTACCGTGCTCGGCCGGGTCGAGGCGCTCACCGACGAGGAGGGCGTCCAGCTCGGCAGCTGCCTGGACGAAGCGGTCACGCTCGTCGAGTCGGCCATCGGCGTGCTGCTTCCGCTCGACCGCGAGCTGCTCAGCCAACTGAACGCGAAGCTCTCGGCGCTGCTTTCGATGCGTGGCGTGTGGCGCGGCTACACCCGTACCAAGCACGGCATACGCTCCGACATGCGCGGCGCCGAGGCCGACCTGCGCCGGGCCCTCGCCCTCAACCCCGAGTCCAGCCACGCCCGCGACAATCTCGCGCGGGCCCTCGTCTTCACCCTGGACGAGCGGACGCACGTGGTGCCCGCGCGTCTGAAGCTGCTCCACGAGGCGCTCGGCCTCCTCGACGTGGGCCTCGGGCAGGCACTCACGCACCGCTACCGCGAGACGCTCGGCGAGGCCCTCGACGAGATGGAGAAGCTGATCACCCGGCACCTCGGTGTCGAGGGCATGGGCGATCTGATCCGCAGCGACGGCCAGGAGACCCCGCCCGACGACGACGATCTGCCGTCCTGGGCAGCCGAGTTGACCGGCCGGGCGGAGCGGGCCCTGCTCGGCGGCGACCTCCTGTGGGCCCTGCACCATCTGATCCGCGCCACCCGCGCGGAGCCCACCGACAGCCGGATCCGGCGGGCCCTGCTCGGCGCGGCCCAGCGCTGGCTCGCCGAACTCGCCCCTGAAGCCCCCAAGCAGGTACTCGGGAACGAAGAAGGAGGCAGCGTCGCGTGATCGAGGACCCTTCCCCGGACGGGGGCGGACCTTCCCCCTATGACGTGCTCGCCCCGGCGGGGGTCACCCCCTGGACGACCCACAAGGACATGCGGGACGTCTCCTTCGAGCTGCTGGCCCGGCACCTGATGACGCCCGCCACCCAGCAGGCGTGGGACGAGGTGCGCGGGGTGCGCCGCAGGCTGCTCGTCGACCTGCTCCTGTACGACGTGGACCTGGCGGCCGAACTCCCCCTGGCCGCGGCGGACATCGACCGGGAGCTGACAGCGGTGAGTACCGAGCAGCCCCCGCCGGACGCCACCCTCCCGGAGGAGGCCATCGCGCGCCTCCTCGACGGCCTGATCCGGTTCGATGTCTGACCCGACGGCCCGGCTCGCCTACGAGCGCTACGAGCACGCCCGCGCGCTGGCCGCCCGCGACGCCGCCCACCGGGCTCTCACCGAGCGCCTTCTGCTGCGCTGCGCCGACGTCCTCGACTCCTTCGACCGGCTCCTCGCGGACGGCGCGGCGAGCGATGTGGAGACGTACCGCACGAGCCTGGCACTGATGGCCGGGCAACTGGAGCGGGACCTGGCCGAGGAAGGACTCGAACGCGTCGGGCTCGTCGGCGAGCGGGCCGAACCGGCCACGCACCACGTCACCGAGGTGCGGGCCGCGCCGCCCGGAACGGACGGCGACGAGGTCCTTGAGATTCTGCAGCGCGGGTATCGATACCGGGGGCAAGTACTGCGCGCCGCCCGGGTGGTCGTCGCCGTCGACGGCGGCACGGAACAAGGGACGGATCGGGAATGAAGGCCATCGGCATCGACCTCGGCACCACCAACAGTGCGGTCGCCGCCCACGATCCGCACCGCGCGGGCATCGCGGTGCTGACCAACAGCAAGGGCGAGCGGCTCACACCGTCCGTCGTCGGCGTCGTGCACCGCGAGGGCAAGGACCAGCCGCTGGTCGGCGAGGACGCGCTGAACTGGGCGGTCAGGCAGCCCAAGGAGACCATCGTCTCCGTGAAGCGCCTGATGGGCCGGGACTTCGCGGACACGTCCGTGGTCAAGGCGCGGGACCGGATGAGCTACGACATCGTGGCGGGCCCGGACGAGGACCCGCGCGCGTACGTGCTGCTCGGCGGGCGCGCGAGGACCCCGGCGGAGATCTCGAGCGTGATCCTGGACAAGCTGGTCAGGGACGCCTCGCGGGTCCTCGGCGAGCCGGTGACGCACGCCGTGATCACCGTGCCCGCCTACTTCAGGGACGCGCAGCGCGCCGCCACGCGCGAGGCCGCCGAGAAGGCGGGCCTGGTCGTGAAGAAGATCGTCGACGAGCCGACGGCCGCCGCGGTCGCCTTCGGCCTGCACAAGCCGGGCGGCGCGCGCAGCCGGGTGCTCGTGTACGACCTGGGCGGCGGCACCTTCGACATCTCGATCCTGAACACGGTCAAGGACCAGGAGGGCAGGAGCCAGTTCCAGGTGCTGCGGGCGGCCGGTGACATCTGGCTGGGCGGCGACGACTTCGACCTGGCGATCGTGGAGCGGATCATCACGTGGATGCGCGAGGAGCACCACGTCGACCCGGCCGGTGACAAGGCGTTCCTCTTCCAGGCGAAGAAGGCGGCCGAGCGCGCCAAGCGGGAGCTGAACGACCTGCCCGAGACGTACATCGTGATCCCGGCCGCGTACCGCAGCGAGAACGGCGTCCTCGACGTCGAGATGAAGCTGACGCGCGGCGAGTTCCAGGCGATGATCGCGCCGCTGGTGTCGCGGACCATGAGCCTGGTGCAGGAGTCCCTGGCCCGCTACGAACTCTCCACGGACGACATCTCCGACGTGCTCCTGGTGGGCGGCGGCACGCTCACACGGCCGGTGTACGAGGCGGTCGAGGCGTTCTTCGGCGCGGACAAGGTCCGCAGGAACATCAACCCCATGGAGTGCGTGGCCTTCGGCGCGGGTGTGCTCGCCGAGACGTTGCGCGGGGTCGAGTGCTCGGACCCGGAGTGCGCCAAGGTCAACGAGTACGGCTCTGACGCCTGCACGGCGTGCGGCCGCAGCCTGGCCGACGGGCGTTCCAAGGGCGACACGGGCCTGTACGAGTCGACGCCGATGGCGATGGGCATCGCCGCGATCAAGGGCGGCCAGCGCGACGTGTTCGTGGAGATCATCGAGGCGGGCTCGCCGTACCCGCTCTCCGAGCCGCGCCAGCGCACCTTCCACGCCACCGACAGCCGCCGCATCAGGGTGCCGGTCTACGAGGGCGACAGCAGGGTGGCGAGCGAGAACCACGAACAGGGCGTGGTCGAGTTCGAGCTGCCGCAGGAGATCGAGGTCAACCGCCAGGTGGACGTCTCCTTCAACTACTCGGCGGACCGGATCATCACGGTGAAGATCTCCGTGCGCGGCACCGACATGACCCTGGAGGCCACGCCCAACCGGGAGAAGCCGCGCACCCCGCCCCCCGAGCCCGTCGAGGAGCTGGACAGCGCCGTGCTGCGCGAACAGCTGGGCTACGCCGAGCGGGAGGCCGACCACTTCGTGAAACGGTACGGGCCCTACATCGAGCCGGTGCAGGCCATGAAGGTGCGCCGCGACATCGAGCAGGCGCAGCGGGCGGCGGCGATGGGCGACAGCGGCGAGTACAAGCGGCTGACCGAGCTGCTGCTCGACGACATGTACCGGCAGTGCGGCCTCGCGAGCCAGTTCCGGCAGGCCGAGCTGGCCTCGGAGGGCGCCCCGCCGGACACGGTCCGGCAGATCAACGAGGCGGTCGAGTACGTCAAGCAGGCCCACCGGCAGGGCAACCGGGTGCAGACCGCCCAGCAGGCCCGCAACCTCGTCAATCTGGTGGCGGTCGCCCAGTCCGAGCGGGCCGTGCCGACGCTCCCCGACAAGCCGGACTACGAGGGCATCCTGCGGTTCGCCGACGAGACGGCGGGCGGATGACGCGGGCTGGGCCGCCCGCCGGGCCCGCGACGGGCGCGGCGCCCGTCAGCCTCGGCATCGACTTCGGCGCCACGGGCATCCGTGCGCTGTTCGCGTCGGGCGGCGGGCCCGGACGGCGCCTGGCGCCGGAGTGGGGCGACGGGCCGTGGCTGCTGTGCGAGCCGTCCGAGGTGGGCGAACTGCCGGTGACCTTCCCGAGCCTCAAGAGCCGCCTGGGCAGCGGCCGTCCGGTCCATCTCGGGGGGAAGCCGGTCGACGCGGACCGGATCGTGGCGCGCCTGCTGCGGTCGGTGCGGGAGCGCGTGGAGTCGGCGGCGCCGGGGCGCGTGACGCAGACCGTGATCAGTGTGCCCGCGCACTTCGGCTCGGCGCAGCGGGCGGCGCTGGCTGACGCGGCGCGCGAGGCGGGCCTGGAACCGACCCGGCTCGTCAGCGACTCCATGGCCGCGGTGATCGGCCACATGACGGACCGGGACAGCGGCACGTGCCTGGTCTACGGCATGGGGTACGAGGGGTTCGAGCTCGGTCTGATCCGCAGTGTGCGCGGCCACTTCCGCTCGCTCGGCTACGAGGGCGGGGCGACGTCGGGGGGGCGCGCGTTCGACGCGGAGACGCTGTCGTCGGCGGTACGGCTGCTGCGGCGGCACCGCGGCGCGGGATCGGTCACCGGGGTCGACGCGGCGGTGTGGCAGGACCTGCGCGCGCGGGGGCAGGAGGCGCGGGAGGCGCTCGGCGCGCCGGAGGGCCCCGGGGCGGCGGTCCTCGACCTGGAGCTCGGCGCCGGGCCCGCCCTGTGGGTACGGTTCGCGCGGCCGGATCTCGACAGCTACCTACAGCGCCACGTGGGGCGCACCCTGGACCGGGCGCGGGCGCTGCTCGACCAGTCGGGGATGACACCCGCGGACGTCGACACGCTGCTGCTCGTGGGCGGCAACACGCTGATGGAGCAGGTGCGTTCGCGGGTCGCCGGGCTCGGCGGGCAGAGCGTTCAGGGCCCGCCCGAGCTCCTGGCCCTGGGTGCCCTGAAGCACGCGGTGCGCCTTGCGGGCGGCGCGTCCTCCTCCGGCCCCGCCGCCCTGGAGGAGGGCCCCCTGGAGCCGGCCGCGTCCGCCCACGACACCCTCTCCGACGCCCCGGCGCTCGCGGCGACGCTGGTGGTGGGCGCGGAGGAGGAGGGCCCTGGGGAGCCGGGAGGCCCGCACGATCCGGGTGGCGTACGGGAGGACACAGGACGGGAGCGCGGCGCGGCGGAGACTGGCGTACGGGAAGGCCGCGGGCGGCACAGTGGCGTACGGGAGAGCGGCGTGCGGCAGGGCGGTGTGCGGCAGGGCGGGGGCGCGGGTGATCCGCGGGCCGTCCGCGACGCGGGCCCCGTACCCGATCCGCGCGTCGCACCGGAGGGCGCCGGGGCCCGTGACCTGGAAGGGGCGCGGCTGCTCCTGCGGCAGGGCAGGTCGCAGGAGGCGGCCACGCTGCTGCGCGAGATCATCGCCGAGGCGCAGGAGCTCCTCGACGCCCTGGACCGCCCCCTGCCCCCGCCCGACCGCAGCTCACCCGCCGCCCCGGCGCTCGACCTCGCGTCGCGGCGCCAACTCGCCCGCGCGCGCGCCCTGTTGTCGCTCGGCAGGTACGACCACGCCGTACAGGCCGCGCACATCGCCTGGACGGACGCGGCGACCCGCCCCGTCGGCGCCGAGGTGCTTGACGCGATGATCGACGTGCACTGCGCGGCCGCCATGGCCGACATGTCGCCCGAACACTTCGTCGCCGCCGAGCAGTGGCTCAACTGCGCGTACAACCACGATCCGACCAATGTGCGCGTGCGCGGCCTGCTCGCCGAACGGACCTTCCGGCACGCCGTGGAACTCGACCGGCGCGGGGAACGGGATGAGGCGATTGAGGCCCTGGGGAAGTGCCTGACATGGGACCCTGAACACGCCGACGCGGATGCGCTGTTGCGGCGATTGAACCGCGACGGCAGGAACCGGCGGGGCAGGGGCGACGTCCTCGGGCAGAGGCCCCTGGACCCGCCTCCGTGAAGCACCCCGCAAGCCAGGGAGGGACCCGCTTGACGCCCGCACAACTGCTCGACAAGGCCTTGATCGTCAAGGAGCTGAGGCGACTCGCGGACCTGCCCGCGCTCGCGCCGCGATCCGCCGAACTGACCGTGCTCCAGCAGGACTTGGCCGCCTCGAACCAGCTCGACCGGTGGGCGGAGATCGACCTCGTGCAGGCCTACGTGCGCCCCGAGAGCGTCCGGACGTCCCCCGGCAAGGCTCCGGGACGGCACGACCGGCTCCTCGAAGGAGCCCTCGGGGTCCTGGTCTTCGTACCGCTCCTGATCACCTGGTTCGGCCTGCGCGAGGCCGTGCGCGCGTACGGGGAGCTCGCCGAGGACGACCCCGAGGAAAGCGTGCGGCCCTTCCTCCAGCTGTGGCAGTCGGGCTTCGGCGGTCATCTGGGCGCGCTCGGGCGCTTCGAGAACGTGGCCCTGATGGCGGTCCTCCTGATCGCCCTGCTCGTGGCCCTCTCGGTGTGGCACGCGCGCGTGCGGGTGCGTACCGAACGCCACGAGGACGCCCAGGACGCCGACGAGGAGAAGCTCCTCGCCGAGCTCGCGTCGGTGCTCACGCGCACCCAGATGCTGCTCGCCTCGCACCGCAGCGCCTCCCCGCAGCAGTTCACCGCGCAGCTCACGAAGGCCGCCGAGCAGATGCAGAAGGTGACGGAGAAGGCGCAGCAGAGCCACCGGGCGCTCACCGGCGCCACGGCCTCCGTGAGCCAGGCCATCGACGCCCTCAGGCAGACCGCGCAGTCCCTGACGACGGAGGTGCCGAAACTCGGCGACGCGGCGAACCGCATCGACACCACCCTGCGCACCGGCGCCGAGGAGACCGCCAGGGCGGGCCGGGCCAACGAACGCGCGGCCCGCGGGATCGCCGACCACGTCAAGTCGGCGGGCGACACCGTCGAGGCCTCCCTCAAGGCCCTGGTCGCCGCCCAGCAGACGCTCGTCGTGAAGTCCGAGTCGGTGGCGAAGGCGACGGAAGCGGCCTCGCAGGCCTTGGTGGCGAGCACGGGCCGCACGGGCGAGGCGGTGGACGGCATGCGCGAGGCCACGGAGCGCTGGGATGCGGCGGCGGCCCACTGGCAGGACGCGGCGGCCCGCCTCGACGCCCGCATGGACACGCTGGCAGGCGCACTGCCCACACTGACGCCCGCGTCGGCGCCTGCCGCGGCGTACGGGGCCAATGGGTACGGAGGCGGGTACGGGACCGGAAGCGGATACGGGAGCGGGTACGGGAGCGGGTACGCGGCCGGAGCGCCCGTCAACGGTTATCCGGCCGAGGGGAGCCACCTGCCCTCACCGAGCCGTCCCGTCGACCCGCCGACGGATCCCCACCCCCCGACGGACCCCCGGCTCGATACGCCGCTCGACCCGCCCACGACGCGTCTGCCGCCGCCCGGCCCGCGGGACGGAGGCGCCGCGTGAGCCGAGTCCGGGCGCTGCGGCGGCGCGGCGGGCGGCTCGGGATCGTCGTGCTCGCGGGGTGGCTCTTCGCCGATCTGCTGCTCGTGCTCGCCCTGGTGTCGATGGGCGACCGCCCGGACCCGACGGGCCCCAAGGGCAAGGACCACCCCAAGCCCTCCCCGTCGAAGAGCGCCTCGGCCACCCCCGCGGGACCCCGCTCCGTGGACCGCCACCCCCAGGAGTTCCGGGTCGCGGGCGAGAGCAAGGGTGACATCGTCCGGCAGATCTCGAAGGACACCCGCAAGTGGTCGGGGCGCGAGGCGGCGCTCGTGCTCACCTTCGGCGGCAGCTCGAACGGCACGGTCTACGCCCACCGCGTCAACGGCCTGCTCGGCAAGGCCCGCCCGGAGATGTTCACCAAGAAGACGGTGACGGACGACTACCACAGCCTCGGCAGGCGCGCCGAGACAGCGGTGGTCCGCGTGTACTTCTATACGGCCCCCGGCGACCCCGCACCGGGCGGCTGAGCCATGGCGGTCCTGCGTCCGGGCGACCCGCCGAAGGCGAGCGGCGTCCGCCTGCCGCCGCCCACCCTGCCGCGCTGCCCCGGCCTGCGCGGCTACGTCCAACTGCACGACGCGATACGGCAGTTGAACTTTCGGCACGCCGCCGACGTGCTGCGCGCCCCGGCCCCCGCACCCGCGCACGACTCCGTCTTCGGCACGCTGCCCAGAGCCACCACGGATGACGGTTTCCGGATCCTCGACGGGCTCTGGTTCCCCGGCCGCGGCGGCATCTGGCACCGCGTGGACCTGCCGTACGTCCAGCGGGCGCGCGGCCAGTGGCTGTCCTCGTCGGATCCGCGCGCCGACACGGCGGCGGCGCTGGTGGACACCCTGGAGACCCTGGTGCGGGACGACGCGATGGGGCTGCGCCGCCTGGTCCTGTGGGAGGTGTGCTGTCTGCTCAGGGACGGGGGCGAACGGCCCGGCGAGGCCGAGGCCGTTGCCCTCGGTGTGCACCGCGGCGAGGCGGGCCCGCTCGCCGCCGCCGTCGCCTCCGGGTTCCCCCCGGCCGGTCCCGCGCGGCACGCCGCCGAGACCCTCAACGACGTCTGGCCCGGTGTGCGGCTGCGCGAGGCAGAGCGGGTCGTGACGCGGCTCCCGCGCGCCGCGGACCATCCCGACGGGCCGGACGACCACCGCCTTGCCGCGCTCGTCGACGCCGTCCGCGCGCGGGCCGCCGAGGTCCGGCGGCTCGCCGCCGACGGCGCCGCCGCGGAAGCCGCGGGCGCGGTGCGCGACGCCGCCCGCGCCTGGCTGGGCGCGCTGCGGCTCGCCAGGGACGACGCGGACTTCCAGACGGGCCTGCTGCGCGTGGCCGCGCTCCTCGCCGAGGACCCGACCGCCCCCGCCGATTCGCAGGTGACGGCCGTGACCGACGAGCGCGCCGTACGCCTCTCCTGGTGCGCGCCACCGCACGCCGAGCCGGGCGCGGGCGGCGTCTCGTACCGCGTCCTGCGCTTCCCCGACGGCGCCCCGCACCTGGCGGCCGAGACGGCGGCGGGCGAGAGCGGGCCCGGCGCCCTCGACGCGGACGCCCCCGTCGGCCGGCCCCTCAGGTACGCCGTCGTGCCGCTGCGCCGCGGCCGCATCGCCGGGGTGCCGCGCGTGACCGCTCCCGTGCTCATCACGCCCGTCGTCACGGAGCTGCGCGCGACCGTCGTGCCCGGTGGGGTGCGGCTGCGCTGGCGGGCCGACGCGGCGGCGGCCGAGGTGCGGGTGACGCGGTCCGGCACCGGGGCGGAGACCGGCGGCTGGGGCGAGTCGTCGCTCGTGCGCGTGCCCTGCGAGCACGACCGGGTGCTCGACGTGCCGCTCGCGCCGGGGACGTATACGTACGAAGTGCGCTGCGGCTACCGCGATCCGGACGGCGACCTGGTGTGGTCGCGCGGTGTCACGGTCACCGCCCGCGCCGAGCAGTGGCCGTCGCCGGTCGAGGAGCTCACCGTACGGCGGCACGCGGACGACGGGCGGGTGACCATCGCGTGGCGCCCGCCCGAGCTCGGCGACGGTCTGCTGCTGCCCTGGACGGCGGGTCCGGTCGCGCCGGGCACCGACGTCTCCGACGTCGTGGGCCTCGTGGACCGGATTCCGGCGACCGCGTCGGGCACCGAATCGTGGGCCGAGCTGACGCCGGGGACCGAGCAGCGGGTCCGGGTCACGGCCGTCAGCGTGCTCGGCGAGCGGGCGGTGTCCGGCCCGAGCGTCGTCATCGAACACCCCGCACCTATAAGCGAGTTGATGGTACGGCGAGTCGCCGACGACCGCGCCGAGCTGCACTTCGACTGGCCGGAGCCCGCGGTCCTGGTCCACGCGGCCTGGAGTGACGGACAGCGCGGCGGCGAACGGCGGGTCCCCCGCAGCGCGCACCGCGCCGGGCGGCCCGTCACCCTTCCCGTCTCCGCCGCGGAGTGCGCCATCACCGTGAGCCCGCTGCCCCGCCCCGACGCGGTGGCCATCGGCGCGGCCCCGACCCGCGCGGTCCTGCCCGCGGCGCCTCCTCCGCCACCGCCGCTCCCGCCGGTGAGGCCCTGGTGGTCGGCGTGGTGGCGGCGCTGGCGACGGCAAGCGAGGGCGGGGTGACAGGGTGCGGGCCCGGGTCACGGCCAGCGCCATGTGAAGCACACCTCGTGCACGCCGCGGGCGATCGCAGAGAGCTCCGACTGGGTGCTCAGCGCGCCGATCAGGGGTGACTCGGCGGCGAGCGCGACGAGGAGGTCGGGGCGGCCGCGGTCGGCGAGGCCGCGCAGGCGGCGGGAGAGCAGCGCGTGCAGCCGCGTCCGGCGCGGTTCCGTGAGTGCGCTCAGGTCGACGCCGTGGCGCGCCAGGATGAGGGCGCCCGCGTGTACGGTTCCGTCGGCTTGCCGGGAACAGACCGCGTCCACGAGAGCCGCGTTCAGGGCGTCGTCGTCCCGCACGACGGCGGCGAGGCCCGCCGTGACCCGCAGGGCGTCCTCGTCCGGCAGCCCGCCGAGGCGGGAGATCACCCACGCGCACCACGTCTTCCTCGTGTCGGCGTCCGCGTACCCGACGAGCAGGAGCAGGCAGGCGCAGGCGCCCGCCCGGTCCGCCTGCGCCGCCTGGTCCGCCCGGCCCTCGAACGCCATCGCCGTGTCATGGACGAACCCGGCCCACGACGGGTCGGCGTCCCCGTCGAGCTCCTCCTGGCCTGCGAACGCCGCCCAGAACCGGGCGAAGGGGTCGGTCAACCCGCGGACGCCCGCCACCAGCGCCGCGCGGGCCTCGCCCGAAAGCAGGGGCAGCAGCGTCACGCTCACGTCGGCCCGCTCCAGGTCCGGGAGGTGCGCGACGCGCTCGGCCAGTCGTCGCGCGGCGGCTTCGGTCAGGTTCTCGGCGAGGACGGCGAGGAACTCGGCCCGCCCGCCGTGGACAAGGCCCAGCGCGTCCATGACCCGGTCCTCGCGCACCTTGTTCCTGAGCGTGTGGGCATATCTGTTGTGCCGGACACGTGAGAAACGACCGTCCGCGTGCGCGGGCGTCCGCAGATCGTCCAGGAGGAGGGCGAACACCTTCCGGCTCACGTCCCGGCTCTCCCGCACCCCCTGGACATCGGGATGCGTGGCGATCTCGACGAGCTCGTCCCGCTGGGCCTGGGTGAGCGAGGGCAGGATCGCGCCGAGGGCCTCGAGCCGTTCCTTCTCCTCCATCGGCTCACCGAGCAACTGCGCCACGGTGTGGTCGACGATCGCCCGGTGGTTCCCCGGGTCCAGGAGCTCGGCGGTCGCGTCGAGCACCGCCGCCCGCGCGAGGACCGGCGCGTCGACGAGCAGCTGCGTCAGGGTCTGTTCGAGGGAGCCCGCGAAGAACGGGCGGAGGATGACCCGTACCAGGAACCGCCGCTGGTGGTCGGCGTCTCCGGACAGACCCGCCTCCACCTCGGCCCGGTCCTCGACGCCGAGCAGCCGGAAGTACTCCTCGGTCCGCTCGCTGTCGAGCGAGGCGATCTCGTCGCGGGACAGGAGGAATCCGCTGCCGTGCCGGGGGACGTGGCGTATGACGAACTCCCGTACGGGCGCTGCTTGTTCCTCGGTCGCCTCGCGCAGGTGGGGCAGCAGTTCCGCGAGGAGGTCGAGGCGGTCGGTCTCCCCGGCGATGAACTCCATGGCCGCGACCGTGCCCGAGGCGATCAGCGCCGCACGCAGCTCGGCGGCCGGAGCGGGCAGGCCGGACCGGTCAGCCAGAGCGGGCAACAGCTTGCCGGGGAGCCACGCCCGCGGCCCGCAGTTGGAGAACTCGCGGGCCAGGCGCGCCGCTTCGGCCAGCCGCCCGGCGTCGAGGCGCGTCACCACGGCGGCGGTCAGCTCGGCGAGCTGCACCTCCCGCAGTCCCTTGAAGTTGACGGCGGACTGCGTGACCACGGTGCCCTCCAGCGGGAACGGCGGCTCCGCCGTGTCGGGCAGCTCCTGATAGGAACGGTGGACCGCCGTGGCGTGGTCGAACAGGTCGCGGCTCAGCCCGTCGTCGGCATGGTCCGCGAGGAGCCGCATGATCCGCTCGCGGGGCTCCCACGGCATGTCCTTCGCGGCCTCGAACGCCTGGCGCGCTAAGGGCCCGCGCAGCCGGGGAACGAGCGCCTCGACGGCCGCGGCATAGGGGTACTCGTAACGCCAGTCCCAGCCCCAGGCCGGGGCGTCACCGATGGAGAGGCGCCGGGGCAGCTCCTGGGCCGCGTACCAGGCCGCGGGGATCCAGTCGTCGGCGAACCGCTCCGCGGCGGCCACCAGCGCGAAACCCCGGCAGCTGTACGTGGTTCGATCATTCACGACCGGCAGCCCGATGATCTGCGCGGCCAGGTCCGCGGTGAGGGCACCCTCGGTGCCGGAGAGCAGCACGAGCACGGCGTCGAGCCGGTTGTTGGGGTCCATGCGGTGGAGGAGGGCTGCCGTCTCGGAGCCCAGGGACGCGGCGTCGAGTGGCAGGCCCGTCCGGTGCAGACGGCGCAGGACCGCTTCGGCGAGGTCCGCTCCGGCGTCCACGCGCGCGATGACATCGGCGGCCCGCTCCTCCAGCTCGCCGCGCTCCTCGCCGGACGGGTCGAGAAGGGCGGCCAACTCGCCCAGCAACCACGCCACTTCGCGGGCGTCGGGCGCCGCGCGCAGCGAGTCGACGGCTCGCGCGACCTGCTCCGCGCCCAGGTAGGGGCCGAACAGTTCAAGGCCGAGCAGGCGCACCTCGGAGTCCTCGACGGCAAGGACGTCCGCGAATGCCTCCGCCAGTTGACCGGTGTCCAGATGGGGCAGCAGGAGGGCCAGCGCGGCCAGCCGCGGGACGGTGCGCACCTCCAGCGGGATGCCGCGTCCCATCGCGGTGTGCCAGTAGGCGCTGCGCCGCTGCTCGGCGGGGAGCCCCAGCGCGAAATCGAGCACGGGCCGGAAGTCGGCGTCCCGGAGCTGCTCCGCCGACAGGCCGTCCCAGGCCGCGTGCGGACTGACGGGTGTGTGCGCGAGGGCACAGCGCAGCAGGTGCCCCTTGACCTTGCGTACGGCTGCGGTGGTGTCGGCCAGGTCCTTGTGTTTCGTGAGCAGTTCCACCAAGGCCATCTGGCCAGGGAGTTCGCGCGGCAGGTAGACCGCATCGATCATGGCACCGACCGTGTCGTCGGACAGTTCCTGCACGGTCAGCAAGGAGGCGATCACCGCGGGGCCGCCGGCCCTGCGGGTGAAGGCGCGGAACTCCCGCTTCCCGTCACCCTCGGGGTCGTCCTGCGGCTCTCTCCGCTCCACATACGGCGGCTGTCGCTCGGCGAACCACCTGAGGGTCAGTTCGTCGAGAGTGGCATCGCCGGAGTCGGTCGGGGCCGTCGAGAGGGGGGAGGCGGACGGCTCGGGCAGCGGGCTCGTCAGCCGGTGGACAACGTCGCGTACGAGGGACAGTCGGCGGGCCCGTGCGGCGTCGGGTCCGTCCGCCGCGCCGGAGGTGGCCGGGTCGTCCGTCACGTCCGAGGCGGGCGGGCCGCCGCCGCCCTCACCGGGCAGCGTAAGCCCGTACGCGTCGGCGAGGCGCGAGCGCGTCTCCGCGTCCCGGACCTCGGCGACCAGCGTGCCGAGCCGTTCCACGAACCGCTCCCGCGCCGGGTGCCCGACGAGCAACGCGGCGAGTTCCGCCAGCGCCTGTCCCGCCCTGACAAGGCGGTGCCGGGGGTCGATGAGCCAGGCGAAGGAGTCCCGCTGCAGCTGGGCGAGGAGGGGCTCGTCGCCCCCGTCGGCGGGGGGCGGCTCCGCGTCCTCGCGCGTCAGGCCGGCCAGGTCGTCGAGAAGCGCCTCGGCGACCCGCTCGACGAGGCGGGGACGGCGGATCTCCGGCACGGCGCACAGCAGGGCCACCGCTTCGCCCGCCTCCAGCCCCTCGGGCCTGATCCTCTTCGACGCGAATCGGGCGGGCACCTGCCAGCTCACGATCGGTGCCGTCTCCTCGATGCCCGCGGCGACCGCTGCCCGCGCACCGGCGTCGAGCAGGGCGACCCCTTCGAGGAGTGTCCGGGCCGGGATCTCATCGCCGGGCAGGGACGCCAGTGCGACGATCCGCGCCTGGACCGTCTTGCGGGTGGCCGCGTCGATCGGCGCGAGCGCGAGCAGCCGGTAGTAGCCGTCGGCCTGTTCGCCCGCGGACGCGGCCCGGCCGATGGTGGAGAGGGCCCGCTGCGCCGACCAGAGCCCGGTGGCCACCGCGGCGACGACGACGCGTGACGGGATGTCGTCCGCCGCCTTCATCGAGCCGCGCAGGAGGGCCAGCCTGATACAGCCGCCGAGCGGGTCCGGGACCCGCCCGGGATCTTCGGCCAGGGCCCGGTCCACGGCGTCCCACGCCGTGTCGATGTCGCTCTGGTAGCCGTCCCAGAGCCGGACCTCCGCGGTGACGCGCCTGCGCAGTCTCCGGTCGTCCCCGAACAGCTGGAGCAGGCGGTCCACCCGGCCCGCCGCGCCGAGGTGGGCGGCCAGGCCGTCCAGCGCCAACTGGTGCAGTTCCGCGTCGAGTCCCACATTGCCCCGCACATCGTCGGTGTTCATCCGCGTCCCGGTTCGTCTGAGTACCGCCGGATCAGCTACCGCGCCGGTGGTCGGCCCGGACGGCCCGTATCAGAGCCTGCGATTCGTCATCGAGCACGGCCGTCGGGGCGCCGTTCGCCGTGCGCACCCACCGCCGCCCGTTGGCGTCCGTGAAGGCGAGCGCGCACCGCAACGAGCCGGACGCGTCCGGCGCTTCGGCGCGTTCGGTGACGGAGAGGGTCATCTCGGTTGTCTCGCCCGGCCCCAACAGCGGGGCGTTGGCGCCCACTTCGGTCTGCGGGACGTGCAGAGCACCTGCCGGGTCGACCCAGGAGAGCCACGGAACCGCGTCCCGGACCGGTGCGGGGCTGTCGTTCCGTACCACGCACTCCACGCGCAGCCCGCTGCCGCGCGCCCGGAAGACCACGCTCACCAGGCGGGCCTGGTTGGCCTCGGCGGCCCGCCGCTCCGTGGCCGCACGGGCGTCGTCGATGCGGCGCCGCCGGATCTCCCGCAACAGGCCCACCGCGAGCAGCAGAGTGGCCGCGACCGTGCCCACGGCGGCCACCCAGTCGGGGACGGTCCCGTAGGCCGGGGCGGCGTACCCCGCCGGGACGCGACCGGTTCCGCTCAACCGCCTCACCCCTGCCCGTACTCGTGCTCCCACAGCACGTCGGCGATCACTTCGTTGACCCCGGCGAGACTCAGGCCCGCGCTGGCGACCGTCTCCCGCTGGTGCAGGAAGTCGCGGAAGCTGCTGTGGTAGATGCTGTAGCGCGGCCCGTCCGGGGTGCGCTCCCTGCGGAGGAACTGCCGCCATTCGGTGAGCACGTCCTGGATCGCGATGGCGTCCACCTCCGCGTTGACCTCGCCCATCACCTTGGTGAGCAGGGCGGTCGAGACCGGTGCGGCCAGCTCGCACAGCACGTACACGACCCACACCTTGGTACGTGGGGAAGGCCGCGCGGTCATGCCCATCAGCCGCCAGTGGGCCTCGTAGTAGTTCTCGAGCCCGTGGGGCAACTGCTGGATGTCGAGGCCGCGGTAGAGGCCGTCGCTCAGTTCGGGCAGTACGTGGCGCAGGTACATGAAGTTGCCCTCGCTCTTCTCCGCGAGGACGTCGACGAACCGGTCGAGCGGGATGCGCTGTTCGGCCAGCCGGGCCACGAGGCCGGGGCTCGTGCTCCCCATCCGGTACAGCAGCGCGCGGATGTCGACCATCGTGGCGCTCAGGTGCTCGCCCAGGTCGTACCGGACGTCGGCCGTCTCGATGCGCAGCGGTACCTCGGCCCGGCGGCTGCTCACCACGAAGTACACGCCGTCGGGCAGGACGGGCGGCAAGTACAGCACGTTCACCGCGCCGGGCTCCCCCGGCCGTTCCGCCTCAGCCTCGTCCAGGGCGTCCACCGCGACGACCAGCGGCAGCTCGCCGGGCAGGGCGGCGCGGGCCTCGTCAAGCATGCGGCCGACGAGCTCGCCGTAGCGGCTGGTGTCGCCGAGGTCGGCGGGGGCGGCGATGCCGTACGTGGCGCTCAGTTGGGCGCCGAGGCTGCCGACGAACTGGCGGGCGCCCACGATGCCTTGGCTGCGTACGTTGAAGTGCGCCACGCAGCCCGTACGTCGCACGTACTCGGCGATGATCGCGGTCTTGCCGTCGCCCGGATCACCCTCCAGGCGGAAGTAGCCCCGTCGTGCGGTGCCCACGAACGCGTCGATCGCGTCGAAGACGTACTCGCGCCCCAGGAAACCGGCCGTCTTGTCGTCGATCAGCCCGGCTGCTCCGCCCGGCACCGTCGCCGGTACGCCAAGGGCCCGGCAGACCTCGTCGACCTGCTCGCCGAACCCGTCGCACCTCCGCACGCGCCGGAACGGGACGGTCGGCCCGGCGAGCGGGTCCAGGTCGGCGCCGTCGGGTGACAGGACGAGCAGCGACGGGCTTCCCCGCGTCCGCTGACTCTGCGCGGCCGCCCCGATCAGGTCCACGACGTGCTCTTCGGGAGCCGTGTCGGCGGAAAGGACCGCGAGGAAGTGCGTGCAGGTGTCGTCAGGACGCGCGAGCACGGGGACACCCCGCGCCCGCAGCGTTCCCGTCAACCGGCGTGCCAGCAGCGCGGCTTGGGGCGCGTCTGACGAGGAGACCATGCAGACGCGAGGTGTTGCGGTCACGTTCCTCCGCCCGGAGAGCGCCGGACCTGTCGGCTCACGATCGGCTCACTGTCGGCGCACGAAAAGAGTATTCCTCCCTGCCCCTCGCCCCTACTCCTTGACGACCGCCTCCGTTCCGCCCCCGAACTCGATGAGCAGACCCGACCGCAGCGCGATCGTCTTGCCCGGGTCCACGTCGCGTACCGTCCCGTCGTCCCTGCGGGCCGTCCACACGGCCCTGGTGCGGTTGGTGAGGCCGAACCTGCCGCGCTGCTGGGGGTGTTCGGTGACTTCGCCGACCACGGCCGAGAAGTCGTGCCGGTCGGGGTCGTCGCGCAGGTGGTGGGCGTAGACGCGGGCGTTCGGCGCGAGCCTGATGCCGCGCCGGGTGCGCAGGGTGCCGGTGCCGGTGACCAGTTCGAGGCGGGGTGGCAGGGTCAGGGTGGTGCGGCACTTCCAGCAGGCGGGGGGCGCGCCGTCGGGCTGGGTCAGGTTCTGCTTGCCGCACCGGCCGCACTGGGTGATGGCGTCGAGGACCTTGCTGAGCGCGTCGCGCCACTGCGACTCGCGCACCCGCAGCTTGGGGCTGCGCAGGCCGTCCGTGAACGTCTGCACGAACAGGTCGCGCAGGATCTGCGGCAGCGCGCCCCAGGTCGCCTCTACGGTCGGCTGCTCGCCGGGGACCGGGCGGTTGCGGGTGTCGGCGGGGTCGTAGACGAAGACGGGGTCGGTGCCGTACAGCCTGCGTTTGGCGGCCTCGTCCATGCAGCGGATGTTGAGCGCGAGGGCGCCGTTGAACGGGTGGTCGTTCATCAGGAGCAGGAAGAGCAGCACGGCCAGGGAGTGCAGGTCGCTCTGGGTGCCGGGCTGTTTGCCCTTGTCGCCGCGGACCAGCTCGGGCGCCATGAAGTCCATGGTGCCCGCGACGGCGGCCTCGGCGCCCTCGACGACCGCGTTGTCGTTGTCGCAGACCAGGACGTCGCCGGTGGCCGGGTCGAAGAAGATGTTGCCCCAGTTGATGTCGCGGTAGGCGATGCCCCGGGAGTGCAGGGCGCGGTAGGCCTCGACGGTGTGCAGTGCCACGGTCACCAGGGTGCGCATCGTCGCGGAGGCCACGGAGGGGTCGCGGCGGAACAGGGCGGGCAGGTCGCAGAAGCGGGCCGGCCGTACGTCCATGAGGTAGCCGAAGCCGGGCTGGCTGCCCTCGGGGTCCATCACGATGGAGGTGGGCCACAGGAAGCGGGGGTCGTCCCAGCCCTTGGCGATGAGCCCTTCGAGGATCTCCCGCTGGCGGGCGTCGGCGAGCTGGGGGTAGTACCACTTGACCGCCCGGTCGCCGGTGGGCGTCAGGACGCGGTAGACCTCGCCCTGGCCGCCGGAGCCGAAGAGCTCCGCGACCTTCAGCGTCTCCCCCGACTCGGCCACCAGGGTCTTTCCGGCGGCGAGCATGCCGTTCACCATTCTGTTCCTCTCTGCCCTAACGTTCGTCGCTGCGCTGTGGGGGCACCGTTATGGCGCCCACGAGGGTCGTGTCGTCCCCGGAGAACTTGGCGGCCCGCCCCAGCCAGTCGGGGAGCTGGGCCTGCACCGCCGCCACGCCCTGTTCGGCGGCGCGGTCGCCGAGGCCGGTGGCGAAGTCCAGGAACCCCTGGTGGTCGGCGAAGCTCTTGGAGAGCCCGTCGGTGGAGAGCAGGACGCACGGTGGCGCGCCGCCGGTGAAGGGCTGCCAGTGCGAGCGCATCTTGCGCCAGGGTTCGGGCTCGCAGAGCGAGTCGGTCTCGTCGCCCATGTCGGGGCCGGTGGAGAGCGGGGTGTGCGGGCTGCCCGAGCTGTCGACGAGGACGATGTCGCCGTCCCCCAACTGCCAGCAGAACAGCATGTGTTCGGTGAGTACGGTGCCGATGAGAGTACTGCCGTACGCGGCGAGGTCCGGGGGGTGCGGGTGTTCGCGGGGCCCGGTGCGGGGCGTTCGTCCGAGCGAGAGCGAACGGGCGCCGTGCGCCGGGGAGTTGCTGTCGTACAGCGTGGCGCGTGCGTGCCAGCGGTGGCCCACCTGCTGCGGCAGGCGGCGTGCCTCCTCGCGCAGTGCGGGCCAGCCCGACGCGTCGGTGCCGACGCGCGCGGCCTCAGCGGCGAACGCCCGCGCGCACGCCGTGAATTCATCGACCGCCCAGCGCGCCCCGAGGTCGCTGCGGAAGTGTGCGGCGCTGCCGTGTCCGTCGGCGACCGCGAGGACGACCGCGCGGCCCCCGGCGACGGGCAGCGCCGTGCCGCGGTCCTGGCTGTACCTCTTGGCCACGCCCTTGACCGCGCCGTCGAGCAGCGCCCAGGGCGCGGCCCCGGCGGGCCCGGGTCCGGCCGTCGTCTCCGGTCCGGTCACCAGATGTCGTCTTCGCCCTTGGTCATCGACGGCACGTCGACCGGCGTCGCGGGCTTCGTGCCGTCGTCGACCTTCGGGGTGGAGGCGTCCTTGACGACCGCCGTGGACATCCAGCGGATGGCGGCCGCGAGCTGGCGGGGGTTCTTGGCCTGCAGGGGCTCCAGTTCGGGGTTGCCGAGGAACTCCTTGAGCATGCTCTTGTCCGCGTCGTCGCCGATGGCCACCGCGACGCGCACGGCGCGCTTGCCCCACGGCGTGCTGTCGATGGCACGCAGCCCGGCCCGCCAGTCGTCGGTGGGCTGCCCGTCGGAGGCGAGGGCGAGCACCGGCGGCAGCGCGCGCTGCGGCATCGGCGGGGTCTGCAGCGCACCGGCCGCCAGCTTGAAGGCGGAGCCCATGTCGGTGCCGCCGTAGATGTGTACGTCCTCCCAGGAGAACTGGTCCACCGGGGTGGGTTCGCTGACGTGCCAGCTCGCTCCGCTGGCGAAGGTGATGGCGCGTACCAGCAGGGAGGCGGCGGGGTTGGACTGGGCGGCCTGCTGCATCTCGGGGATGGCCTCGCGGATGGCGAAGTTCAGTTCGCCGATCTTGCCGTTCACGCCCATGGACCCCGAGCAGTCGAGCATCCAGATGAAGTGCACGGGGCGGCTCGCCATACTGCCGCCGGGGAAGTTGTCGACGACGACGGTCTCGCTGGTGTCGCTCACGCTGGTCCTTTCGTGGGGTTGCGGGGTCAGTTCGGTTCTCGGGCCGCCCGGTGCCGCCATGCGGTCCATTCCTGTACGTCCTGGCCCTCCCGCTGGAGGACGGTGGCCACCTGCCCGAGGTGGTGCTCGTCGAGGTGGCCGAGGACCGGCGCGAGGGCCCGGTCGAGGAGTTCCTCGGCGACCGTGCGCCATTCCGGGGTGACGCCGTGCCGTCGGCGCGGCCGCCAGATGTGGTAGTACGCGGCCAACTCGGCCGGTTTACCGGGGAGTTCGTGGACCATGCGGCCGCACCGGTCGGCGTCCAGGGTCTGCGCGCGGTAGGCCCGCAGCAGATCGGGGCCCGCGGCGACGAGGATCTGCAGGCCGTGCGACTCGCACAGGTCGAGCGGGTTGGCCGCGGCGAGAGCGCACCCCACCCGCTCGTCGACGCCCTGGCGCAGCACAGGACCCAGCGGCGACACCTTCCGGCCCAGCTCCTTGAGGCGGCCGACGGATGACCGGCTCAGGGGCAGCCGCCCGGCGGCGAGGTCCTGGGCGGTGACGAGCAGTTCGGCGGTGTCGCGGTCCTGGGCGCCCAGCTTGCGGTCGTGGCGCATCTCCCGGGCGAATTCGATGAGTTCGACGTCGCAGTGGTCCGGTTCCTTGAGCCAGCCCATGACGCGGCGGCCCAGGTCGGCCTCGACGATCAGGCGGGGCGTGCAGGTGCGGGCCACCCAGGGCTGTTCGGCGCGGTCCGGCGGGTCGTTGCGCCACACGATGCGCCACAGCAGCCGCAGGGTCGTGACGTCCTCGACCCGCTGCCCCGAGAGGAGTTGGGTGAGCCGCTCGAAGAGTTCGGCACCCCGCAGGTGTTCCGGGGGCCCGCTCAGGTGCGCGGCGGCCGCGGCGAGGCGGACGGTGAGCGGCGCGTCGTCGATGATGCGCCGCAGCCAGTCGCCCTGCGGGGAGCGGGCGAACGCGATGAGGCGGTCCAGTTTGCGTTCGGTGAAGTCGACGAGGACGAGCCGGAGCACGCGGCTGTTGAAGCCTGCGTGGTCGAGTTCGGTGAGGACCTTGACGGCCTGCGCGCAGTCGCGGCGCTCGGGGTACAGGAGGGCGTCCGCGAGCCGGTCCATCGCCTCGGCGAGGCCGGGGCCGCCGTCGGCCCCCACGGCGAGGGCGAGGCGGAGCGGCTCCGTCCAGGTGGTGACGGGCTCGCGGAGCCGGGCGCGCAGGGCGTCGTCGGCGCGCTCGCCGTACTCCTCGCGCAGCTCTCGCCAGGCGTCCTGGCCGAGCGGCAGCCCTTCGAAGGCGGTCAGGTCGGGCAGGGCTCCGCGGCCGCGGGACGCGTCGAGCCGGTGCTTGACGAGGGCGAGGGCGAGGGGGCGCGCCGCCAGGGCGTGGTCGCCGTCGAGGCCGCGGCAGAGCCTGTCGAGTTCGTCGAGGGTGTGCGAGTCGGCCTCGCCCCTGCTCACGGACCGGGTGAAGGCGTCGATGACGATGTGCAGGGACGCGCCGCTCAGTCCGGCGAGCTCGGCACCGGACGGGGCGCTCGCCCCTCCACCGCCCGCCGTCTCCCCGTCCGCGCCCGAGAGAAGCGGCAGGAGCGCGAAGGACTCCGCCGGGCGGGCCGTGGCGCCGGGTACGGGGCGCGGCGGGTTCCCGGCGAGCCACCGCTCGGCCGTCAGCCGGGCCCAGGGGTCGAGTTCGGCGGGCGGCGGGCTCTCCGGGCCGCCCGTGCTGTCGTACACGCGGTACAGGTACTCGAGCGTCGCGTCGTCGGAGCGGTCGAAGTCCGCGTCCGCGCCGATGCCGACGATCTGCTGCGGGGCGCGCCACGGGTCGGTGGTCCAGGTGGTGAACGTCAGCGCGGGAACGTACGCCTCGGGCAGCGAGGCGCAGGCGAGCGCGATCCAGCGGGCCACGGTCCCGGCGTCGTCCTCGACGAGGACGATCTGCCGCCCCGCGGGGTCGTCGAAGAGGCGGCGCACATCGGTGAGGAAGGGCGCGACGCGGTCGGCGTGCGCCCTGGCGAACTCCACGAGGAGTGCGCGGTCGGCGTGCGCCTGCGAGACGGGGAGCCCGGATTCGACGAACCCGGCCCCGAGCGTCTCCTCGGCATCCGGTTCCCAGGCGGCGGAGCCCCAGGTGTCGATCGGCCACACGGGCCCGGGGCCGGGGGTGTCGGCGCTCAGGTGGAGCGCCTCCACGCGCTGCCCCGGCAGGGCGGCGCACAGGAGACGGCCGCCGTCCGGGAGCAGGCTGTAGCTCAGCTCACCGGCCGCGCCGCCTCCCGCGCCCGCGACACGTTCGACGATGTCTCCCAACTGGTCCGTCAACTGGTCCGTAGCTGTGTGCTGTTGCTGTCCCGCACCGGCTGGATCCGTGCGGATCAGACGGGGGGCTCCGGTCTCGTCGGGCTCCTGGTCGAGCCGGTAGCTGAGGCGGCGGATGGCCATGCCACATTCTGACCACCCGCGGCGCCGGACCGCAGGCCGTCCGCCAAGTTCACCCCCCGCCCCGGCGTACGTGGTTCGCACCCGCGGTCGAACGCGGGGCCGGCCATGGGCGCCCTTGCGCGGCACCGGGGTTGGGGACACCGTGTTCACGGCCCCCGCACCGGCCGGGGCCGCAAGGACCCCCGTCGGCGATCGGATCCGCAGTGACCTCCTTCCCGCTCCCCCACACCCTGCTCGGCGAAGGCCCGCACAAGGTGTTCGCGGTGCACGGCTGGTTCGCCGACCGGACGGCGTACGAACCGGTGCTCGCGGACCTCGACGGCGACGCGTTCCAGTACGCGGTGGTGGATCTGCGCGGGTACGGCGAGGCCAGGGACGCCGTCGGCGCGTACAGCACCGGCGAGGGCGCCGCCGACATCCTCGATCTGGCCGAGCGGCTCGGCTGGGACCGGTTCTCGCTCGTCGGGCACTCCATGGGCGGCGCCGTCGCCCAGCGCGTCCTGGCCGCGGCCCCGCACCGGGTGCGCCGCCTCGCCGGAGTCTCGCCCGTACCCGCGTCGGGACTGCGACTGCCGCCGGACCAATGGGAGTTGTTCGCGTCGGCCGCGCACACCCCGGAGAACCGGCGCACCATCATCGACATCACCACGGGCGGTGTACGCCCCCGGGCCTGGCTCGACCGGATGGTGCGCCGCTCCCTCGCGGTCAGCGACGTGAAGGCCTTCCGCGCCTGGCTGGACTCCTGGGCGGGCGACGACTTCCACACCGAGATCGACGGCTCGCCCGTCCCCGCGCTCGCCGTCACCGGCGCGCTCGACCCCGCGCTCTCGGCGGACCTCATGCGCGCCACGTGGCTGCGCTCCTATCCGCGGGGCACGCTCGCGGAGCTGCCGGGGGCCGGGCACTACGCGATGGACGAGGTGCCCCTGGAGCTGATCAGCACCGTGGAGGACTTCCTGCGCGCGGACAGCGGCGCATGAGCCCGCGCGGCGCGGCGGCGGGGACGCCGCCGTCCGTCCCCGACGTCTTCGACCCCAGGCTGTACGCGGACGGTGTCCCGTACGACCGCTACCGCGTGCTGCGCGACCACCACCCCGTGGCCCGGCAGGAGGAGCCGGGGGTGCTCGGCTGGCCCGCGGGCCCGGGGTTCTGGGCGGTCACCCGGCATGCGGACGTGGTGCGGGTCCTGCGGGACGCGGCGACGTACTCCTCGTATCTGGGCGCCACTCAGATCCGCGATCCCGCGCCCGACGACCTGCCGTTCATCCGCCGCATGATGCTCAACCAGGATCCTTCCGCGGCGGCGCGCTGCCCGACGGGCGGCGTGGGCGGTGCGGGCGGTGCGGGCGGTGTGGGCGGTGCGGCCGGTGCCGATCACGGCAGGCTGCGCGGGCTGGTCAGCCGCGCGTTCACACCGCGGCGGATCGAGCGCTTCGAGGCGGTCGTGCGGGAGCGGGCCCGCACGCTCCTCGACGCCGCCGTGGCGCGGGCCCGCGCCGACGACGGGACCTTCGACGTCGTCACCGCCGTCACCGACGACTACGCCCTGCTCAACCTGGCCGACCTGCTCGGCGTCCCGGCCGCCGACCGCGGCCTGCTGCTGCGCTGGACGCGCCGGGTCATCGGCTACCAGGACCCCGACGAGGCGGCCCCGCCCGTGCTCGGCCCCGACGGCGAGCCGCTGAACCCGCGCTCGCCCGCGATGCTGCGCGACATGTTCGAGTACGCGCGGACGCTGGCGGCGCACAAGCGCGGGCACCCGGGCGACGACGTCCTGACCACACTCGCCACCGACCCCGAACTCACCGACGCCGAACTGGAGATGTTCTTCTTCCTGCTCACCGTCGCGGGCAACGACACGGTGCGCGGCGCCGCGCCCGGCGGGCTGCTCGCGCTCGCGGAGAGCCCGCGCGAGTACGAACGGCTGCGCACCGGCGCGGTCCCCGCCGCCACCGCCGTGGAGGAACTGCTGCGCAGGCACCCGCCGGTGCTCAGCTTCCGCCGCACGGCGACCCGCGACACCGATCTTGCGGGCACGCGCATAGCCGCCGGAGACAAGGTCGTCGTCTTCCACGCGTCCGCCCACCACGACGAGCGCGTCTTCGCCGACCCGCACCGCCTCGACCTGTCGCGCTCACCCAACCCGCACGTGGCGTTCGGCGACGGCCCGCACGTCTGCCTGGGCGCGCACTTCGCCCGACTCCAACTGCGCGTCTTCTACGAGGAATTGGTGCGGGCACTGCCGGTCCTGCGGGTCACGGAGCCGCCGCGCAGGCTCGTCTCGCACTTCATCAACGGGCTGAAGTCGGTACGCGTCGAGGCGCCCGGGTAGAGTGCAAGATCGCGAAATCCGGCGCGGGTGCCCGAGCGGAGAACCAGATCCATGCACGACGAGTTCCACGACGACGAGTTCCATGACGACGTCTTCCCCGACTTCCCCGCACCGGCGGACGGCAGCCCCTGGCAGGCGCCCGCCGACCTTGAGGAGCATCTGTACGAGCTGTGCCAGGAGGACGACGCGTACGGCTACTTGCGGGCGATAGCCGTCGAGGGGCTGTACCGCCCGGTGCCGCTCGACGAAGCCGACGCAGCAGACGCAGCCGATGAGGACGAACGCGACGCCGCCGCAAGCGAGTTGCTCACCATCGACCTGCCGGACGGCAGGAAGGTCGCGCAGGTCTACACGGCGGGCGTGCTCCCCCGCCCGCACCCCGACGTCGTCTACGAGTACGTCACCCTGGACTCGCTCGCCGCGGGCTGCCCCGACGACGTCGACCTGCTCGTCGTGAACGCGGCGACACCGTGCCAGCAGTTCTTCCTGACCACCGACGACGAGCGGGAGGTCTGGTCGGACCTGCACGCCACGCACCACCGCCCCGGCAACCTGACCAACCGCATCGACACCCGCCGCACGGGGGCGCCCGCGCCCGGCAGCCCGCTCCTGCACGGCCTCGCCTGCGGCGCGCACCTGTGCTTCGCCAACGGCGACGCCTGGAACACCGTCGACTGGCACGGCGCGGGCCACCACAACGAGATCGACCGCCTGGCGGAGTGGTGGGGCGTGCACGACCGCGACGACTGGCTGTCCGTGCAGGAGCGGCTGCTCACCCGTGACGTCAGCCCCTGGTACTGGGACTTCGCCCTCGACGCCCGCGCCGTGCTGACCCGGCACCACGGACCCCGCCTCGACCCGGAGCTCTGGCGCGACCAGGTGGAAGCGGCGCTCCGGCACCGCGTGGTGGAGACGTCGGGCCCCACCGCGCCGCACCGCCCCGGCGAGGACGCCGAGCTGGACGACTTCGTGGCGCACCTGCGCGCCCTGGTCGGCAAGGTGCTCCGCTACGAGGCCCGCTTCCGCGCCGACGGACTGCTGCCGCCCGACGGCCACGTCACCACGGTCGCGGCCTGGGACATCGGCCGCGCCTCGAAGATGGCCCGCTGGGGCACGGGCGCCCGCTACGCCACCCGCGCGGAGCTGTTCAAGGCCCTGGAACGCGCCTCCGAGGCCGCCCGGTCCGCGTACACCTCCTGGGAGACGTTTTCCGCGGGCTACATCCTGGGCCGCTGCCTCCACTTCGACGAGGAGTCGTTCGGCCCCTGGTACACGGACGTACTCCGCGCCCACCGCGCCCTGACCACGGACCCGGACAGCCCTTGGCTCACGGTGCCGTTCGCAGCCGCGCGGGCATAAAGCGTTTCCGACCGGTCACAGCGCGCTCAGCAGCCCCGCGGCGGCCAGCAGCACCAAGGCCGACTTGATCAGCCGTCCGGATCTCTTGAGTCCCGCGTACTTGGCCACGGCGATACGCGAGAGAACCCGGAGTTCGTCCAGTTCGTGGTCGGCGGCGAGGGCGTCGCGCAGCGCGTCTGGATCGCAAGCGGCCCACGTCAGGAAGCTGCCCCGGCCCGAGGCGTCGAGGCGGGGCAGCACCACGCCAAGCAGCAGCCAGACGGCGGCGGCCACCGCGCCGACCCCGCTCGCGCCGAGCACGACGACCGGCCACGCCTGCCGGAACAGGACCTCGGCGTGCCCCGCGAGCGAGCCCACAGCCACCACGAGTCCGGCAAGCACGACCGAAGCCTGCGTATTGGCGCTCGCCAGCTCTGCGCGCACCACGGCGGCTTCCTCCTGCGCACGGGATGCCATGCCCGCCCCCCTCTCCACCGGATGCGCCGCCCGGTGCGGCGCATCCGTGCCTGATCCGGTGCGACGCCCCACCCCGCCCGCCGGGTTCCGGGGCCGCCACGTCACGAGTCGCATGTCCGCCACATCCCGAGTCGCAAGTCCGCCACATCACGATCAGATCTCACTCGCCTCTTCCGCCCCGCCCACCCCTTGTCACGCCCCCATGTAATCGTTTCCAATCCTCCGTGTAATCGATTCCACAAGGAGGTGGACCGAGATGGCGCCGAGTTCGGCGAGCATCAAGGACGTCGCGGCCGAGGCCGGTGTGTCCGTTGCCACCGTGTCGCGGGTGCTGAACGAGCACCCCTCCGTGAGCCCCGCCTCCCGCGCCCGGGTGCTCGCCGCCGTCGAGGCGCTCGGTTACCGGCCCAACGCCGTCGCCCGGTCCCTGCGCACCGACCAGACCCGGACCCTCGGGCTCGTCATCAGCGACGTGCTCAACCCATACTTCACCGAGCTTGCGCGGTCCGTCGAGGAGGCCGCCCGCGCGCTCGGCTACAGCGTGATCATCGGCAACGCCGACGAACGGCCCGAGCTGCAGGACCACCACGTACGGACCCTGCTCGACCGCCGCATCGACGGGCTGCTCGTGTCCCCCACCGACGGCGGCTCACCGCTCATGCTCGACGCCGTCCGCGCCGGTACCCCGATGGTCTTCGTG
Source organism: Streptomyces sp. NPDC046465 (assembly GCF_040646035.1). Lineage (NCBI taxonomy): Bacteria > Bacillati > Actinomycetota > Actinomycetes > Kitasatosporales > Streptomycetaceae > Streptomyces > Streptomyces sp. NPDC046465. The sequence continues at coordinate 161,242 of NZ_JBEYZK010000011.1, forward strand.
GACCGGTGGATCCCCGGCGTCGACGTCCCCGTCGTCCGCTCCGACGGGCGCCGGGCCGTCCGCGACCTCGTCGCCCACCTGCACGGGCTCGGCCACCGCAAGCTCGCCATCATCGCGGGCCCGGCCGCCACCACCACCGGCAGCGAGCGCGTCGAGGCCTTCCGGGACGCGCTGCGCGAGCACGGCACCGCGCTGCCCGACGCCTACATCGGGCAGGGCGACTTCCAGGCCGACAGCGGGCGGCGCGCCACCGAGCGCTTCCTCGCCCTGCCCGAGCCGCCCGACGTGGTCTTCGCCGCCGACAACCTGATGGCGCTCGGCGCCCTCGACGCGATCCGCGCCCACGGCCTGCGCGTCCCGCACGACATCGGGCTCGCGGCCTTCGACGACATCCCGTGGTTCGTGCACACCGACCCGCCGGTCACCGCGATCGCCCAGCCCACCGCCGACCTCGGCCGCGCCGCCGTCCGGGCGCTGATCGACCTGATCGAGGGCAGACGCCCGCAGTCCGTGACCCTGCCCGCCCGCCTCGTCGTCCGCCGCTCCTGCGGTGAAGGCGCCGACAAGGACACTTCCGTACGAAGGAGCACCCGGTGAGCGACCGATACGAGTTGCTGCGCATCGAGGCGATACGCAAGACGTTCCCCGGCGTCGTCGCGCTCGACTCCGTCGACTTCGACCTGCGCCGCGGCGAGGTGCACGTCCTGCTCGGCGAGAACGGCGCGGGCAAGAGCACCCTCATCAAGATGCTCTCCGGCGCCTACCGCCCCGACAGCGGACGGATCTTCGCCGAGGGCCGCGAGGTCCGCATCCACGGCGCGCAGGACGCCGAGCGGCTCGGCATCGCCACCATCTACCAGGAGTTCAACCTCGTCCCCGACCTGACCGTCGCCGAGAACATCTTCCTGGGGCGCCAGCCGCGCCGCTTCGGTCTCGTCGACCGGAAGAAGATGGAGGCCGACGCCGAGGAGCTGCTCCAGCGGGTCGGCGTCCGGGTGTCGCCGCGTACCAAGGTGCGCGAACTGGGCATCGCCCGGCTGCAGATGGTCGAGATCGCGAAGGCGCTGAGCCTGGACGCGCGGGTGCTCATCATGGACGAGCCCACCGCCGTCCTCACCTCCGAAGAGGTCGACAAGCTGTTCCGGATCGTGCGCACGCTGCGCGAGGACGGCGTCGGCATCGTGTTCATCACCCACCACCTCGAAGAGATCGCCGCGCTCGGCGACCGCGTCACCGTCCTGCGCGACGGCCGCAGCGTCGCCCAGGTGCCCGCGTCGACGGACGAGGACGAGCTCGTCCGCCTGATGGTGGGGCGCAGCATCGAGCAGCAGTACCCGCGCGAACGCCCGGACGCCGGGGCGCCGTTGCTCCGTGTCGAGGGGCTCACCCGCGACGGCGTCTTCCACGACGTCAGCTTCGAGGTGCGGGCGGGCGAGGTCGTCGGTCTCGCGGGGCTCGTCGGCGCGGGCCGGACCGAGGTGGCGCGTGCCGTCTTCGGCGCCGATCCGTACGACGCGGGCACCGTGGACGTGCACGGCGAGCGGCTGCCCCGGCACGACGTGAACGCGGCGATGGGCGCGGGCGTCGGCCTGGTCCCCGAGGACCGCAAGGGGCAGGGGCTGCTCCTCGACGCGTCCGTGCGGGAGAACCTCGGCCTGGTGACGCTGCGTTCGGCGACGCGCGCCGGGCTGGTGGACCTGAAGGGGCAGCAGCGTGCGGCGGCGAGGATCGCCGAGCAGCTGGGGGTGCGCATGGCCGGGCTCGGCCAGCACGTCCGCACCCTCTCGGGCGGCAACCAGCAGAAGGTCGTCATCGGCAAATGGCTGCTCGCCGACATCAAGGTCCTCATCCTCGACGAGCCGACGCGCGGCATCGACGTGGGCGCGAAGGTCGAGATCTACCAGCTGATCAACGAGCTGACGGCCGCCGGGCACGCGGTCCTGATGATCTCCAGCGATCTGCCGGAGGTGCTCGGCATGAGCGACCGGGTCCTCGTCATGGCGCAGGGCCGGATCGCCGGTGAGCTCACGGCCCAGGAGGCCACCCAGGACGCGGTGATGGCACTCGCCGTCAGCAGCACCGCAGGACAAGCGGACCACTCAAAACACGCAGACCAAGCAGACCGAACAGACCGAACAGACCAAGCGGCACCGAACGCGGACGACACGACAGCGGAGGGCACCCGTGGCCACTGAAACCCTGAAGCGCGACGCGGGTGGCGCGGCCTCGCTCCGCCGCGTCCTGCTCGACAACGGCGCGCTCAGCGCACTGATCGTCCTGGTCGTGGCGATGTCGCTGCTCTCGGGCGACTTCCTCACCACCCAGAACCTGCTCAACGTCGGCGTGCAGGCCGCCGTGACCGCGATCCTGGCGTTCGGCGTCACCTTCGTGATCGTCTCGGCGGGCATCGACCTGTCGGTCGGCTCGGTGGCCGCGCTGTCGGCCACCGTCCTCGCCTGGTCGGCGACCTCGCAGGGCCTGCCGGTGTGGCTGGCGGTCGTGTTCGCCGTCGCCACCGGCATAGCCTGCGGATTCGTCAACGGGCTGCTCGTCTCGTACGGGAAGCTCCCGCCGTTCATCGCGACGCTCGCGATGCTGTCGGTGGCCCGCGGCCTCTCCCTGGTGATCTCGCAGGGCAGCCCGATCGCGTTCCCCGACTCGGTCTCCCACCTCGGTGACACCGTCGGCGGCTGGCTGCCCGTCCCGGTGATCGTGATGATCGTGATGGGTCTGGTGACGGCGCTCGTCCTCGGGCGCACGTTCATCGGCCGGTCCATGTACGCGATCGGCGGCAACGAGGAGGCGGCGCGCCTTTCCGGGCTGCGCGTCAAGCGCCAGAAGATCGTGATCTACGCGCTCGCCGGTCTCTTCGCGGCCGTCGCGGGCATCGTGCTCGCCTCCCGCCTGGTCTCCGCGCAGCCGCAGGCCGCCCAGGGTTACGAGCTCGACGCCATCGCCGCGGTCGTCATCGGCGGCGCGAGCCTGGCGGGCGGGGTCGGCAAGGCGTCCGGCACGCTGATCGGCGCGCTGATCCTCGCGGTGCTGCGCAACGGCCTCAACCTCCTCTCCGTGTCGGCCTTCTGGCAGCAGGTCGTGATCGGTGTCGTCATCGCGCTGGCGGTCCTCCTCGACACGCTGCGGCGCAAGGCGGGCGCGACGCCCGGGGCCTCGTCCGGCGCCGCCGGGGGCCTGCGCGGCAAGGGGCCGCAAGCGGTGAAGTACGCGGTCGCCGCCGTGGTCGTGGCGGCGGTGGTCGGCGCGGTCTCCTTCTTCAACTCGGGCTCGTCCGGCACCTCGACGAAGGTCGGCATGTCGCTTTCCACGCTCAACAACCCCTTCTTCGTCCAGATGAAGGAGGGCGCGCAGGCCGAGGCCGAGAAGGCGGGCATCGACCTGACGGTCACCGACGCGCAGAACGACGCCTCCCAGCAGAGCAACCAGCTGCAGAACTTCACCGGCGAGGGCGTGAAGTCGATCATCGTGAACCCGGTGGACTCCGACGCCGCGGGCCCCGCCGTGCGCGGCGCCAACAAGCAGGACATCCCGGTGATCGCCGCGGACCGCGGGGTGAACAAGGCAGAGACCGCGGCGCTGGTCGCCTCCGACAACATCGCGGGCGGCAAGCTGGCGGCGAAGACGCTGGCCGAGAAGCTCGGCGGCAAGGGCAAGATCGTCGTCCTGCAGGGCACGCCCGGCACCTCCGCGAGCCGCGAGCGCGGGCAGGGCTTCGCCGCGGGCATCAAGGCGTACCCGGGGATCGACGTCGTCGCCGAGCAGCCCGCGGACTTCGACCGCACGAAGGGTCTGGACGTCATGACGAACCTGCTCCAGTCCCACAAGGGCGTGAACGGCGTCTTCGCCGAGAACGACGAGATGGCGCTCGGCGCGGTCAAGGCGCTCGGCGACAAGGCGGGCAAGTCCGTGCCGGTGGTCGGCTTCGACGGCACCCCGGACGGTCTCAAGGCGGTCGAGTCGGGCACGCTGTACGCGTCCGTGGCGCAGCAGCCGGGGGAGCTCGGGAGGATCGCGGTGCGCAACGCGGTGCGGGCCGCGCAGGGCAAGCGGGTCCAGGAGACGGTGAAGGTGCCGGTGAAGGTCGTCACGTCGAAGAACGTCGACAATTTCTCGTGACCGTCGCCGCGAAGTCGCCGCGAACACGGCCCGCACGACCGCCGTCTCCGTACCGTACGAAAGCAGGAATCAGCACATGAACGACGACTACGAACTCCTTGTCGTGGGCTCCGCCAACGCCGATCTGGTGGTCGGCGTGGAGCGGCGCCCCGCGCCGGGCGAGACGGTCCTCGGCTCCGACCTGGCCGTCCATCCGGGCGGCAAGGGCGGCAACCAGGCGGTCGCCGCCGCTCGCCTCGGCGCCCGTGCCGCGCTGCTCGCCCGGGTCGGCGACGACGCCCACGGCAACCTCCTCCTTGACGCGCAGCGCGCCGCGGGCGTGGACACCGTCGGCGTGCTGGTGGGCGGCGCGCCCACCGGCGTCGCGCTGATCACGGTCGACCCGTCGGGCGACAACAGCATCGTGGTCTCCCCCGGCGCCAACGCCCGTCTGACCCCCGAGGACATCCGCGCCGCGGGCAGTCTGCTCGCGGCGGCGCGGGTGGTCTCAAGCCAGCTGGAGATCCCCCTGGACACGGTCGCCGAGGTCGTCCGCGCGCTGCGGCCCGGCGCCCGCTTCGTCCTGAACCCCTCGCCGCCGGCCCGGCTGCCCGCCGAGGTCCTGTCCGCCTGCGACCCGCTGGTGGTCAACGAGCACGAGGCCCGCGTCATTCTCGGCGACGACGCGGGCGACGCCCCCGAGGAGTGGGCGCGCGGGCTGCTCGCGCTCGGCCCCCGCTCGGTGGTGATCACGCTGGGCGCCGAGGGCGCGCTCACCTCGGACGGCTCCGACGTCGTACGGGTCCCGAGCCCGAAGGTCGACGCGGTGGACACGACGGGCGCGGGCGACGCCTTCACGGCGGCGCTCGGCTGGCGCCTCGGCCTCGGCGAGGACCTGCCGACGGCGGCCGCGTACGCGGTACGGGTGGGGGCGGCCGCGGTCACCCGCAAGGGGGCGCAGGACTCCTACCCGACGGCCGCGGAGCTCGCGGCGACCGCCCCGGAGGTTTCGTCCCCGTGAAGAAGTCGGGCATCCTGAACCGCCATCTCGCGGGCGCGCTCGCCGAGTTGGGGCACGGCGACACCGTGCTCGTCTGCGACGCGGGCATGCCGGTCCCGGCGGGGCCGCGCGTGGTGGATCTGGCGTTCCGCGCCGGGGTTCCCTCGTTCGCGGAGGTCCTCGACGGTCTCCTGGACGAGCTGGTGGTGGAGGGCGGCACGGCGGCGGAGGAGGTGCGGGAGGCGAATCCGGCGGCGGCGCGGCTGCTGCGGGAGAGCCTTCCCGCGCTCGGTCTCGTCCCTCACGAGGAACTCAAGCGCCGCTCGGCATCCGCTCGCCTGGTGGTCAGGACCGGTGAGGCGCGGCCGTACGCGAATGTGCTGCTGAGGTGCGGAGTCTTCTTCTGACGCGGCGGGGCCGGCGGAGAACCGTCCGCTGAACGAACGTGGCTGACCGCATTGAGACCGGTTTCCCCTCTTGACTCGGGGTCGTCCCGCCCTCAACATCAGGCAACGCACAGCTCCAAAGGCGCCCCGCGACACCCGCGTCGCAGGGCGCCTCGCACGTTCCGTCCCTCTCACCGTTCGGAATCCGGAGCCCCACATGTTGCTCTCCAGACCCGCCCTGCCCCGCTCTCTCAGACGGGCCGGCGCCGGCGTGGCCGTGCTCGCCGCGGCCGGCCTCATCGCCTCCGCCGCACCCACGGCCCTCGCCTCGCCCGCCGCCCCTTCGCCCACCCTTGCGGCGCCCGACATCCCGCTCGCCAACGTCAAGGCGCACCTCTCGCAGCTCCAGTCCATAGCCTCGGCCAACGGTGGCAACCGCGCCCACGGACGCCCCGGCTACAAGGCCTCCCTCGACTATGTGAAGGGCAAGCTGGACGCGGCCGGATTCACCACCCGTATCCAGCAGTTCACGTCCCAAGGCGCCACCGGCTACAACCTGATAGCCGACTGGCCGGGCGGCGACGAGAGCAAGGTCCTGATGGCGGGATCGCACCTCGACAGCGTCTCGGCCGGCCCCGGCATCAACGACAACGGCTCGGGCTCGGCCGGCATCCTGGAGACCGCGCTCGCCGTCTCCCGCGCCCAGCTCAAACCGGACAAGCACCTGCGGTTCGCCTGGTGGGGCGCCGAGGAGCTGGGCATGGTCGGCTCCCGGTACTACGTCAACAACCTGCCGTCCGCGGACCGTTCGAAGATCAGCGGCTATCTGAACTTCGACATGATCGCCTCGCCGAACCCGGGCTACTTCGTCTACGACGACGACCCCACCATCGAGAAGACGTTCAAGGACTACTACGCGGGCCTGAACGTCCCGACCGAGATCGAGACCGAGGGCGACGGGCGCTCCGACCACGCGCCGTTCGACAGCGCGGGCATCCCGGTCGGCGGCCTGTTCAGCGGCGCCGAGCGCGCCAAGTCCAGTGCGCAGGCCCAGAAGTGGGGCGGTACGGCGGGCCAGGCCTTCGACCGCTGCTACCACTCGTCCTGCGACACCACGTCGAACATCAACGACACCGCCCTCGACCGCAACAGCGACGCCATCGCGCACGCGATCTGGACCCTCGGCGCGGGCGGCACGGTCCCGCCCGGCGACACGTACGAGAACACCACGGACGTCGCCATCCCGGACAACGGCGCGGCGGTGACCTCGACGGTGAACGTGGCGGGCCGCACCGGCAACGCCCCCGCCACCCTCAAGGTGGACGTGGACATCCGGCACACCTGGCGCGGTGACGTGGTCGTGGACCTGCTCGCGCCCGACGGCACGGCGTACCGCCTGAAGGACTCCAGCGGCAACGACTCGGCGGACAACGTGATCGCGACGTACACGGTCAACGCGTCCAGCGAGACGGCCAACGGCGCCTGGAAGCTCCGCGTCCAGGACGTGGCGGCCCAGGACACGGGCTACATCAACAGCTGGAAGCTGACCTTCTAGCGCGCGGCCGGGGCGCCGGGCGGCACCGGAAGGATGCCGCCCGGCGCCCCTGACACGGGCTCTCAGCCCTCGTCCGCCGCGAGGCGCAGCGAGATGCTGTTGATGCAGTACCGCTGGTCCGTGGGGGTGGGGTAGCCCTCGCCCTCGAAGACGTGGCCGAGGTGCGAGCCGCAGCGTGCGCAGCGCACCTCGGTCCGCACCATGCCGTGCGAGGCGTCCTCGACCAGCTCGACGGCGTCCGTGTCCTTCGGGTCGAAGAAGCTCGGCCAGCCGCAGTGCGACTCGAACTTCTCCGACGAGGTGAACAGCTCCGCGCCGCACGCGCGGCAGGAGTAGACGCCCTTGGTCTTGGTGTCCGTGTACTCACCGACGAAGGCCGGTTCCGTGCCGGCCCCGCGCAGTACCGCGTACTCCGAGGGGGTCAGCTCCGCGCGCCACTGCTCGTCGGGCTTCTCGACGTCGTACGACATGGGTGACATCCCCTTTATTTCGACAGCTCGGCCAGGATCTGCGGGCCGAGGTCCGTGACGTCGCCCGCTCCCATGGTGAGAACGAGATCGCCGGGCTTCGCCATTCCCGCGATCAGCCGCACGGCCGCCGCCTTGTCGGACGCGGCGGTCACCTCGGCACCGGCCGCACGGGCGGCGTCGATGATCAGGGTGCTGGTGATGCCGGGGATCGGGTCCTCGCGGGCCGGGTAGATGTCGAGGACGACGGAGGAGTCGGCGAGGGCCAGGGCCTGGCCCATCTCGGTGCCCAGTTCCTGGGTGCGCGAGAAGAGGTGCGGCTGGAAGAGCACGAGGATGCGGGCGCCGTCGGCGGCGGAGCGCATCGCCTCCAGGTCGGCCGTCATCTCGGTGGGGTGGTGGGCGTAGGAGTCGATGACCTGGACGCCCGCGGCCTCGCCCTTGAGCTGGAGGCGGCGCTTGACGCCGGTGTACGACTTGAGCGCGGCGGCCAGGTTCCGGGACGGGATGCCGAGCGCGATGCCTGCCGCGAGGGCCGCGACCGCGTTGTTCGCGTAGTGGCGGCCGGGCACCGAGACCTGGAACGTGAGGAACTTGCCGTCGAGGACGACCGTGACCTCGCTGGTCAGGCCCCGTGCGGTGATCTTGTGGATGCGCAGGTCCGCGGTGTCGGACTCGCCGTACGTGACGACCTTCAGCTGCCCGAGGTCCCGCAGCCGCTTCGTCAGCTCCACGGCGCCCGGCTGGTCCGCCGAGATGACCAGGGTGCCGCCGGGGACGACCTTGCCCGCGAAGATCTCGAAGGACTCGTAGATCTCCTCCATCGACGCGTAGTTGGCGTGGTGGTCGAGCTCCACGTTGAGGACGATGGCGACCTCGGGGGTGTACTTGTGGAAGCTGCGGTCGCTTTCGTCCGCCTCGGCGACGAAGATGTCGCCCTTGCCGTGCAGCGCGTTCGTGCCGGGGGCGTCCAGGTCGCCGCCGATCGCGTACGACGGGTCGAGGCCGAGGGTGGAGAGGGTGACGGCCAGCATCGAGGTCGTCGTGGTCTTGCCGTGGGTGCCCGCGACGGCGATCGGGCGCAGGCCGTCCATCAGGGAGGCCAGGGCGTCCGAACGGTGCACGACGGGGATGCCGAGCTCGCCTGCGCGGGCCAGCTCGGGGTTGTCGGCGCGGATCGCGGAGGAGACGACGACGCAGGTCGCGTCGGAGGCGAGGTGCGCGGCGTCGTGCCCGATGTGGACCGTGACGCCCAGCGCGCGCAGCGCCTCGGCGGTGGCGGACTCCCGGGCGTCGCTGCCCGCGACCTCGGCGCCGCGCTGGGCCAGGATCTTCGCGATGCCCGACATTCCGGCGCCGCCGATGCCGATGAAGTGCGGTCGGTCCATGTCGGCCATGGACTGGGGCAGGCCGGGTGCCATGCGTGTGTCTCCCCTGGTGGTGCGACGAGTAATACGTCGTACGACCCGGTGTCGAGCCGTACGGCGTCTGAGCAGGCCCCAGCCTATTGCCTCCGCGGCGGGCGGCTGCCGGGCCCGCCCCCGGCCGGATCCGAGGGACAGGCCCCGCACACGTGGTCGGCTGGTCCGCAGTTAGTCCGCCGTCAGTCAGCCGTGCTGTGCGAGAAGAGCTTGAGGACCGGCACGCCCACCTTGTGACGCGCCCGCGAGGCCCAGTCGCGGTGGAAGAACTCTTCCACGTAATGCGGATCGGTCAGGACGATCACCTCGTCGGCGTCGGCCTCGGTGACCAGGGCCTTGAGGGCGTCCAGCGGGTGGTTCTCGATGAGCTGCCCCTGTGCCGTGCAGCCCACCGCCCGCAGCGCCGTCAGCGAGACCTCCAGTGCCCGTACGCCGAAGCCCACCGCCTCGTGACCCTCCGGGGTCTCGCCCTCGCGCGCCGCCTCGTCCAGTTCGCCGAGTGCGACGTCGTCGATGGCCCGCAACAGGCGGTCCGCCTGGTCGCCCCTCGGCTGGAGCAGCACGTGGAAGGCGACGGGCTCGTCCCCGTGCAAGGTGGTGACGAACTCAACGTCGGCGGACGTCAGGGCCTTCTCGATCATCAATACGCTTGTGAACACGCCAGGCGCCCTTCTCATCCGTGGGCCGTACCGCGGCCCTTGCGGAAACCATCCTGCCCCGTGGCCGCACGGGGTCTGCGAGATCTAGTGTGCCCAGCCGAAGCCAAACGGAACGGCTGATTCCGCCGATTGTCAGCTACGACGGTATCGAGTGAAGAGGAACCCGGCCTCCTCCAGTACGGACGTCAGTACGAATCGGTCCGGCACCGCGAGCGCGGACCCGCCCGCGATCCGCTGCGCGTCCCCCGCGGTGAGCATCGGCGACACCGTCAGACAGAGCTCGTCCAGCGCACCGGCGGCCACGAACTGGCCGAGCAGGCGGGGCCCGCCCTCCGTGAGCAGCCGGGCGAGGCCCCGCTCGGCCAGGGCGGGCGCCACCCGCTCCGGTTCCACGGTCGCGCCCTCCCCCGCGAGCACCACGACGGCGCCCGCCTTCTGAGCCGCGGCGATCCGGTCGGCGGGCGCGGCGGCCCCGGTGATCAGGAGCGTGGGCGTCAGGGGCGCGGTGAAGAGCGGCAACGAGAAGTCCAGGTCAAGACTGGCGCTGACGACCGCGACGGCGGGCGCGGAGGCCTGGCCTGCCGCCGCCCTGCGCCCCTCGAAGGCGGCCCGCGCCTTCGCCGGGCGGTAGCCCTCCTTGCGGACGGTCTCCGCGCCGACGATCACGACATCGGCAAGGGCCCGCAGGGTGCCGAAGATCCGCATGTCGGTGTCGCCGGAGATCGGGTGGGAGCGGCCGTCGTGGTGGGCCGCGCCGTCGAGGGTGGACACCATGTTGGCGCGCAGCCAGGTCGCCTCCCCCTCGGGGTACGCATAGGCCTCCGCCAGCTCGTCGAGTCCCCACTCGCGGTCGGCTGTCCGGTCGGCCGTCTGGTCGGCTGTCTGGTCGGTCACAGGGAACAGGCGTCGCATATCCGCAGTCTTGCACGCCCCTTAAGCTGGGGAACCGTGTCGTCCTCCACCGCCGCCCACGGGCACCCCTCGATAGCCGATGTGGCTCCGCAGTCCCTGTGCGCCCGCGAGCCCCATGTCCCCGCCGACCGCCTGGTCGCCGAGATGGTGCCGCCGCCGCGCTTCGACTCGGTGCGCTTCGATACGTACATTCCGGACCCCGATCAGCCCAGCCAGACCGAGGCCGTCCGGGTCCTGAGCGGCTTCGCGGCGGGGCTCGGCGGGGCGCACGCCTCCGGGTCCGGCAAGAAGCGGTGGTTCCAGAAGAAGGCCGCCGCCCCCTCGGGCCCGCGCGGCATCTACCTCGACGGCGGGTACGGCGTCGGCAAGACCCACCTCCTCGCCTCCCTCTGGCACGCGACGCCGGCCGCGCCCGAGCAGAAGGCGTTCGGCACCTTCGTCGAGCTCACGAACCTGGTCGGAGCGCTCGGCTTCCAGCAGACCGTGCGCACCCTCAGCGAGCACCGGCTGCTCTGCATCGACGAGTTCGAACTCGACGACCCGGGTGACACGGTGCTCGTGTCGTCCCTGCTCAGCAAGGTCGTCGAGCAGGGCGTCGCCCTCGCCGCGACCTCGAACACGCTGCCGGGCAAGCTCGGCGAGGGCCGGTTCGCGGCCACCGACTTCCTGCGCGAGATCCAGGGCCTGTCCGCCCACTTCAAGGCGCTGCGCATCGACGGCGAGGACTACCGCCACCGCGGCCTGCCACAGGCTCCCGCGCCGTACTCGGAGGAGCAGGTCACCAAGGCGGCGTACGCGACCGGCGGCGCCTCGCTCGACGACTTCCCGCACCTGCTCGCGCACCTGTCCAAGGTCCACCCCAGCCGGTACGGCGCGCTGACCGACGACCTCACCGCCGTCTGCCTCACCGATGTGACGCCCGTGCCGGACCAGTCGACCGCGCTGCGTCTTGTGGTCCTCGCCGACCGGCTGTACGACCGAGAGGTACCGGTACTCGCCTCCGGCGTGCCCTTCGACCGGCTCTTCAGCGAGGACATGCTGAACGGCGGATACCGGAAGAAGTACTTCCGCGCCATCTCGCGGCTCACGGCGCTCGCCCGGGACGCCAAGGGGCTCGTGGCCGGGTAACTCCCGGTGCCAGGACGTACGACGTGGTACGACGGGGGACGCGCGAAACGGAAGCTACGCGCGTGGTTCCCGTGCACCAAGGCGCGTGGTACACACATCCGGTCACATTCCTGTCCGCCAGCAGGAGGTTGCCCATCATGTCTGCCACTCGACGTCAGGTTCTCGCCCGCTCCGGTGCGCTGGGCGCGGGGATCGCCTTCACCGGCGCTCTGTCGGAACTCTTCGCGGGCACCGCCGCCGCGCACGGGAAGGCCGGGTACGGCCCCCTCGTCCCCGACCCCAAGGGCCTGCTCGACCTCCCCGCGGGGTTCCGCTACAAGGTCCTCTCACGCGAGGGCGACGACCTTCGCTCCGGCGAGGGCAAGGTCCCCAGCAACCACGACGGCATGGCCGCGTTCCGGGGCCGTGACGGCGGCGTCCATCTCGTGCGCAACCACGAGAACCGCGTCACCGGCAAGATCGGCGTGCCGACCGTCAAGGGACTCACGTACGACCCGATGGGCAAGGGCGGCTGTACGGCGCTCTCGCTCGACCGGAGAAACAACGTCCTGGGCGAGCGCGTCGCGATCGCCGGGACCGCCGTGAACTGCGCGGGCGGGCCGACCCCCTGGGGCACCTGGCTGACCTGCGAGGAGACCGAGGACAAGGCCGGCACGAACGGCTACACCAAGGACCACGGCTTCATCTTCGAGGTCGACCCGGTCGACCCGTACCGCACCGGCGCCGTGCCGCTCACCGCGATGGGCCGCTTCCAGCACGAGGCGATCGCGGTCGACCCCCGGCGCGGCGTCGTCTACGAGACCGAGGACGCGTTCGACAAGCCCTTCGGCCTGTTCTACCGCTTCCTGCCCAAGAAGCCCGAGGGCGGCCGCGGTGCGCTGCGCGCGGGCGGCAGGCTGCAGGCGATGCGGGTGCCCGGCGTGCCGGACCTGTCCTCGATACAGGAGACGGGCGCGACCTTCGAGCACATCGAGTGGGTCGACGTCCCCGACCCGCTCGCCGCCCAGACCGCCATCCGCTTCCAGGACTTCGGCAAGAAGGGCATCACGCACGCGCAGAAGCTGGAGGGCTGCTACTGGGGCGGCTCGTCCGTCTACTTCGTGTCGTCCTTCGCCCACAGCTCCGCGGGTTCGGCGGGCGACCACTTCGGCCAGATCTGGCGGTACGACCCGGCGCGGCGCCGCCTCACCCTGGTCATCGTCTTCGGCGCCGACTCGGACATCCAGCTGCCCGGGGAGTCCCCCGACAACATCTGCCTGGCCCCCACCGGCGGCCTGATGGTGTGCGAGGACGGCGGCGGCGCCCAGCACGTGTACGGCCTCACTCGCGGCGGTGAGATCTACCCGATGGCCCGCGGCCGGCAGAACATCGGCACCCCGCAGGAGCCCGAGTGGGGCGAGTTCGCGGGCGTCACGTTCTCGCCGGACCACGGCACGATGTACGTGAACTGCTACACGCCCGGCACGACGTTCGCGGTGACGGGCCCCTGGCACAGGTGACGCCCCCGCGGGCCCCCGCGACGGATCAGCGGGGGCCCGCGGACCGCGCCAGGGTCACAGGAGCTGGAGACCGAAGCCCCGGCACACGGGCTTGAAGTCCGCGGGCCCGCCCGCAAGGGCGTTCATGGTGATCTGCAGCGTCGGGTCGTCGTTGAAGAGACCCATGTGCCCCGCGCGGTCCGTCGGACACTTGTCCTGCAGGACCACGTTGTCGACGTCCTTGCCCTTGAGCGCCTGGGTGGCGTACGGCGTCACGACGGCGTCGTACTTCGTCATCACGACCGTGTAGCGCGGCCCGTCGGGGACGGTGTCGCCGTCGGCCCACATCTCGCGGATGTAGTCCGAGGTGCTCGCCTGCTCGACGACGCCCGGGAAGCGCCCCACGTCCGCCAGGTGGTTCACGAAACCCATCAGGTTCAGCTTGGCTCCGAGGTCGACGATCCCGTCGAGGTTCGAGCCGTGCGAACTCGGGGCCCAGCCCACGTACTTGTCGACCTTGCGGGCGCCGTCCATCTTCTTCATCCACCACATGGGGACGTTGCCGCCGAGCGAGTGCCCGATGATGTTCACCTTCTTGGTGCCCGTCGACGCGAGGACCTTGTCCACGAACGCGTCGAGCTGGGCCGCCGACTCACGGTTGGGGCCGAGGCCGCCGGCGCGGCCGAGAGAGGACGAGGTGAAGCCGTAGTTCATGGCGTAGACGCAGTAGCCCGCGTTCTTCAGCCGGGGCGCCGTCTTCACGAAGTTGGCACCGAAGTTGAAGAAGGTGCCCGGCAGCAGGACGACCGGCTCGGGGTGCGCGGCACTCGGCTTGCACGACCAGTCGTTGGCGCCGGGCACGGCCCCCGGCGAGCTCACGTAGTTCCACAGGGCTTGCGCCACACCCCCTTCGCGGAGCTTCGGCCCCTCGTCGGCCTGCGCCGGGGCGGCCGACGAGAAGGTGAGGGCGGTGGCGGCACAGACGGCCGCGGAGGCCAGTCCCGTGCGGAGCTTGCGCGAGGACGACTCGGTCACTGGCATGGGGCTCTCCTGGGTGGGGGGTGGCGGCAGGCGGATCAACGAGGGGCGGCCCGCCGCGGTATGCGGGAGCGCCCCAGCAGAAGACTGATGGAGCAACCGCCGCATGGACCCCGGCTGGCGTCCAGACATCAGGAGCGCCGTTTGTGAGCCGTCACAAAGCCGGAGACCTGCTCACAGCTGTCTTCGAACCCCCGCCTACGCCCCGGAGACCTCGCTCACACCGGTCGCCGCGCCCTTGACGCCCCGCCCGCGGCCAGCAACTTTTGCTACCGGTGCGTAAACGATCTCGGGACGGGCGGGGAGGGCGGCATGGACCACGACGGCGGGACGCCCCTGCCACTGGCCTTCGACGGCGTCGACCTCCACCAGCGCCTGAGCGACGCGCTCCCCGAGCTGACCGGCCGCGTCCTCGACCGCCTCGTCGACGGCGTGCCCGTCTACGACACGATGCCCGGCGAACAGCTCAAGGGAGAGATCCGCAGAGTCGTCGAGCAGGGCATCGGCTCCTTCGCCGCCATGCTGCGCACGGGCCGACCTCCCACCGAGAACGAGCTTCTGGCGTGGCGTCAGTCGGCGGCCAAGCGTGCCGGGGAGGGCGTGCCCGTCGAGGCCGTGGTGCGGGCCTACCACGTCGGCGCGCAGGAGTGCTTGCAGCAGATGCTCGGCCACGCCACGGCGGACGACCTGGAGCACGTGCGGGCCGTCACCGTCCTCGTGCTGCAGTTCCTCGAGCGCATGACGGTCACCGTGGTGGCGGGTTTCTTCGCCGAGCGCCAGGCGGTCCTCGGCGAGGAGCAGTCCGCGCGCCAGGCCCTGCTGACCGCGCTCGTCGAGGGCACGGACGCCCTGGGCACCGCCGCCCGCTGGGGCCTCGACCTGCCCCCCTGCTACCTGATCCTGGACCTCGCCGTCGGCACGCACCCGGACGAGGCGCTCGACGGGGTGAGCCCGGCCATCGCGGGCAAGCGCAAACTGCGCCGCCTGCGCGTCGAACTCGACCGGCACGCCGACGGCACGGTCCTGTCCGCCCTGTCCGGCGACGGAGGCCTGGCGCTGATCCCCTGCCGCACGGAGCCGGACCGGGTCACCGACCGGGAATGGGCCCGGCTGGCCGACGCGGTCGCCCATATGCGGCGGGTCTCCGGCGTCGACATCATGGCGGGCGCGGCATCGGCCGCCCCGGAGGACGTCCCCGCCGCCGTCGCCCTGGCCCGGGAGGTGCGCCGGGTGGCGGCCGCGTCGGAACGGCCGCCGGGACTGCACCGGCTCCCCGACGTGCTCCTTGAGTACCAGTTGATGCGCCCGGGTCCGGCCAGGGACGAACTGGCCAGGCTCGTACGGCCGTTGACGGCCCGCCCCGAACTCCTCGACACGGTGCGCGCGCACCTGCGCTGCGGGCTCAGCAGGCGCCGCACCGCGCAGGAACTGTGCGTGCACCCCAACACGGTCGACTACCGGCTGCGCCGCGCCGCCGAGATCACGGGCCTGGACGTCACTGCGGGCCCCGACGCGCTCCGCGTACGGGCCGCGCTCAGCGCGCTCGACGCCGGGTCGGGGCGCTGACCAGCCGTCACCGGCCGGCCGTCCGCCGTATGAGCCGCACCTTGTCCACCCCGAGCAGCCCCGCGAGCGGCACCTTCGCGGTGGTCTGGCGCGGGTCGACGCCCACGCCCTCGGCGCGCAGGATGTCGAGCAGCATCCCGGCGAGCGGCATCACCATGTGCCGCCCCCAGCAGCGTTCGGAGACGTGGCCGAAGGGGAGGTAGCCGGGGTGGTTGTCGGGGTCGAGGGTGGCCCAGCGCTCGGGGCGGAACGCGTCGGGGTCGTCCCAGAGCTCCGGGTCGCGGTGGCTGAGCAGCGGCAGCAGCAGAATGTCGTCGCCCTTGCCGATGCGGTCGTCGAGGGCGGAGTACTCGGGGGACGCGTTCCGCAGGAGGTTCCAGGACGGCGGCAGCAGCCGCATGGACTCGTACAGGATGTGCTCGTTCGGCGTGTCGCCGTCGAAGGGCGCTCCGAGCCAGTACGCGTTGGCGACGAGCGTGGAGACGGTGAAGCAGACCGGGGCGGCGGCCCGCCGGTACAGGCCCATGGCGTAGCGGCGGTCGCCGTAGGTCGTGGCGTTCGCGGTCAGGCCCGCGATGCTGGTCACGGGCGCGCCCGGACGGAGCCTGCCGGGCAGGGCGGCGCCGGTGGCGATGACCGCCCAGGTCAGTTTGGGCGTCAGCTCCAGGGTGCGGTCCATGAGGATGCGCAGCCGGTACGGGTCGGCGCCGAGGACCAGGTCGCGCAGATGGACGTGGCCGACGTGCGGCCAGGCTCCGGAGAGGTCGATGCTGCCCGGCAGGGGCTTCTTCAGGGCCGCCCGCACGTCCCGGCCGATGGCCTGCATGACGGTGGACGCCTCGGTGCGCGGGATGGGACGCCCTTGCAGCGGCTTGAAGGTGGGCCGTTCGCGGTCGGTGGCCAGCCGCGCGGCGAGGACCCGGTCGGTCAGGGCGGGCCCGGCGACGCCGACGGTGTCGTCGTCGAGGCGGAACAGGTCCTGGCCGCGGTGGTCGCGCAGCAGGGCGGCGAGGCGCGGCGTGAACTCGGTCGTGCGCGCGAGCCGGTCGGTACCGGAGATGGACATCGGGGTCTCCCAGAGCGGGAGGCCCGTGCCCGGCGGGCCGATGGGCACACCGGACACGGGCCTCGACGGCGCGTTGCGTCCCTAAGGGATGTGCAAAGGGATGTGCAAAGGGATGTGCACCGGCGCGGGATGCGCGCCGATGCCTGCCGTCGGCCTAGTACCAGATGTACCAGGCGTAGGACTTGAGGCTCTTCTCGCCGGTGATCTTCTTCTTGAGGGAACGGACAGCCTTCATGGGGATACCTCCGGTCGTTTCCGTCATCCGCGCTGGACACGGACCTGCAAAGAATCTCCAGATCCGATCAACAACCGATAAACGACCAGGTGATGGGCTATGCCGGGCATATCCGGAGTGCTGTGACGGGTGGGGCGGACGGGGCGCGTGAGCGGGACGTCAGCGCCGTACTCGGCCATCTGGGAAGAGGGTTGCCGTCGGTCGTCCGTTCCACTTCGGGCCGGAGCCCCTGCACCAGGTAACCCCTACGCCAGGTACAGACCGGCGAAGTCGTTCCACCCCTCCGGGACCCATGCGTCGGTCGAGTGCGAAGGGTCGTAGTCCAGGAGGCGGGCCCACAGCATCAGTTCGTGCCAGGCGGCGTCGGCGTCCCGGGCCCAGACCGGACCCGCTTTCTCCGCCAGGTCCAGCGACCCGGCCACGCGCAGCTCGATCGCCGCGAGTTGTTCGCGGGTGCCCTCGGGCAGCAGCTCGCCGCGCGCCGCCATCATCGAGCGCAGTTGCTCGCAGCACGCCCGCAGGTGAGCGCGCATGGCCCGGACGTTCGCCTCGGTGGGGCGGGGCGGCGCGGACTGCTCCAGGAACATGCCGGACGCGAGCGTGTGCCAGTAGTGCGCTTCGCGGAACAGATGTGTGCGCTGCTCGTCGGGCATGCCGTCGACGGCGGGCGGCGGTTCCTCGCCGCTCCGCAGCGCGTCGGCGCGGGCCCGGTCGATCCATGTCTTCGCCAACTGCCGTACGTCGTCGCGCTGTACCGGCCGCATCGTGGTTCCCTCCGTCACTTCTGGGACTGATCCGAGGACGCCTCGACGTGCCCCGTGGCCGCATTGTCCGTGTGTAGGCCACCTTCTGTGCGTCATACCGTGGGGATCACCCGCAGACGAGCGGGTCGCGCCGAAGAGACGCGCAGAGGAAAGGACCACCATGAAGCTGCACACCCACGAGTGGGGAACCGGCGACCGCGTCGCCCTCCTGGTCCACGGGATCATGTCGGACCACCGCACGTGGCGGCGCGTGGGGCCCGCCCTCGCGGGCAAGGGGTACCGCGTGATCGGCGTCGACCTGCGGGGGCACGGGGCGAGCGGGCGCGGCGATTACGGTGCGGAGATCTTCGCGGACGACCTCGTCGAGACCCTCCCGGCCGGTGCCGAGCTCGCGATCGGGCACTCGCTCGGCGGCCTCGCGCTGGCTCTCGCGGTGGAGCGGCTCGCCCCCGCGCGGGCCGTCTACTCCGACCCCGCGTGGGCGCTCGACGCCGAGGGCGCGGTCGACCCCGCGACATTCGTGGAGTTCCAGCGGGTCCCGCGCGCACTGATAGCGAAGTTCAACCCTCGCTGGGAGGCGGCCGACGTGGACGTCGAGGTCGCCACGCTGGCCGCCTGGGATCCGGACACCGCGCTGTCGATCTCCGGCGCGGGCGCCGTCGACGGCACTCCGGCCGCGCCCGTGGTGCCGTCGCTGGTGCAGGTGGCGGACCCCAGCATCGTCGTCGACGCCGCGCTCAAGGCGGAGCTGGCCCGGCGTGGCTTCGAGGTGCGTACGGTCCGGGGCGCGGGGCACACCATCCATCGCGACGACTTCGACGGGTTCATGAGCTCTCTGGACGGCTGGCTGTGAGCTGAGCGCCGGGGGCCCGACGCACGGGGATGGAGGCCCGGACGGATGGGGGTGGGTGGCCCCGGACGGGTGGCGAGGGGTGTGGCGGCACGACCGCTTGTCCTATTTTCCGTATTAATGCCTATATCTTCACCTGGTGATCACTCTCGTACGGAGATGCGCCGCGCTCTGCGCCCTCGGCACCCTGACCGCCGCCCTCGCCGGATGCGCCGGCGCCCCCGCCACGCCCGGTCACGCGGGCCGTCCCGACCGGACCGCGGCGGGCACCGCCGCCCCCTCGCCGTCCGCCCCGCCCACGCTCGCGCCGGGCCCCACTGGCCTGACGCCGGTGTTCACGAACGGCTCCCGCAAGCACGGCCGCACCGTCGCCCTCACCTTCGACGCCGACATGACCGCGGACCAGGGGCGGCGCGCGGCGGCCGGGGAACGGTTCGACAACCCGGCCCTCGTCGCCACGTTGCGACGGCTGAACGTGCCCGCCACGTTCTTCATGACGGGCCGGTGGGCCGAGGAGTACGGGGGCCAGGCCAAGGACATCGGCCGCGACCCGCTCTTCGAGGTCGCCAACCACTCGTACAGCCACCACGCCTTCACCGGCAGCTGCTACGGCCTGCCCACCGTGCCCGCCGCCCGCATGCGCGCCGACATGGAGCGGGCCTTCGCCGCGTTCCGTACGGCGGGTGTCCAGCACCCCGTGCCGTACTTCCGCTTCCCCGGCGGCTGTTACGACCGGCAGGCCCTGCGCGCCCTCGCGCCCGGCGGCGTCACCGCGGTGCAGTGGGACGTGGTCAGCGGCGACGCTTTCGCGACCGACTCCGGCGCGGTGGCCCGGCAGGTGCTCGACGGGGTGCGGCCCGGCTCGGTCGTCGTCATGCACTGCACGCGCAGCGCGGCGCCCGCGACGGAGCGCGCCCTGCGCACGATCGTCCCCGAGCTGCGCGAGCGCGGGTACCGGTTCGTGCGGGTGTCGGAACAGATCAGGTCGTCGGGGGCGGCGGGGGCCACGCGGGCACGGAGCTAGGCTGACCGGCATGCCCGGTCTGCGCGTGGCAGGAGGCGCAGCGCTCGGCGTGCTCGGGATGAGGCGCTGAGGCATTGAGGCACTGAGGCGCTCCGGTCAGCTCCGCCGCGAACTGAGCGCGCACGCCCCCCACATCGCCGCCGCCGCGACGGCCAGCGCCCCCGCGAGCGCGCCCACCGGCACCGGCACCGCGCCCTCCCGCGACCCCGTGGTCAGGTCGGTGAGGACCGACTTGGCCGGGGAGCCCGTGGTGACCAGCAGGAACAGTGCGCCGAGCAGCAGCGCGGGGACGGCCCGCCCGGCGGAGCGCAGCAGCGGCCAGTTGGCGAGCGCGCCGAGCGCCGTGCCGAGCAGCGTGCTGACGAGCATCGCGAGGAGCCCGGCCGCGCCCGCCGGAAGCCGTGGCACCGGCAGCCGCGCGTTCGTGCTCGACGCATCGCTGATGACCGTCACCACGAGGACCGCCGCCGCGCCGAGCACGGACGCCGCGAGCAGGGCGGCGAGCAGCGCGGCGAGGTGGGCCCGCCCCGGCCCCGCGGCCGCTGCGGCACAACTGCGGGACGCGGGGGGCTCGTTGGTGACACAGATCCGTACCAGCCAGGCGGTCACGGGCAGCAGCCCACCGGCCGCGTACGCGAGCGAGTCCAGGACGGGCTGTCCGCCCTGCACGCCGATGCCGAGGAAGACGGCGTACAGAATCACGGGCGGAAGCCACCGCTGGGACCGCATCAGCAGGTCGGTCTGGTAGCGCAGCAGGGCACGCATCACCGCCATCCCAGCCCCTCCCCGTCCACCGTCTTCGCCGCGCAGGTCTTCGCCGCGCAGGTCCTTGCCGCTTCCGCGGTCTTCACCACTTTCGCCACGTGCCACGGCGGTCGCGCCGTCAGCAGGTCCCGCAGGACCCGGTCCGAGTGGGGCTCGGGGACCGTGAGGCGCGTGAGACCGGCGGGGGCGTCCGGGCCCGCCGCCACGGCCGACACCTCCACCGCCACGGCCGACACCTCCGCAGCCGCTGCCGCCACCGGGGCCGGGAGTCCGGCGCCGGGCGGTCCCTGCGTCTCGATGAGGACCGTCGGCCCCTGCCACGGCTGCGAAGTCGCTTGCTGCGTACGGCGGTTCAGCGCCGAGCCCGCCAGTACGTACGTCTCGTCCGCCACCCCCTGGAGGCGGCGCGGGTCATGGTCGACGAAGACCACGGAGCCGCCCGCCGCCGTGCGCTCGCCCACCGCGCGGTCGAGTTCGGCGCGGGCGCGGGCGTCCAGGCCCGTCCATGCCTCGTCGAGGATCAGGAGCCCGGGGTCGGCAAGCAGGGCCTGCGCCACGGCGACCTTCTGGCTGCTGCCCTTGGAGAGCTCGGCCAGCGGCGTCCGCGCGTACCCGTCGGCGCCGAAGCGCTCCAGCCACTGTGCCGCGCGGCGGCGGGCCACGCTCCGCGCGAGGCCGTGGACGCTGCCCATGTGCGTGAGGTAGCCGACCGCCGTGAAGGGCAGCGCGGCCGGGAACCGCTCGGGCACGAACGCCGTGCGCGGACGCCCGGACACCCGTCCCTCCGAGGGCGCGTCGATACCGGCGAGGAGCCTCAACAGGGTTGATTTACCTGTGCCGTTGCCACCCTCGATGCGTACCAGGGCGCCCTTCGGTATGCCGAGGTCGACGCCGCGCAGCACCCACGCACCGCCCATGCCGTAACGACGGCCCACCCCGTCGAGCCGTACGGCGAGATCACGTTCCATGCGGGCCATCCTCGCGCACGGGCCCGGGGCGACAGCCGGGAGGAGCCTGGCAGACTGGCTGGTGTGAGCAGCGACGAGACGACCACCCCCGACGGGCCGCCCGCGGAGGGCAGCCCGTTCAACCACGAGATCGCCTCGCGCGACGAGGCCCCGCAGTACGTGCTGCCCCTGGTCGCGCGGATCGAGCGCGGCGCTCCCCCGGCCCGCACGGACGCGCTGGAGACCGCGGCCCGCGCCGTCCTGGTGATGCTGAGCGACGAGCGCTCCGTCGGCGACGGCGAGTGGGCGCAGGCGATGCGCGACTGGCAGGACGCCCGCATCCGCAAGGTGGTGCGGCGGGCCAGGGGCGCCGAGTGGCGCAAGGCCGAGGCGCTGCCCGGCATCACGGTGACCGGCAAGTCCGCGGAGGTCCGCGTCTTCCCGCCCGTACCCCTGGACGGCTGGCCCAAGGAACTGGCCCGGCTCCAGGTGTCCGGCACCGAACTCGACGATCCGGAGCCGCCGCCCGGCCCCGACAGCACGCACCCCGTGCTCTGGCTCAACCCCCACGTCGAGATGACGGCGGGCAAGTCGATGGCCCAGGCGGGGCACGGCGCCCAGCTGGCCTGGTGGGAGCTGTCGGACGAGGAGCGCGCGGCCTGGCGCGACGCCGGTTTCCCGTTCTCCGTCCGCACCGCCGACGAGGATCACTGGCGCGAGGTGACCGCGGGCGGCAACCCGGTGGTCCGCGACGCGGGCTTCACCGAGATCGCCCCCGGCAAGACCGTCGCGGTCGAAGGGGTGGACCGCGTCGGAACGCTCCCGCGGCGCTGACGGCCAAGTGACGGTCAGGTGCTGACGGTCAGGTGCTGATGGTGGTGACGGCGTCCACGCCATAGGTACGGGCGTAGCCGTTCTCAGTGCCTACCAGGAGGTCGACGACGTCGAAGTAGCGGTCCCAGAAGGGGGTTTCGCGCAGCGCGTCGACGAGGAGCTGGTAGGCGTTGTGGTCGTCGGCCTCCCAGACCCAGACGTCGGTGACGCGGGTGGAGTAGAACTCCGTGTCGTAGAAGCGCGACCGGACGCCGGTGGTTTTGGCCTTGATCGCGGGGATGACCTCGGTCACGAAGGCGTCCACTCGCTGCTCAGGGGTCATGGCGAGCCATTCGGGTGTGGTCTTGACGAGCATGAACGCGGTGACGGGCGGTGCGGATTCCTGGGTGGACATGAAAGGTGCCTCCAATGGGTTCTGCGGGTCAGGCGTGCAATGGGTTCTGCGGGTCAGGCGTGCAATGGGTTTTGCGGGTCAGGCGTGGACGGCGGGCTTGAGGGTCTGGGCGCACCACTGCTCGAAGGTGGTGCGCGCGGCGGCCTCCGGGGTGCGGGCGACTCCCTCGTCGAGACCCTCGTCCTTGGCCCGCTTCATGTCGCAGATGCCCTGCACGAACGCCTCGTTGAGGCGGTAGCCGACGAGGGTGGTGTACATCTCGTCGAGCGGCTGGCGTTCGAAGCGGACGGGGCGGCCGAGCTGCTCGGTCATGATGCGGGCGAGGTCGTTCGGCGACAGGTCCTGCGGCCCGTGGAGCGGGACGCTGCCGGTGCCGGTCCACGAGCGCTCCAGGAGGAGGTCGGCGGCGACCGCGGCGATGTCGGCGACGGAGACGAAGGGGGCCTTGCGGTCGGGGTCGGCGGCGTCGGTGAAGAGACCCTGCTCGCGGAGGGAGTCGGCCTCTTCGAGGAGGTTCTCGAAGAAGGACGGGTTGGCCAGCGCCCGGTAGGCGACGCCGGTGTCCGCGATGAAGTCGTCCAGGTCGAGGGAGGCGGTGACCAGTCCGGCACGGCCGGCGACCGCGGTGCCGCGGCCGAGTGCGGAGACGCCGACGACATGGCTGACGCCGTGGGCGGTGAGTGCCTTCGCGGCGGGCCGGGTGAAGCCGGTGTAGGCCTCCTCCGGCGTCTTCGAGGAGTCCGGCGGGACGAGCCAGAACACGGCGTCCGCGCCGTCGAAGGCCCGGTCGACGACGTCGGCGTCGCCGTGCGAGCCGCTGATCACCTCGACCCGCTCGCGCACCTCGTCGGAGAGCCGGGCGGGGTCACGGACCACGACGCGCAGCTGTTCGCCGCGGGCGGGGGCGGACTCCAGGAGCAGGGGGAGCAGGTGGCGGCCGATGTTCCCGGTGGGAGCAGTAATGACGATCATTGTTACCTCGTAGGTCGTTCCGGTCGTGCCGTTTCGGTACGTCCCTCATCCTGCGGAGGGGCCCGGCGTTGCCACAATGGGAACTTCGGCACGGGATCATTGCCTGAAGTGGAATTACCCGTCTGAGCTGGGAAGGAGCCGTCGACGCGGGTCTCATCGGGCGCTACGGTGTACGCACGAAGCGCCCACCGCGGCGGCCGGGAGCAGAGCAGCCGGGAACAGAGCAGCCGGGAACAGAAGAGGAAGCGTGCGAGTGAGAGCGGAACACGAGGCAACGGCGCCATCCCGGCTCGACGGACGCGTCGAGCGCGGCAACCAGACCCGCCGCCTCGTGCTGCGCCGCACCGTCGACATCGCCTCCGTCGAAGGGCTCGACGCCCTCTCCCTCGGGCGGATCGCCACCGAACTGGGCCTCAGCAAGAGCGGGGTGTTCGCGCTCTTCGGGTCGAAGGAGGAGCTGCAACTGGCGACCATCAGGGCTGCGGGCCGCATCGTCCTCGACGCGGTGGTCGAGCCCGCCGAGCAGGAGCCGCCCGGCATCGGGCGGGTGTGGCGGCTCTGCGCGGCCTGGCTGGACTACTCCGAGCGGCGCGTCTTTCCCGGGGGGTGCTTCTTCTACGGGGCGATCGCCGAGTACGACGCACGCGAAGGGGCGGTACACGACGCGCTGGCCGACGCCGACCGCGGCTGGACCGCACAGGTGGAGCACCGCCTCGGCGAAGCCCTCGACGCCGGTCAGCTGCGGGCGGACACGGATGTCGGCCAACTCGCCTTCGAACTGATCGCCTTCATGGAGACGGCCAACGTGCGCGCGGTCCTGCACGGGGCGCCGGACGCGTACCGGCGGGCGGGCTCGGCCATCACGGCACGGCTGCGCGGGGCGGCGACAGACTCGTCGCTGGTGCCTCAACTCCCCTGACCCCTAACGCTTACCCCTCCGTCGCCACCCGCCATCAAAAATTGTACGCACGACCGTTCGTTTAGTTTTATGCTCAGGTCTCGGCACCCCTCAGAAAGCAGGTACGCCGTGACCGAGCTCGTCGCCCTCGACCGCACCGCCGTCCGGACGTCGCTCCGGGTGCTTTCCGCCGCCCGTGACACGGCGGACTGGGAGCGCCCCACCCCCTGTGCGGGCTGGACCCTGCGCCGTCTCGTGACCCACATGACCGCCCAGCACCACGGCTTCGCGGCGGCCGCGCGCGGCGCGGGCGACGACCGGACGTACTGGATCGAGCACGACCTCGGGCGTGACCCGGCGGCGCGCTACGAAGAGTCCGTACGGCACCTCATCGCCGCCTTCGCCGAGTACGAAGTGGCGGGAACGGAGCGGGAGTTCGTGCTGCCCGAGATCGGGGGAAGTTTTCCCGGGCGGGTCGCCGTCGGGTTCCATCTCCTCGACTACGTGGTGCACGCGTGGGACGTCGCGGTCACGCTCGGCGTCCCCGTCGCCTTCCCCGACGACGTGACCGGCGCCGCGCTCGCCGTCGCGCGGCGCGTGCCCGCGGAGCCCGAACGGCGGGGCCCCGGCGCCGCGTTCGCACCCCCGCTCCCCGCACCGGCCGACGCCTCGCCCCTGGACCACGTACTCACCCACTTGGGACGCTCCCCCGCACACCTGTCCTCCATCTCGTCCTCCATCTCGTCCTAGATCTCGTCCTGGATCTCGCGCGGTTGAACACCCCGCCCGTATCTTCCGTACTCCCCGGTACCACCGGCGACACAGAAGCAGCACGGGAGGCACCTTGCGGCGCGTCAACGGCACGGCTCTGATCATCGCGGCACTCGTCGCCACGCTGGGCGCGATCGCGTTCCCCGTGTGGTCCTACGCCGACCGCTCCGGGACCGGTCAGGCCAATCTGGCCGCCGGGTCCGTCGCCACCCGGTGGGGGCCGCTCTCCGCGGCCGACCGGGATCTGCTCGTCAAGGTGCGGCTCGCGGGGCTGTGGGAGATACCCGCGGGCCAGCAGGCCGTCGAACGCGCGCCGACCGAGGCCGTCAAGGCGGCCGGGGACCACCTCATCGTGGGCCACACCGACCTCGACAAGCGGGTCCGCGCGGCCGCCGCGCAGCTCGGCGTGGAGCTGCCCAACCAACCCACCGAGCAGCAGCAGGGCTGGCTGGACGAGTTGACCGCGGCGAGCGGAGAGACGTACCAGCGCAAGTTCGCGAACCTGCTGCGCGCCTCGCACGGCAAGGTGTTCGCCGTGATCGCGCAGGTCCGCGACAGCACCCGCAACTCGCTCGTCCGGCAGCTCGCCACGGACTCCAACCAGACCGTCCTCGATCACATCACGATGCTGGAGTCCACCGGGCTCGTCGACTTCGACGCGATCGCGAACGGCGCCGCGGCGGCCTCGACCGCCAGCCCCACAGGCCCTCCGCCGCCGCCGTCCGGTGCGACTCCCCCGGAGCCGCCGCCCGCCGGGCCGAGCGGTGACGTGTCGACCACGTCCCGGCCCTCACCCGCGCCGCCCGGCGAGGTGAACACCGGCCGGCCGGAACCTCAAATGTAGCTCTGAACGTCTCCACGCGAGGGTTCGCCGCCGCCTGCCCGGGTCATGGTCATGGTCCAGGGAGAATGGGGCCGGGAGACCGGGGGCCGGGGGGCCTGGGGACGAAGGGGGAGCGACATGCGGAGTGCGGAGCTGCGACTGGGGACGGGGATCGGCTGGCGGCCCGAGATCGCGGACGCCGTCGAGGCGATGCCCGGCATCGACTGGGTCGAGGCCGTCGCGGAGAACCTCTGCCCGGGGCATCTGCCCGACTCCCTGCTGCGGCTGCGCGAGCGCGGCGTGACCGTCGTGCCGCACGGCGTCTCGCTGGGGCTCGGCGGCGCGGACCGCCCCGACGAGGGGCGGCTCACCGCGCTCGCCGAACGCGCGCAGGCCCTCGGCTCGCCGCTGGTCACCGAGCACATCGCGTTCGTACGCGCGGGCGGCGCCCTCACCGCCACCCAGCCGCTGGAGGCCGGGCACCTCCTTCCGGTGCCGCGCACCCGTGACGCGCTCGACGTGCTCTGCGAGAACGTCCGCATCGCACAGGACGCGCTGCCCGTGCCGCTCGCCGTGGAGAACATCGCGGCGCTCCTCGCCTGGCCCGGCGAGGAGATGACGGAAGGGCAGTTCCTGTACGAGCTCGTGGAGCGCACCGGCGTACGGCTGCTCATCGACGTCGCCAACCTCCACACCAACCACGTCAACCGTGGCGAGGACCCGGCGAAGGCCCTGGACGAACTGCCCGCCGAGGCCATCGCCTACGTCCATGTGGCGGGCGGCTTCGAGCGCGACGGCGTGTGGCACGACAGCCACGCACACCCGGTGCCCGAGCCCGTTCTCGCGATCCTGGCCGACCTCGCGTCGCGCGTCCGCCCGCCGGGCATCCTCCTGGAGCGGGACGAGAACTTCCCCGAACCGGCCGAGCTGGAAAGGGAGTTGGACACGATACGGGCCACCGTCAAGACCTCCGGTGAGCTGCTCGAGCTGCCCGAGCTGCCCGAGTTGCCCGCACAGACCGCAGCCCTGCCGAGCGAGCCGCCGCACGCCTCCCCCGCCGCCCGCCAGCGCACCGCGCTCACCCAGGCCGCCCTGCTCTCCGCGCTCGTCGCGGGCACCCCGGCGCCCGAGGGCTTCGACCACACGCGCCTGAAGGTGCAGAGCCACGCCCTGGCCGCCAAGCGGGCCGACGTCGTCGCGAAGGTCGCGCCCGAGCTGCCCGGGATCCTGGGCGCGGCGTACCGCACCGAGTTCCTCACGTACGCCAGGACCCGCCCGATGACCGGCGGCTACCGCCAGGACGCGCTGCACTTCGCCGAGCACCTGCTGCTCGCCGGGCGGCCCGGGGACGCGGACGACCGGCGACGGCTGAGCGACTGGTGGCTGGAGCGCTCGGGTCCCGCGCCGCTGTCGCGGCGGCCCGGCACCAGGCTGCTGCACGCCACCCGCCGCGTCCTGCTGAGGCGGTGACGTCATGAGCATCGTCGTCATCGTGTACACGCTCATCGTCTCGCTCGCCACCATGGAGCTGATCCGGGGCGTGGCGGCGGCCCGCCGCACGCGGCCCCCGCACCGGGCCCGCCCTCCGCTCGACGCCGAGCACGGCGTGTTCGTCCGGGGCACTCTGGAGGCCGCGTTCCTCTCCGGCGGCCCCGCCCGCGCCGCCGACGCGCTGATCGCGGGGCTGCACGAGGACGGCCGCCTTGTCATCGCCGGGCCCGGCGTCGTCGGCATCAGCGGGCGGACAGCAAGGAACGCGGGCGAGCAGGCGGTCATCAACGCCCACACCGCGGCGCCCAACGGCGCCCTGCACTGGCTGCGGGCGGCCGTGATGCGGAGCGCGCCGGTGCAGGAGACCGGTGAGGCGCTCGCGCGGCGCGGCCTCGTGGTGCGGCCGGGACGGCAGCGGAAGTGGCGGCGCTGGGCCGGGGTGCAGGTCTTCCTGAGCGTCCCCGGGTTCGTGGTGGCCGCCATGCTGACCCTGGCGCTGCCGTTCGACAGCGTGCTCGGGGAGCCGAGCAGCCCCGACCTGCCGCTCGACGACCTCCTGGCCCTGCTGCCGGCCGGTGTCTTCGGCCTGGTGAGCGGCATGATCTGCCTCGCGGTCACGTCGAAACAGAGCACCGTCGCCGGGCGTTACGCCCTGCGCGAGTACGTCGCGTCGGCACGCCACCTCACGGGCGCGGCCCACCTGGTGGCGACCCGCGGCCTCCCGGCCGCCCATCCCGACCTGCGGGCCCACCTGGCCGCCGCCTCCCGGGTCCGGGGCCGCCCGGTGCCCGCCACGGGCCCGCACCCCATCCCGTACCAGGATCCGAGCCCATGGAATCCGTCCTCGGGCGGCGGCGGCACGCCCGTCTGGTGCGGCTCGGGCGGCGGGAACGACGGGGGCGGGTCGTCGTGCGGGGGCGGCGGCTCGTCCTGCGGAGGCGGGTCGTCGTGCGGGGGCGGGTCCTCCTGCGGCAGCAGTTCGTCCTGCGGCAGCAGTTCGTCCTGCGGCAGCAGTTCGTCCTGCGGAGGCGGGTCCTCCTGAGGGCGCACGCCTGGGGGGCGTGCGCCGAGCCCGCCGCACGAGGCCCCGCATAAGGCAGTTGACGTACTCCCGGCCGTATCGGACCGCGCTCCTCCTGGCGCGCACTAACGTGCGGTGGCGCAACAGGAGGCGTCATGCGATCCCGAACCATCAACGGCACCGGCCTCATCGTCGCGGGCCTCATAGCGACCCTGGCCGCACTGCTCTTCCCTCTCTGGTCCTACGAGGACCGCTCGGGCACCGGGCTCGACCGGCTCAACGCCGAGGCCGTGTCGACCGACTTCGGGCCGCTGTCCGCCCTGGACCGGGACTTCATCACCAAGGTGCGCCTCGCGGGCCTGTGGGAGCTGCCCGCCGGACAGCAGGCCGAGGAGCGCGGCACCACCAAGGCCGTGCGCACCGCGGGCGAACACCTCGTGGAGGGCCACACGTTCCTGGACGCGCGCGTACGCGAGGTCGCTGCCCGGCTCAGCCTCGAACTGCCCAGCCAGCCGAGCGCTCAACAGCGCGCCTGGCTCGCGGAGTTGAGCGAAGCGCGCGGCGAGGCGTACCAGCAGGAGTTCGCGAACATCCTGCGCCGCGCCCACGGCAAGGTCTTCTCCCTGGTCGCCGAGGTGCGCGCGAACACCCGCAACTCGCTGGTACGCGCCCTGGCCGACGACACCAACACCACCGTCCTCGACCACATCAAGGTCCTGGAGGGCACCGGCCTCGTCGACTTCGACGGCCTCGCCCGGGACGCGGCGACCTCCGGCCCGGCGGGCCCGGTGACCCACTCACCGCCGCCGCCCGGCCCGATGGACGCCCCCGGCTCGGCCACGCCGGTCACCCCGTCGCCCACGTTCCCGCTGCCCCCGGCTGTCTCCCGCCCGAAGCCCCGGTGAAGCTTGTGACGCCCGTGGAGCTGGTGGAGCCCGTGGAGCGGCAAACGGAACGTTATCTACCCGTCACCCCGTGTCCGCATGGTGAATAAGCCATGGCGCAATGCGGCGACGTCGCATAGAACACCGCCATGTTCTGGGTCCCTCTGTTCCTCCTCGCCTGGGCCGCAGCAGGCCTCTCCTGCGGTCGGCTCTGCCTCGCCGCGAGCCGCGCCGCCGCCCAGGAGAAGGCCGCGGGCCGCGGGCACGAACTCACCCTCTACGAGACCGCCTTCCTCTCCGGCGGCCCCGCGCGCGTCGCCGACGTGACGCTCGTCGCGATGGCCAAGACCCGGCGCCTTCTGATCGCGCACACGGGCTGGGCGACCGTCGTCGACCCGGTGGGCCGCGACGACATGGAGCGCTCGGTGCTCGGCGCGATCGGCCCGGCCGGGCAGTCGCGGATAGGGGAGATACGGCAGGGCGCGGCCGCCGCCGACCCCGTGCGGGCCCTCGCGGACCGGCTCGTCACGGCGGGCCTCGCCGTCGCGGAGGAGGCCGGTTCGGGCGTCGCGGCCGCGGTGCGCCAGGTGCGGGCCGCGACGGTGGCGGTCCTCGCCCTCGGCGCCGTCGCCGTGCTGATGCCGTCCGAGGAGCGTTCAGGGGGCGGCCAGGTGCCCGTCGGGGTCTGGTTCGCGCTGCCGCTCCTGGTGTGCACGGCCTGTCTGCTCATCGCCCGCGTCGAGGTCCATCCGTACACGCGGTGGGCGTCCCCCGCGGGTCAGCGGCTCCTCGGCGCCCTGCCCGCGCGCGGTGACGGGCTGACCGCCGTGGCGGTGCGCGGGGTCCGGGCCACGGGCGACCCGGAGCTGCGGGCGGCCTTCTCGCACCGGCCGCACCGGCCGCACCGGCCGCAGCGGGGAGCGACGCAACGGGGTCATTGAGCCGACACCGGCAGGGCGGTGCTTTACTTCGTCGTTTATCACACGAATCATCCCTTTTGTTCGAGTACGCCCGGACACACATCCGAACAAAAGGGGTAGACAAGCGCGATGAGAGCAGCAGCCGCCCGCTACGGAACCGCCGGATCCCTGGTCCTGACCGCCCTCGTCGCCGCCCCCACGGGAAGCGCGAGCGGCACCCCGCCCTCCCCCGAGACGCACGGCAGCGCCGTCGCGGCCCAGCGCGCCGGGGCCGCCGGGATCCGCTGGGGCACCTGCGCCAAGGCCGAGGGCCTCCCGCCGTCCATCCGGTGCGGCACCGTCTCCGTGCCCCTCGACTACGCCCACCCGCGGGGCAAGCAGATCAAACTGACCGTCAGCCGCACCAAGTCCACCAAGAAGGCCGGGGGCAAGGCGGTCGCCCGGCAGGGCTCGCTGGTCTTCAACCCCGGCGGGCCCGGCGCCTCCGGCACGTACTTCCCGATGGTGGGCGCCCTGCCCGAGTGGAAGCGCATCGCGGCGGCGTACGACCTGGTCGGCTACGCCCCGCGCGGCGTCGGCCGCTCCGCGCCGCTGTCCTGCCAGGACCCGAAGGGCTACATCAAGGCGCCCACGCAGGCACCGGTCCACCCCGACGACGCGTACAAGCGCGAGCGCGTCGCGCAGGCGAAGGCGTACGCGCGCGGGTGCGCGTCCCGCAACCCCGGGCTGCGCCACTTCTCGACGCTGAACAACGCGCGCGACCTGGACGTGGTGCGGGCGGCGCTCGGCGAGCAGAAGCTGACGTTCCTGGGCGCCTCGTACGGCACGTACTTCGGGGCCGTCTACGCGACGCTGTTCCCGTCGCACGTGCGGCGCATGGTCTTCGACTCGGCGGTCAACCCCGACCCCGCGCAGATCTGGTACGGCAACAACCTCGAACAGTCGATGGCGTTCGAGCGGCGGTGGGCGGACTTCCGCGCCTGGGTGGCCAAGCACGACAAGACGTACCACCTGGGCAGGACGCCCGAACAGGTCCTGCGCAGCTATCACAAGGTGAGCGCCGAGCTGGCCCGCAAGCCCGCCGGCGGCAGCGTCGGCCCCGGGCAGCTGCAGTCCGCCTTCCTCAAGGCCGGGTACTACGACGACTACTGGCCGATGCGGGCCGCGGCGCTCTCCGCGTACCTGAAGGGCGACCCGAAGCCGTTGATCGAGCAGGCCGCGCCCGAGCCGAGGGGAGCCGCGGAGGAGGAGAACTCCAACGCCGTCTACACGGCCGTGGAGTGCAACGACGCGTCGTGGCCCACCGACTTCGCGACCTGGGACCGCGACAACACGCGCCTCGCGCGCGTGGCGCCCTTCGAGACCTGGGACAACGCCTGGATGAACCTGCCGTGCGCCTACTGGTCAGCGCCCCGGCAGCAGCCCGTCGACGTCCGCACGCCCGAGGGCGCCCTGCCCCCGACGCTGATCCTGGCCGCCGAGCGGGACGCCGCGACGCCGTACGCGGGGGCGCGGGAGCTGAACCGCAGGCTGGCCGGTTCGGTCCTGGTGACCGAGCGGGACGCGGGCACGCACGGCATCGGCGGCGGCCCCAACCAGTGCGTCAACGAGCACCTGGACGCGTATCTCCTGGAGGGCCGGGTCCCTGTGCGGCGCGCGGAGTGCGCCCCGCACACGGAGCCCCGGCCGACGTCCGGCGTACGGGCGGCGGAAGTGCCCAGGGAGCACTGAGACAGACGGAGAGGCCGGACCCGGAGGGTCCGGCCTCCGCCCGACAGACCTAGGCGAGCCCCGCCACCAGCTCCGACACCGACTTGCGGCGCCCGGTGTAGAACGGCACCTCTTCGCGTACGTGCATACGGGCCTCGGAGGCGCGCAGGTGACGCATGAGGTCGACGATGCGGTACAGCTCGTCGGCCTCGAACGCGAGCAGCCACTCGTAGTCGCCGAGGGAGAACGAGGCGACCGTGTTCGCGCGCACGTCGGGGTAGCCGCGGGCCATCATGCCGTGGTCCTTGAGCATGCGACGGCGGTCCTCGTCGGGCAGCAGGTACCAGTCGTAGGAGCGCACGAAGGGATAGACGCTGATGTAGTTGCGCGGCGTCTCGTCGGCGAGGAACGCCGGGATGTGCGACTTGTTGAACTCGGCGGGGCGGTGCAGCGCCATGTTCGACCAGACGGGCTCGAGGGCGCGGCCGAGCTTCGTGCGGCGGAAGAGGTTGTAGGCCTCCTGCAGCTCGTCGGAGGTCTCGGCGTGCCACCAGATCATGACGTCGGCGTCGGCGCGCAGGCCGGAGACGTCGTACGTGCCGCGGACGGTGATGTCCTTGGCGGCGAGCTGGTCGAACAGCTCCTGGACCTCGTCCGCGTAGCCGGTGCGGTCCTCGGGGAGCAGGTCCTTCAGCTTGAAGACGGACCACAGCGTGTAGCGGATGACCTCGTTGAGGTCCTTGGCCTTCTTGCCCGCGTTCGGGCTCTTGGCGGGGGCGTCGTCACTCATGGCCCTATTCTCCTCCGCCGCCGTGCAGGCTCTGCACCGGGTTGCGGGTGAGCTCCTCCACACCGGCCAGGTCGCCGCCCAGCTGGTCGACGGCCGCGTACGCGCTCGCGATGCACGCGGGGATGCCCACGCCGTCGTACGCCGCTCCGCACACGGCGAGGCCGGGCAGCTTGCTCACGTGCTCGCGGATGCGGGCCACGCGCGCGTGGTGGCCGACGGGGTACTGCGGCAGGCCGTCGTGCCAGCGCGTGACGCGGGTGGCGACGGGGTCGGCGGTCAGGCCGGTGGCCGCGCGCAGGTCGTGCCGGGAGAGCTCGATGAGCTCGGCGTCCTCGCGCCGCAGAATCTCCGTCTCGCCGTACCGCCCCACCGACGTGCGCAGCACCAGCAGGTCGGGGTCCTCGTCGGCGATCCAGCCCCACTTGCGTGACGCGAAGGTGGACGCCTTGATGGTGTGCCCGTCGACAGGTGGTACGAGAAAACCGCTGCCTTCGGGGAGGTCGGTCTCGCCGCGGCGGTACGCGAGGGTCATCAGGGCCATGGAGGCGTACTCGACGCCCGCGAGCTCGGCCGCCGCGGCGGGCGCCTCGACGCCGAGCAGCGCGGCGGCGGCGTAGGCGGGCACGGCGACGATCACGGCTTCGGCGTCGATGGTCTCCTCCCCCGTGGTGACCTGCCAGCCCTCCGGGGCGCGCCGCAGTTCGGTGACCGGCGTCCCGGTGCGGATCTCGCCGCCCCGCGCGCGCACCGAATCGGCCACGGCGAGCGGCAGCTGTCCGATGCCGCCCTCGATGCCCATGAAGACGGGCCCGGTCTGCTGGTTCTGCGCGGCACGGGCCTGGATGGCGCGGACGCCCTCCGTGAGGGAGTCGTGCGTGCGGGCGGCCTCGAAGAGCTGCGGGACGGCCGAGCGCATCGAGATGCGGTACGCGTCCCCCGCGTACACCCCGCCGAGCAGCGGCTCCACCAGGCGGTCGACGACCTCGCGGCCCAGGCGCGCGGCGACGTACTCGCCGACGGCGACATCGTCACCGACCTCGGTGGGCGGCAGTTCACGGTCCTGCTCGATGCGGTGCAGCCCCTCGTCGGAGAGCACTCTGGAGAGGGCCGACCCGTCGCCGGGCACGCCCATGACGTGGCCCTTGGGCATGGGGCGCAGGGCACCGCGGGTCCAGATCGCGGCGGTGGCCGTGGCGGGGGGCTGCAGCCGGTCGGCGAGGCCCACCTCGCGGGCGAGGGCGACGGCCTCGGGGCGGCGGGCGAGCATCGACTCGGCGCCGAGATCGACGCGGACGCCCTCGATCTCGCCGGGGAGCAGCTTGCCGCCGAGCCGGTCGGAGGCCTCCAGAACGGTCACGCGGGCTCCGGAGCCGAGCAATCGGTGGGCGGCCGCCAGTCCCGCGATCCCGCCACCGATGACGACGACATGACCCGTACGTGTGTCCGTTTCGCGCATGCCTCCACTCTACGAGGAGCGCGAGTCGCGACCGTGACCCCATCGGGACCGGTCGGCAACCATCGTTCTGCCCTCCCCCGGCGTCAAAGGAGCACACCGCAGCACCGCAGCACCGCGCACCATTCACCACGACTCTCGGGGGTACGTCGGTATGTACGCGTCCAGCAAGAGCCCATCAGGGCACCGCACGGTCCAGGCACTCTCGGCCCTCCTGCTCGCCGCCGCCCTCGCGCTCACCGGGTGCAGCGCGAGCGGCGGCTCCAGCGACTCCGGTGGCGACAGCGACAAGGCGGCGGGCAATGCCGCCCCCCAGGAGGGCGGGGCCGACTCCGGCAGCAAGGCGGTGGCCGGTGGCGGCCGTGCGGATCAGTCCGGCAAGAAGAAGCCGCCCGAGCTCACCGGCACGCACATCATCCGCACCGCGCACCTCACCGTCCGCGTCAAGGACGTGCCCGAGGCGCTGGACCGCGCCCGCACGGTCGCCGAGGACGCAGGCGGCATCGTGGGGGACGAGAACACCTCCCGCGACGACGAGGGCCGCGAGCGCTCCCGGGTCGTGCTGCGCGTCCCGCAGGACACGTACAAGGACGTCCTGGACGCGCTGGAGGGCACCGGCAAGCTGCTCGACCGCGACGCGAAGGCCCAGGACGTCACCGACCAGGTCGTCGACGTGGAGAGCCGCGTGAAGTCACAGCGGGCGAGCGTGGCACGGGTGCGTGAACTGATGGACAGGGCGACGAAACTGAGCGATGTGGTCACCCTGGAAGGGGAGTTGAGCGCCCGTCAGTCCGACCTGGAGGCGCTGCTCGCCCAGCAGGCGTCGCTGAAGGACCGCACGAGCATGGCGACGATCACGCTCTCGCTCACCGAGCGGCCCGGGGCGGTGGACGAGAACGGCGACGACCCGTCGTTCGTGGACGCGCTCGCGGGCGGCTGGGACGCGTTCGTCACGGCGCTGCGCTGGGTCGCGGTCGCCCTCGCCGCGGTGCTGCCGTTCGCGGCGGTGGCGGCGCTGCTCCTCGTGCTGTGGCTGCGGGGCGTACGGCCCAGGCTGCGGCGCCGGACGGCCCCCGGCGGGCGGGACGCCTGAATAAGCGTCGGCCGAAGGGCCGCCGCGCCGTAGCGTGTCCGTATGAGCAGCACACGAGAACGACTGGTGATCATCGGGGGCGACGCGGCCGGTATGTCGGCCGCGTCGCAGGCGCGCAGGCTCAAGGGCCCCGACGAGCTGGAGATCGTGGCGTTCGAGCGGACCCACTTCACCTCGTACTCCGCCTGCGGCATCCCCTACTGGGTGGGCGGAGACGTCGAGGACCGGGACCAGTTGATCGCGCGGACGCCCGAGCAGCACCGGGAGCGGGCGATCGATCTGCGGACGCGCACGGAGGTGATCCGGATCGATCTCGCGGGGCGCCGCGTCCTCGCCCGCGATCTCGACGCGGGCGATCTCGACGCGGGCGATCTCGACGCGGGCGATCTCGACGCGGGCGGGGAGTACTGGACGTCGTACGACAAGCTCGTCGTGGCGACCGGCGCGCGCCCCGTCCGCCCGCGGCTGCCCGGCATCGACGCCCCCGGCGTGCACGGCGTGCAGACCCTCGACGACGGCCAGGCCCTGCTCGACACCCTGACGCGGACGCCCGGCCGCAGGGCCGTGGTCATCGGCGCGGGGTACATCGGCGTCGAGATGGCCGAAGCGCTGATCCACCGCGGCTACGAGGTCACGGTCGTCAACCGCGGCAAGGAGCCCATGTCGACGCTCGACCCGGACATGGGCTGCCTCGTGCACGACGCGATGACCGGCATGGGCATCGCGATGGTCAACGGCGCCGAGGTCAGCAAGATCCTCACGGGTGACGACGGGCGGGTCAGGGCGGTGGCCACGGAGGACGCCGAGTACCCGGCGGACGTGGTGGTGCTCGGCATCGGCGTACGTCCCGAGACGACGCTCGCCCGGGAGGCGGGACTGCCGCTCGGCGAGCACGGCGGGCTCCTGACCGACCTCGCGATGCGGGTGCGCGGAGCCGAGGCGGGCGGGATCGTCTGGGCGGGCGGCGACTGCGTGGAGGTCCTCGACCTGGTGTCGGGGCGCGAGCGGCACATCGCGCTCGGCACGCACGCCAACAAGCACGGGCAGGTCATCGGCTCGAACGTGGGCGGGGGTTACGCGACGTTCCCCGGCGTCGTCGGCACGGCCGTCAGCAAGGTCTGCGACCTGGAGATCGCCCGCACCGGCCTGCGCGAGAAGGACGCGCGGGCCGCGGGGCTCCAGTTCGTGACGGTGACCATCGAGTCGACGAGCAGGGCCGGTTACTACCCTGGGGCGGCCCTCATGACGGTGAAGATGCTCGCCGAGCGGCGCACGGGGCGGCTCCTCGGCGTCCAGATCGTCGGCCGTGAGGGGGCGGGCAAGCGCGTCGACGTGGCGGCGGTCGCGCTCACGGCGCAGCTGACGGTGGAGCAGATGACGGCGCTCGACCTGGGGTACGCGCCGCCGTTCTCCCCGGTGTGGGACCCGGTCCTGGTGGCGGCCCGCAAGGCGGTGGCGGCGGTACGGGCGGACCGGAGCTGAGCCGCCCACGGCCACGGACCCTGCACGGAGAAGGGTCCCCGCCCACCCGGGCAGGGACCCTTTTCGGACATCTTTCGGACGGTACCCGTTCAGACGGCCGTGCGCGTGTGCACGTGCTCCACGAGGCGGGTCAGCGCCTCGGGGTCCGTGGTCGGCAGCACGCCGTGCCCGAGGTTGAAGATGTGCCCCTCCAGACCCTTCGCCGCCGCGAGCACCTCGTCGGCCTTGGTCTCGACGGCCTCCCGCGTGGAGAAGAGGACGGCCGGGTCGAGGTTGCCCTGCAGCGCCTTGCCGGGCCCGACGCGGCGCGCGGCCTCATCCATCGGCACCCGCCAGTCGGCGCCCACGACGTCGGCACCGGCCTCGCCCATCAGCCCGAGCAGCTCGCCCGTGCCGACGCCGAAGTGGATGCGGGGCACGCCGTACGGGGCGACCGCGTCGAAGACCTTCGCCGACGCGGGCATCACCGAGCGACGGTAGTCGGCGGGCGACAGGGCGCCCACCCACGAGTCGAAGAGCTGCACGGCACTCGCGCCCGCCTCGATCTGCACCTTCAGGAAGGCGCCGGTGATCTCCGCGAGCCGGTCGAGCAGGTCGGCCCAGAGCTGCGGGTCGCCGTACATCAGGGCCTTGGTGTGCTCGTGGTTACGGCTCGGGCCGCCCTCCACGAGGTAGCTCGCAAGGGTGAAAGGCGCCCCGGCGAACCCGATGAGCGGCGTCGAACCGAGCTCGGCGGTGAGCATCCCCATCGCCTCGGTGACGTAGTGGACGTCGTCCGGCGTGAGGTCCCGCAGTTGCGCGAGGTCGGCGCGCGTACGGATCGGCTTCTCGACGACGGGCCCGACGCCGGGCTTGATGTCGAGGTCGATGCCGATCGCCTTGAGCGGGACGACGATGTCGCTGAAGTAGATCGCGGCGTCCACATTGTGGCGGCGGACCGGCTGCAGCGTGATCTCGGTGACGAGGTCGGGCCGCATGCAGGACTCCAGCATGGCGGTGCCCTCACGGACCTTGCGGTACTCGGGCAGTGAGCGCCCCGCCTGCCGCATGAACCAGACCGGCGTATGCGGCACGGCCTCGCGCCTGCACGCCTTCATGAAGGGGGAGTCGTACGTCGCTGTGTTCTGCCGGCCCTCGGGGCCTCGGCTGTCATTGGCACTCACGCGGAAAGTCTCGCACGTTGACCGAGAACCCCCTCACGGGTGTCTCTCCCTGCGCGAAGCCGCCGTTCCCCTTAACCTTCCCCGCATGGCTGCGGCTCAGGGACAACGGTCGGACGACGCTGGCGAGATGGAGAGTTCGGAGGGGAAGGTGGCGGATTCGGCTCCGTTGCCCTTCCGCGCGGCGGTCGAGGCGCTGCGGGGGGCACGGCTGCGGCCGGAGATCGAGATCGACCCGACGCGGGCACCGCAGCGGCTCGCGCCGTACGCGTACGCGTTGGAGGCCGCCGTCGTCGACGGCGAGGAGGACCTCGCGGACGGGCGGCTCGTCCTGCTCCACGATCCGTCGGGGCACGAGGCCTGGCAGGGCACCTTCCGCCTTGTCACCCTCGTCCGGGCGGAGCTCGAACCGGAGATGGCGGCGGATCCGCTGCTTCCGGAGGTGTGCTGGTCGTGGCTGACCGGCGCGCTGCAGGCGCGCGGGCTCTGCGCGGGAGAGGCGAGCGGGACGGTGACACGTGCCGGGTCGCACTACTTCGGCGGCCTCGCGGAGCGGCCGCCCGCCTCACAGATCGAGATCCGGGCCTCGTGGACGCCTCGGGAGGAGACCGGCGGGGTGCCGGACACGGGGGCGCATCTCGCCGCGTGGTGCGATCTGCTCTGCCAGATCGCGGGGCTGCCGCCCGCGGGGTCCGGGTCCGTACCCGGATCCGGGCCCGGGGACGGGTCCGTGGTCTCGCTCCCCCAACGCCGGGGCCCGCTCTCCCCCTGAGTGGCGCTCTGAGTGACGCCCTGAGTGCCGCTCGGAGTGGCGCTGGGGCGCGGCCCGCGTGCGGCCGTTGAGCGGGCGGCCGAGTGGCCCCGGTGCGGCCGGTTCCGGCCGTGCGGGCCGGAACCGGTCCAGCCCTTCACCCCCCGTGCATCCCCGTGTCCGCGTCCCACGGGGTTTGTCCGCGGGGGTCACCCGTAAGAGGGCGTGTTCGGTTTGATCTTCGGATGATCGAGCGCATGTCCGAATTGCCCCAATTCTCTATCACCAAATCGTGATCATTCCCTAAAGGCGGATGCGTTTGGTGCCGAAGAGGTTTGTGACCTTGAAAGCACGGTTCGTCCCGGCTTCATCCCCCAGCCGGTTCCGTCCCGCACCCCAGGAGGCCTGGTGTCCGTTCTCCTTGAGCAGCCCGCAAGCCTGGTCGCCTACCGCCCGAACAAGCCGACCGCCATGGTCGTCGTGGCCGACCCCCGCGTCCGTTCCACCGTCACCCGCCACCTGTGGGCGCTCGGTGTACGCGACGTCATCGAAGCCTCGTCCATCGCGGAGGCTCGTCCCCGCATCGGCAACCCCCGGGACATCTGCGTCGCAGACGTCCACCTCCCCGACGGCTCCGGCCTGACGCTCCTCTCCGAAACCCGTGCTGCGGGCTGGCCCAACGGGCTCGCCCTCTCCGCCGCCGACGACATCGGCGCCGTGCGCAACGCCCTCGCGGGCGGCGTCAAGGGCTACGTCGTCACCGGCACCCGTACGAACGTCGGACTCCCCACCCGTCCCGGCGCGGCCCCGATCGGCTCGGCCGCCGCCCGCATGCACCGTCGCCCTCCGGGCGCCCCGAGCCACCCCGGCGGCTACCGCGAGCTGTCGGGCCGTGAGGTCGAGGTCCTGCGTCTGGTCGCGGAGGGCCAGTCCAACAAGGCCATCGGCGTCTCGATGGGCCTGTCCGCCCTGACCGTGAAGAGCCACCTCGCCCGGATCGCGCGCAAGCTCGGCACGGGTGACAGAGCCGGGATGGTGGCCGTCGCGCTCCGTACCGGAATCATCCACTGACTCATTTACACCCCTATCGCGCCCGTCGACGGAACGTTCCGTCGACGGGCGCTGTCCATACACAGATACCCTTGACAGGTGACCGACGCCCAAGAGACCGCAGCAGACAGTTCACTGCGAACCACCGGAGGCGCCCCTCCGGACGACGACGGCCTCTCCTCCGAAGGGCTGCCGATCCCCCTGCTCGAGCCGCGTGACGGCATTCCGCCGGTGATCGCCGACGAGGAGACGCTCGCCGCGATGGTCGCCGCCTTCGCCGCGGGCACCGGCCCCGTCGCCGTCGACGCCGAGCGCGCCTCCGGCTACCGGTACGGCCAGCGCGCCTATCTCGTCCAGCTCCGCCGCGAAGGCGCGGGCACGGCGCTCGTCGACCCCGTCGCCTGTCCCGACCTCTCCGGCCTCGACGCGGCCATCGGCGACACCGAGTGGGTGCTGCACGCGGCGACGCAGGATCTGCCGTGCCTGCGGGAGATAGGCATGGTTCCGTCGCGGATCTTCGACACGGAGCTCGCGGGGCGGCTCGCCGGGTTCCCGCGCGTGGGCCTCGGCGCGATGGTCGAGGGAGTCCTCGGGTACGTGCTGGAGAAGGGGCACTCCGCCGTCGACTGGTCGACACGGCCGCTGCCCGAGCCCTGGCTGCGGTATGCCGCGCTCGACGTCGAGCTCCTCGTCGACCTGCGTGACGCCCTGGAGAAGGAGCTCGACCGGCAGGGGAAGCTGGAGTGGGCCCGCGAGGAGTTCGACGCCATCGCCTCCGCGCCGCCCGCGCCGCCCCGCAAGGACCCCTGGCGCCGGACGTCCGGCATGCACAAGGTGCGGCGGCGTCGGCAGATGGCGGTCGTACGGGAGCTGTGGACCGCGCGCGACCGGATCGCGCAGCGCCGGGACGTCTCGCCGGGCAAGGTGCTCAGCGACGGGGCGATCGTCGAGGCCGCGCTCGCGCTGCCGCCCAATGTGCACGCCCTCGCGGGCCTCACGGGCTTCGGGCACCGCATGGGGCGGCGCCAGCTGGACCAGTGGCAGGCCGCGGTCGACCGCGCGAAGGCGCTCCCCGACGCGGAGCTGCCGCAGCCCGGCCAGACCGTGACCGGCCCGCCGCCGCCCCGCTCCTGGGCGGACCGCGACCCCGCCGCGGCGGCGCGGCTCTCCGCGGCGCGGGCGGCGGTGTCCGCGGTCGCGGAGCAGCTGAACATGCCGCAGGAGAACCTGATCACTCCGGACACGGTCCGCCGCGTCTGCTGGGAGCCTCCCACTCCACTGGACCACGACTCGGTGGCCGCCGCGCTCTCCGGCCACGGAGCACGCCCCTGGCAGATCACCCAGGTGACACCGGTTCTGGTCACGGCTCTTTCTTGAGGCTTGGGGGGCGGGGCAAGGGTTGAGGGCCCGGGCCTCGTGCCTTGTGCCTTGCGCCTTGTGCCCCCGGTCTTGGGCGTTGGCCCCCGACCGTGGGTCTCAGCCCACGGTCGGGGGCCTTAACTCCTCCTCAGGCCTCGGGCCTCGGGTTTCGGGCCTCGGGCCTCGGGCCTCGGGTTTCAAGCTCCGAATCTGGGGCCGTGAGCCCCGGGGTTCGGACTCGGAGCTCAGAGCCCGGCCCATGGAGCCCGGACCCCAGACCCTGGACCCCGAACTCGGGACTCGGACCCCGGAGCTCGGCCCCCGGGACTCGGACCCCGGGACTCGGGCCCCAGAGCCCGACCCCTGGAACTCGGAGCCCCAAGCCCGGACCCCAGAGCCCGACCCCCAGAACTCGGAGCCCCAAGCCCGGGCCCCTCGGCTCGGACCCACCCTGGGTCTGGGGCCACCAGCTCGGACCCCTCGGCTCGGACCCGTCTTGGGTCTGGGGCCCTCGGCTCGGACCCGTCTTGGGTCTGGGGCCCTCGGCTCGGACCCACCCTGGGTCTGGGACCCTCAGCTCAAGCCCCTCGGCTCGGATCCACCCTGGGTCTGGGGCCACCAGCTCAAGCCCTTCGGCTCGGACCCGTCCTGGGTCTGGGGCCCTGATTCTTAGGCCGCCCCCTGCCCCGCCGCTGCGCGGCGGATCCCCCCACCCACCCACCCGTTTACCCCGCACCGCAGGGTGAGCGAGGTGGGTGGGTGGGCTTGTTGGGGTCATCCGCCGCGGAGTGGGCGGGGCCCCTACGGGAGCTGCCCGTGCCGGGTGAACGGGCGGGTGGGTGGGAGGAGACCGCCGCGCAGCAGGCGGGGCCCCTACGGGAGCTGCCCGTGCCGGGTGAACGGGTGGG
This sequence comes from Streptomyces sp. NPDC046465, assembly GCF_040646035.1. Classification (NCBI taxonomy): domain Bacteria; kingdom Bacillati; phylum Actinomycetota; class Actinomycetes; order Kitasatosporales; family Streptomycetaceae; genus Streptomyces; species Streptomyces sp. NPDC046465. Next base: position 203,377 of record NZ_JBEYZK010000011.1, read on the forward strand.
TGGGTGGGAAGAGACCGCCGCGGAGTGGGCGGCGCCCCTACCCGAGCTGCCCGTGCCGGGTAAACGGGCGGGCGGGCGGGAGGAGACCGCCGCGCAGCAGGCGGCGCCCCTACCCGAGCTGCCCGTGCCGGGTGAACGGGTGGGTGGGAGGGAGGAGACCGCCGCGGAGCGGGCGGCGCCCCTACAGGGGATGTGAGTGCAGGCATGTGGAGGAGGGAGCGCCGCGCAGGAGGGTGCGGTGGGGCGTGGGGGCCGGCCCCCGCCCGGGAGCGGCTCGCGGCAGGTGGGGAGTGCGCGGCCGGAGGGAGCGGAGGCCCGCACCAAGTGTGACCTTCGCCTCCCGGAGGGCACCCTTGGCCGCGTAGTTACCGGCAAGTAGGGTGGACGCAGGAAGCGCGCCGCCAGGCGCACCGCACCCTGGAGGAGAGCCAACGTGCCTCGTACCGTCAGGGACGTCGTCTTCGTCGATGGCGTCCGCACCCCGTTCGGCAAGGCGGGCCCGAAGGGCATCTACCACGAGACCCGTGCCGATGACCTCATCGTGAAGGCCATCCGGGAGCTGCTGCGCCGCAACCCGGACCTCGACCCCGCCAAGATCGACGAGGTCGCCATCGCCGCGACCACGCAGATCGGCGACCAGGGTCTGACGATCGGCCGCACCGCCGGCATCCTCGCCGGGCTCCCGCAGTCCGTGCCCGGCTACTCCATCGACCGGATGTGCGCCGGCGCCCTGACCGCCGTGACCTCGGTCGCGGGCAGCGTCGCCTTCGGCGCGTACGACATCGCCGTCGCCGGCGGTGTCGAGCACATGGGCCGCCACCCCATGGGTGAGGGCGTCGACCCCAACCCGCGGTTCGTGAGCGAGAAGCTCGTGGACGAGTCCGCGCTGTTCATGGGCATGACGGCGGAGAACCTCCACGACCGCTACCCGAGCATCACCAAGCAGCGCGCCGACGAGTACGCGGTGCGCTCGCAGGAGAAGGCCGCCAAGGCGTACGCCGACGGCAAGATCCAGGCCGACCTCGTGCCGGTCTCCGTACGGCGCACCAACGAGGAGGCCGGGGAGACCGGCTGGGGCCTCGCCACCGCCGACGAGCCGATGCGGCCGGGGACGACCCTGGAGAACCTCGCGGGCCTCAAGACGCCGTTCCGTACGCACGGCCGCGTCACCGCGGGCAACGCCGCCGGTCTCAACGACGGCGCCACCGCCTCGCTCATCGCGTCCGAGGAGTTCGCGCGCGAGAACGGGCTGCCCGTCAAGATGCGCCTGGTCTCGTACTCCTTCGCGGGCGTCGAGCCCGAGGTCATGGGGTACGGGCCGATCCCGGCCACGGAGAAGGCGCTCGCCCAGGCGGGCCTGTCGATCTCCGACATCGGTCTCTTCGAGATCAACGAGGCCTTCGCCGTGCAGGTGCTCGCCTTCCTGGAGCACTACGGCATCGCCGACGACGACGCCCGCGTCAACCAGTACGGCGGCGCCATCGCGTACGGCCACCCGCTCGCCTCGTCCGGCGTACGCCTGATGACGCAGCTGGCGCGGCAGTTCGAGGAGCAGCCCGAGGTCCGCTACGGCCTCACGACCATGTGCGTCGGCTTCGGCATGGGCGCCACGGTCATCTGGGAGAACCCGAACCACAAGGACGCCGGAGGCGACAAGTGAGCACCACCACCGCTGAGCTCCTGAAGGGTGCGGCCGAGCTGTTCCCGGACGAGGTCGTCACGCAGGCGCACGTACGCCACCTCGACCTCCCCCACGGCGCCGGGCGCTTCGCGCTCATCACGCTGGACAACGGCTTCGACCACACCAAGCCGACCACCTTCGGCCCCGGCTCGCTCGCGAACCTGAACGCCGCCATCGACCAGGTCGAGAAGGAGGCGGCCGAGGGCGGACTCGTCGGCGTCGGCATCACCGGCAAGCCCTTCATCTTCGCCGTCGGCGCCGACCTCAAGGGCGTCGAGCTCCTGAAGAAGCACGACGACGCGCTGGCCATCGGCAAGGGCGGCCACGAGGTCTTCAAGCGGCTCTCCGGGCTCGCCGTGCCGACCTTCGCGTACTACAACGGCGCCGCGATGGGCGGTGGCGTCGAGGTCGGTCTGCACTGCTCCTACCGCACCGTCTCCAAGGCGCTGCCCGCCTTCTCGCTGCCCGAGGTCTTCCTCGGCCTGGTCCCGGGCTGGGGCGGCTGTGCGCTGCTCCCGAACCTGATCGGCGCCGACAAGGCCGTCTCGGTCATCATCGAGAACTCGCTGAACCAGAACCGTCAGCTCAAGGGCAAGCAGGTCTTCGAGCTCGGCATCGCCGACGCCCTGTTCGAGGGCGCCGACTTCCTGGAGCAGTCGCTGATCTGGACGGCCTCCGTCCTCAACGGCTCGGTCGAGGTCGTCCGCGCCGAGGTCGACCGCGGCGCGGGCTGGGACGCCGCCGTCGCGCGCGGCCGCGCCATCGCCGACTCCAAGGTGCACGGCGCCGCTCCGGCCGCCTACCGCGCCCTGGAGATCATCGAGGCCGCCAAGGACGGCGACCTGCAGCGGGGCTTCGACTCCGAGGACGCCGCGCTCGCCGACCTCATCATGGGCGGTGAACTGCGCGCGGGCATCTACTCGTTCAACCTCGTGCAGAAGCGCGCCAAGCGCCCCGCGGGCGCCCCGGACAAGAACCTGGCGCGCCCGGTCACCAAGGTCGGCGTCGTCGGCGCCGGTCTGATGGCCTCGCAGCTCGCCCTGCTCTTCCTGCGCCGCCTGGAGGTGCCGGTCGTGCTGACCGACATCGACCAGGAGCGCGTCGACAAGGGCGTCGGCTACGTCCACGGCGAGATCGACAAGCTGCTCCTCAAGGGCCGGGTCAACCAGGACAAGGCGAACCGCCTCAAGGGCCTCGTCTCCGGTGTCCTCGACAAGGCCGAGGGCTTCTCCGACGCCGACTTCATCATCGAGGCCGTCTTCGAGGAGATCGGCGTCAAGCAGCAGGTGTTCGCGGAGGTCGAGGCGGTCGCCCCGGCGCACGCGATCCTCGCCACCAACACCTCCTCGCTCTCGGTCTCCGAGATGGCGTCGAAGCTGAAGCACCCCGAGCGGGTCGTCGGCTTCCACTTCTTCAACCCGGTCGCGATCCTGCCGCTCCTGGAGATCGTGCGCGGCGAGCAGACCGACGACGCCTCGCTGGCCACGGCGTTCGGTGTCGCCAAAAAGCTGAAGAAGACCGCTGTTCTGGTCAAGGACGCTCCGGCGTTCGTCGTGAACCGCATCCTCACGCGCTTCATGGGCGAGATCCAGAACGTCATCGACGAGGGCACCCCGGTCGCGGTCGCCGAGAAGGCCGTCGAGCCGCTCGGTCTGCCGATGTCGCCGCTGGTGCTCCTCGAACTGGTCGGCCCGGCCATCGGCCTGCACGTCTCCGAGACGCTGAACCGTTCCTTCCCGGAGCGCTTCACCGTCTCGCCGAACCTCGCGGCCGTCGTCAAGGCGGGCAAGCGCGGCTTCTACGTGTACGACAGCGGGAAGCCGGAGCTCGACCCCGAGGTCGCCGCGCTCCTGAAGCAGGGCGACTCCGTCCTGACCGAGGAGCAGGTCCGCGACCGCGTGCTCGACGCGGTGGCGCAGGAGATCGGGCTCATGCTCGACGAGGGCGTCGTCGCCGAGGCGCAGGACATCGACCTCTGCCTGATCACCGGCGCGGGCTGGCCCTTCCACCTGGGCGGCATCACGCCGTACCTGGACCGTGAGGGTGTCAGCGAGCGGGTGACCGGGAAGCGGTTCCTCGCGCAGGGCGTGGCGAGCGTCCCGGCGTAACGCGTCGCACAGCAACGACGGTGGGCCGTACGGGAGTTGTCCCGTACGGCCCACCGTCGTTTCCCCACACCCGGTCGTCACACCCGGTCGTCACGCCCCGTCGTCACACCCGGGTCCACGCCTCCAGCGCGAGGCCCGGCTCCGCCTTCTGCCGGGCGAGGCGCAGCGTGCCGTCGAGGCCGATCGCCGCCATGACCACGCGGCCGCGCGCGTCGATCGTCAACGACGGGGCGCCCAGGCACGGTTCGCCGGTCTCGGCCCACCACAGGCCCGCCCCCTCGTCCTCCGTCGGGAACGCGGCGAGCCCCGGGCGCCCGCTGCGCGTGCGGTGCGCGAGGACCGTGCAGTCGTAGCCGTCGACGGTGGTCCGGACGGCCGCCGTGGGCCCGGGGCCGGGGGCGCCGCCTAGGGGCACCGCGGCCGCGCCGCCCGCCGGGCGGTGGGCGAGGACGCCGTCGCCGAGGGCGTCGGACGCGTAGTACGTGAGGCGGTCGGGGGCGGTCTCGATGAGCGTGCCGGAGCCGGGGGCGGGGGCCGGCGGGAGGTCGTCGGCGCGCTGCAGTTCGCCGCCCTGCTTCTCCTGGGCCCAGCGCAGGGTGGCCTTGCCGCCCGGGGCGAACACCTCCACGCGGCCCGTCGACGTGGCGAGGGCCGCCATGCCGTCGAGGGTGTCGAGGACCTTGAAGTCCTTCCACCCCTCCCACTTCCCGCCCTTGCCCTCGCGGCGCATCCGGACGCTGCCCACCGCGTCGCGCACGAAGACGTGGACGGTGCCCTCGGTGTCCACCGCGGCGGCGGGGGCGCCGAGGGACGGGGCGCGGTCGACCCGCTTGGTGTGCGGGTTGCCGAGCGTGCGCCAGTCCATGAGCGGCCGCCCCGACTGGTACTGGACGGAGTGCACGATGTCGACGACGGCGTCACCGCCCGCTCCCGTGGCGTCCCGCAGCTCCCTGCGGCCCAGGAAGTGCACGTACCCGTCGCTGCCCTGGGCGAGGGTGAGGTACGTCAGGCCGGGCGCCTCGAAGAAGTCGGGGCCGCTCCACCGCGGGCCACCGGGCGCGGTCTCCGTCCAGCGCAGGAGCCCTCCCTCGGCACGGGCGTATGCGGTGAGACGGCCGTCCCGGCCGCGCAGCAGCCAGCGGGCGGTGTCCGGGGCACCGGTGCTGGTGGACCTCGACGGCATGACTCGGCGCCACCCCTTCCACGATCACGGACGCACAGCGTTTTGCCTATTAGTTTACGTTTGCCGAATGAGAACTCTCGTCGTCGTCGATGCCGCGAACGTCGTCGGATCCGTGCCCGACGGATGGTGGAAGGACCGCCGCGGGGCCGCGGAACGGCTGCGGGACGCGCTCGTCCCGTATGCCGAAGAAGGTCTGCCCGGCCTGCCCGGTCTGCCGGGACTGTCACTGTCCGGGCCGCTGGAGCTCGTCCTCGTCGTGGAGGGGGCCGCGCGGGGCATCGAGTCGGTGCCCGGCGTCGAGGTCGACTCCGCGCCCGCCGTCGGCGACGACCGCATCGTGGAGCTGGCCGCCGCGGCGGCGGGCCGGCCGTGCGTGGTGGTCACGGCCGACCGCGAACTGCGCCGCAGGGTGGGCGAGGTGGGGGCCCAGTGCGCGGGCCCCCGTGCCGTACGTCCGTGACGGCCGCTCCCCCGACGGCTCCTCAGAGCCGCTTCGCGCTGCGCAGCGTGGAGGCGTAGTAGCCGTTGCCGTCGAGGCGCGAGGTGCCGCCCTTGTCGCCGATCGTCGGGCCGTTGACCTCTTCCCGGCTGGAGATGAAGATCTTGTGGCCGTCCGCGTCGTGGCCGAGGAAGATGCCGACGTGGTCGAGGCGCTGCTTGGTGCGGGCGTCGAGCTTGAAGAAGACAAGGTCGCCGGGTTGCACCACGTCGATGGACTTGGGCCGGTCGGCGGCGGAGACGCCCTTCAGCCCGATCACGTCCGTGCCGGCCTTGCCGCGCGCCATGCCGTTGGCGGTGCGGGGCAGGCCGTCGCCGGCCTGGTCGTTGGACATCAGGGGGTAGCGGGCGCGGTAGCCGAAGACGGTCCGGACGAAGCCGGAGCAGTCCATGGAGCGGGCGCGCACCTTCTCGGGCTGGATGGTGGTGCCGTTGCGGAAGGTGTACGGGATGCCGAGGTAGTCGAAGAAGTCGGACTGCTCGAGACGCAAGTCGTTGCCGGAACTGCCGTCGGGGTTCAGCGGGCCGAAGTTGGCGTCACCGGCGTACGCGATGCCCTCGTCGTCCTTCTTGACCGGGGCGCCCTCCACGTACTGGAAGGCCATCGCGAAGATGTCGTCCTCCTCGCTGCCGGAGAACTCCTTGTACCAGTCCTTGAACCACTTCTCCTTCTCCGCGCCCTCGCGCCAGATCTCCGGCATCAGCCGCACCCAGTCGTTGGTCACGACCCGGGACTTGGTGTTGGCGGGCTCGGTGAAGGTGCGGCTCGGTCCGGTCAGCGTCGCGGTGCGGGCGCCGTCCGTGAAGGTGGCGAGGACCTTGCCGCTGTCGGTGCGCAGGACGGAGCGTTCGGGGCCCTTGAGCCGCTCCCACTTCTGCTTCCCGCCCTCCTGCCCGGTGCTGCTGTGCAGCCCGGGGGTGTCGGTGACGGCCTGCACCTTCGGCGCCTTGGCCTCTTCGTCCTTGCGCAGTTCCACGGTCAGGTAGGCGCTGCCCGCCAGCAGGGCGAGCACGGTCGCCGCGTGCACGACGGGACGCTTCTTCTTGGGCGGCATGAATGACTCCTGGGAATCAGGCGGACGGCATGAAGCCGAGGAGGATCCCGGCGGTGAGGACGACGTAGGCCATGAGCGTCACCGAGCCCGTGGCGAGCAGGGTGGGGCCCTTGGGCTGGCGGACCAGCTGGTAGGCGATCAGGCCCGGCACGATGAAGCCGAGGGTCTGATTGCTGTACATGAGCGGGAACTCGAGCGAGAGCACGATCATCACGGTGGCCTGGAGCACCACGCCGGTCAGTACGACCGCGGCGAACAGGCGCTTGCCGTAGAGGATCACGAAGCGCTGCATGAGGAGCGTGCAGACGTAGGTGAGGACGGTGACACCCACGACCATGGCGGCGCGCTGCAGGTCCTCGACGAGGGTCAGCGCGAGCCAGCCCGGGGTGATCATGCCGCCGGGCGAGAGGTTGGTCGTCAGATAGCAGACCAGCGAGAAGAGCAGCCCGAGCGCGATGCCGACCGCGGCGATCTCGGGGGTGAGGACGGAGGGAATCAACGGGGCTCTCCTGGGCTGTGCCACTGCTGGGTGTCGTCTGCGGCGGGCGGTGCGGGCGGCACCCGCGGCTCGAACAGGCCGCGGGGCGCGGCGGCCTTGGGACGCGGTTCCGGGGGTGCGTAGCCCTCCTGGGGCACGTACTGCTGCTGGTGCTGCTCGTACTGTGGGTGCTGCTGGTGCTGCTCGTACTGCTGCTGGTGCCGGTGCTCGTACTGCTGGTGGTGCTGTTGCGGTGCGTAGGGCTCGTACGGCTGGTCCGGAGTGCGCTGACCGGGGACGTGGACCGGCGTGTACCGCGTCTCGTACGCCTCCGGGTAGTGCTGGTACGGGTCGACGTGCGGCTCGTAGAACGGCGCGGGCTCCTCGGGAGCCTGCTCCTCGCTCTCGTCGGCGGGCAGTTCGGCCAGGTGCTCGAGGAGCAGCTCGCCCTGGCCGTGGATGTTGCCGATCGCGACGAGGGAGGAGTCGGCGCCGAGCTGCGCGAGCATCTCGCGCATGAACTCCTCGGGGTCGCGCCGGTCGCCGCCGAGGTCCACCGCGCGGCCGCGCCACTCGGCGGGGATCGCGTCGATGGCGGACTTGGCGGGGTGGCCGATGACGAAGACCTTCTCCGGCTGGAGGTCGGGGATGATCTCGCCCATCTGGCCGTTGCGCTCGACGCGGTCGGGGCGGCAGTTGATGACGACGTTGAGCGGGCGGTGGATGGCGCCGAGGTCGAGGAGCTGGTTGATGTTCATCAGCGTCGACTCGGGGTCGTTGGCCGCGAAGACGTTGGCGAAGCGGAGCTTCTTGCCGTCCTCGGTGGCGTACCGCTCGACGGAGAGGACACCGGGGTCCGGCGGAGCGTCGTACATGCCCTGGAGGGCCACCTCGCGGCCGACACCGACGAGCTCGGCGACCTTCAGGGCGATCGACACGTTCTCCTTGAAGGTGAACCAGCTGAAGCCGCGCAGCTCGTCGTCGGTGACCGTCTCCGGGTCGGCGTAGATGAGCCGGCAGTTCCGCGCGTCGGCCTCCTGCTTCAGGATGTCGAAGCGGTCCTGCTCCGCGGTGACGCAGATGCCGCCCTCGGGCATGGAGCGGGAGAGCGAGCGCGCGACGTCGTCGAGGGTGGGGCCCATCTCGGCGAGGTGGTCCTCGCGGACGTTGCAGAGCACGCCGATGGTGGAGCGGATCAGCTTGGACTGGTTGATCTCCTGGAGGGCCGGCATGACCGCCATGCACTCGATGACCAGGGCGTCCGGGTCGTAGGCGGCGGCGCGCCGCACGATGCCGATCTGCTCGACGACGTTGGCGATGCCGAACTTGCGGTAGACGGGCTCCTCGGTGGCGTCGGGGTGGATGAACCGGGCCGCGGTGCCGGTGGTCTTGGCGACCGTGGTGAGCCCGCCGCCGCGCAGGGCGCCCGCGCACAGGCGGGTGATGGAGGACTTGCCGCGGATGCCGTTGACCAGGACCCGAGTGGGGATGTGCTCCAGGCTGGCGAAGTGCCGCCGCTGTTCGACGACTCCGGCCGCGAGCAGGATGGCGCAGCACACCACGAGAACGGTGTAGAGGAAGAGCACGGGGGTTCAGTTCCTTCCGGCGAGGCCGGCCGTGACGCCGTCCCGCTTGCGCTGCGTGCCCGTCGGCAGCTGTTGCCTGATGAGTTCGAGGCTGCGGGTGACGGCGCCGACCTCGTCGTGGTGACGCGGGTAGAGGACGGTGCGGCGGTCCCCGCCGGCGAGGGCCTCCGCCTGGTCCGCGAGGTGGCGCAGCGGCCGTACGACGACGATGTGCAGCCAGCCGAGGCAGGCCGCGGCCGCGGTGATGCCGAGCAGGCCCGCGAGGACCGTGCGGTTCTGGTAGCTGTACTCGGGGATGGCGAGGCCGGAGGCGGGCTGCCAGCTGACCACCGTCCAGCCGAGCGAAGCGGCGGCGCCGCCGCCGACGAACGGGGCCGCGGCCGCGATCTGGATGTCGTCGCCGTGGCGGTAGAGGACCCCGCTGGGGCGGGGGCTGAGGCCCACCTTCTGGCTGGTGCCCTCGGCGAGGGCGTTGAGCCGCTTGCCCGGCAGATCCTCGAACTCGAAGTATCCGGCGTTGGCGCCGATCACCTTGCGCTCGTCGTCGACGACCCGGACCTGGCCGAGACCGGGGCGCTTGAGCAGGGAGTTGAGGAAGTCGATGCGGAACTCGCCGACGACAGCCGCTCCCTCGCGGCCCGGCACCTCGGCCGTGCCGATGATCACCGGCTCCTTGCCGCCCTCGTCGACGACGCGCAGGGGCTTCCCGGAGGGGCCCTTGCCGGACGGACTGCGGGGGTCGTCGCCCGCCTTGGCGAGGACCTTGCCGTCCGCGTCGAGGACGTACAGGGACTGGTAGCGGCCGTGCTGGTTCATGGTGCTCTGGAGCACCTTGGCCATGTCCGACGACTCGGTGCGGTCGCCCATGAGGGTGGCGACCGAGGTGAGGTCGGCGTGACCCTCGTTGAGGGCGCGGCGGACCCGGTCGGTGAGGGTGTCGGTGCGCTCGCGCTGGTCGTTGACCATCTGCTGCGGTACGACGACGGTGTCACCGGCCCGGTTGAGCAGCAGCATGAGCGGCGCGGACCAGGCGAGCAGCAGCACCGCGCAGACGGCGATCAGGGTGCGGGAGCCGAACCTGCGGCGGCGGGCGGGCTTGTCCTGACGGGCCGCGGGTTCGCCGGTGAGCTGGCGGCGCAGCTCTTCGAGGGCGGTGCCGATGCGGGCGGCCTCGCCGTAGCGCGGCACGGAGACCGGCCGGTCGACGTCGCCGCGGGTGAGGCGGCGGCCCTCCAGGAAGAGCCGGATCAGCGGTCGCTGCACGGTCCGCAGGAGCAGGAAGACGGTGAGCCCGCCGATGAGCAGCAGGGCGCCCGCGGCGATCAGTCCGAAGGCGGAGTCGCTCTTGGCCGTCGGGTCCTCGGCGACCGGGACCATCGCGACGACGGTGAGGCCGAGCCGGGTGGCCACGGTCGCCTCGCCGGCTTCGGGGCCCGCGAGGGTCGCGTAACCGGCGACGGCGCGCTCACCGAGGTAGCGCTCGCCGGTGAGGTGTCCGCTGACGCCGAGGAAGCCGCCGGAGCCGGGCTCCTTGGACATCAGCGGGTGGGCGCGTGCCTTCTTGGCGGCGCCCGCCGCGAACGCCTTGAGCTGCTTGTTGGACTGGGCGACCTCGTCGCGCTGCAGGTCGGTGAGGACCTGCTCGGGCTCGGGGATGCCGTCGGTGCTCAGGACGTGGGCGTCCTGGTCGACGACGGCGATGGAGCGGAACTTGCCGAGGCTGATGCCGGGGAAGCGCAGGCTGCTGGAGGCGACGAGGAGTTGCTGGGGCTGGCCCTTCCAGGTGAGCAGGGCGAAGGAGAGGAGGCGGGTCTCGCCGTTCTCCAGGCGCACCATGCGCGGGGCCAGGCCGTCCTTGCCTGCGAGCTCGCCGCGGTCGATGGCGGTCAGCGGGAGGTTCTCGCCGCGGGCGGCGAGGAGCTTGCCCGAGGCGATCTCGACAATCGCCGTGCCCATCCACTTCTGGTAGACGCTGCCGGTCTTGTCGAGGACGGCGTCGGCGGGCACGGGCTCGCCCGCGCTGAAGAGCTCGGCGGTCCGCGTCAGGTCGGTGACGGACTCGTCGATGGAGGCGCGCAGCGCGATGGCGCCGTCCTCGGCGAAGTGCTGCTGGGACAGCTTGACGGCTTTGGGGACGGCCTCCTGGCCGGCCCTGCCGAGGGTGAGAGCGGTGATGCCCGCGAGGGCGAGGAGCAGGACCGAAAGCACGGCGATGGGGGGACGTATGCCTCCCAGCAGTGACATGTCGGTCCTTCGGCGGACCTTGTGCCGCCGCTTCGAACGCGAAGCGGCCAAGGGGGGCTCCTCTCCTGGAATGACGCGGGTTGAGGGCACGCAAAGTGATGCGTTCCGGAGAGGTCTGACGCGCGTACCCCCGGGAGGGATGTACGAAGTGAAAGAAATGTGAGCTAGATCGCGTCGGGCGCGAGTTTGAGCCGAACTCGGCTCGGCCGCGACCGCGTCTTCCAGCCGGTCCCGGCCGTCCTCTCCCGGCCGCCCCGACCTGCCCCGCCCCGACCCACCCCGTGTCAGTCGCCCGGCAGCTCCTCCAGCGGCTCAAGGCCGTCCTGGCTCGCCCCCCGGTTCAGGAGCGTGCCCTGGGTGCGCTCGAAGGCGAGCCGGTAGCGGGAACGCTGCTGCTCGCTGAGGTCCTTGCCGTCCCGCAGCGCGGCGGCGACGTCCACGAGCCGGTGGTCCTTGACCGCGCCCTTGGGCAGGGCGCCGGTCTCGTCCGGGTCCGGCGGGATCTCCGTGAACGTGGGTACGTACTTGGCGTCGACGTCCCACTTCCCGCCACGCTTGACGAACTCGAACCAGCCGATGACCCCCTCCTCGGTCAGTCCGCTGGGCACGTCGTGCCGGGCGATCTGGTTGCCGAGGCCGTACGCGATCCAGGTGCCGTCGACCTTCTCCATCGGCTGCACGACATGCGCGTGGTGGCCGATGACCAGGTTGATCCCGGTCTCCTTCGCGATCTTCCGGGCGAGGTTCAGCTGCGGACCGCTGGCGTTGGGCTGGTTCTCACGGCCCCAGTGGATGCTGAGGATCACGACCTCGGCGCCCGCCGCACGCGCCTTCTTCTCGGCGGCGGCGATCCTGCCGAAGTCGTTCTGGTTGACGACCCACGGCTTGTCCTTGGGGACCTCGCGGCCGTTGAACCCGAAGGCGAAGGCGATCTGCGCGACCTTCACGCCCTTCACCTCGGTGATCAGCGGCTTGCCCGCCTCGGCCGCGCTGCGCGCCGAACCGGTGTGCCGAAGGCCCGCCTTGTCGAGGGTGTTCAGAGTGCGGGTGACCCCGGCGGGGCCGTGGTCGAGCGTGTGGTTGGACGCGGTCGAGCACTGGTCGTAGCCGACGCCCTTGATCGCCGTGGCGATCTGCGGCGGCACCAGGAAGTCGGGGTAGCTCTGGAACGGGCCGTCGGGCTTGCCGACCACCGGCTCGAAGTGGCAGATGCCCAGATCGGCCTTGCTGATGACCGGTCGGACACCCGCCATCATCGGCCCGAAGTCCAGGCCCTTGACTCCCTTGCCCGTGGCCTTGCCGTCCTTGCGCGCCTGTTCGGTCAGCTGCGGGTGGATGAGGATGTCGCCCGCGGCGGCGACGGTGAACGAGGGGCCGTCGGCGGCGGGCTTGTCGTCGCTGCCGAAGGGGCCGCAGGCGGTGCCGGCCAGCAGGAGCGAGGAGGCTGCACAGGTCACGAGAAGCCTGCGGAAGGGGCGTGTCATCACAGGGCTATCTTTATACAATCATGAAGCGCTCCCGCACCCGGCTGACAACGATCAAGCGGAAGGCCAGGGTCCTCGGCCTCGTCACCGCGGCCGTCCTCACTCTCGCGCAGTGCACAGGCAGCTCCTCAGGGGATAGTGAAAACCCCAGGTCGGAGGGGGGTCGCTCATCCGCGGCGCCCGACGGCCGGACCGGTGAGGGCGGCGAGAACCTCACCGAGCTGATCACCGCGTACACCGCGGGATTCGACGAGAACAGCGGGTACCGCCGCCCCTCGCCCACCGACCGGCGCACGGTCGCCGCGGGCGTCGCGCTGCTCCTCGACCACCGGCGCCCGGAGGCCGAACGACGCCTGGCCGACGTGGATCTTGCGGTGCGCACGGTCACCGACAAGGCCGCGGGACGGCGGTACGCGGAGATCGCCGACCGCTCCGAGGGCGGCGCGGCGCCGCGCGGCTGGGGCCGCGTCTACCTCGACATGGACACCTCGCCCCGCTGGTCCGTGCAGATCCCGCACCCGGTGGCCGACCGCGACACCGAACAACTCGGCGCGGAGCTGATGCGCCGCTCCCCCGGCGGTGTACTGGTGCTCGCCGGAGCGCACCGCGACGCCGGGCGCGGCGACGCGGCGGACGTCGCCCACCGCAGGGACACCGTGTTCCACGCCGTCTGCGACGAACTCGTCCGGCGCGGCCTGCCCGGCGTCCAGCTGCACGGCATGGCCGACGACACGGCGCCGGACCACGACGTCGTCGCCTCCACGGGCCGGGGCAGGGAGGGCGTCACCGAGGGCCGCGCCCTCGCCGACGCCCTGCGGGAACAGGATTACGACGTCTGCCGCGCCTGGGCCAGATCCTGCCCGCTCGCGGCCCGCTCCAACGTGCAGGGGCGGTCCGCCGCGGCCCACGACGTCCCGTTCCTGCACGTCGAGTTCGGCCCCCGGATCCGCCTGGACCACGACCACGCACGCGCGGTCGTCGGGGCCCTTGCGGACCTCACGCGCACCTGGCAGCGTCGCGGCTAGCGGGCCCGGCCAGACGGCGGCGCAGCAGGCGGAGCGGTGCGCGGGGGTGGCCCGCCCGGCTCGCGCGCGCCTCACCGCTCCCCCCGTACGTACACCACCGCCCCCTCGACCCGCGCCACCGGCTCGTACCCGACCGCGAGGATCCGTCGCAGCGAAGGCATCCGGTCCGGGGCGTACGGCTTGCCCCGTGAGTCGTCGACCACGATCGCCGGCGGGTGGCGTCGCAGCTCCTCGCGGAAGACCGGCCAGGCGCCCTCGACCGCGTACTTCTCGCCCACTTGGGGGCCGTTCCTGCCGCCGCTGTAGTTGGTGAGGAGCCCGGCCGTGAGGTAGCGGCTCGCGGGGGCGCGGCCTGCCAGCCAGTACGCCTCCGGGTGTATCCCCCAGAACAGCACCCGGTCCTCCGGCCCGCTGTTCGCCCTGACCGTCTGGGCCAGGCGGACGGCGTGCGCCAGGTCGGGGCGCGGCGCGAGCAGCCCCCAGGCCAGGAAGACCGTGCACGCGCAGCCGGAGACGACGACCGCCCGCACGGTCCGCTCGCGCGGCAGGATCTGTAGCGCCGCCGCCGCCAACAGGGCCAGGGGCGGCATGAGTTGAAGGTAGTAGTGGCCGAAGAAGTGGAAGCCGAGCAGTACCGCGGCCGCCGACGAGGCGAGCCAGAGCCACAGTTCGGCCGCCCCGGTGCGGGCGATGCGCAGGACGCGCACGACGGGCGGGACGATGCCCGCACAGGCCGCGGCGAGGACGCCCGCGTTCACCAACCCGCGTACGAGGACGTGGAGTTCGGAGCCGGTGAAGGAGGCGTACGCGCCCGAGCCCGTCACCGTCCAGAACAGGAAACCCGAGGGCGTCGTCAGGAGTGCGGCGGCCAGGACGGGGGCGCCGAGCCCTGCCGTCAGCCGCCACGCGTCCCGCCGGGGCGCCCCGCCGCGCCACAGCAGCAGGGCGACCGGGAGCAGCACCGCGCCGCCGGTCTGCTTGGCGAGGAAGGCGCAGGCCACCGCGGCGCCCGCGGCTCCCCACCGGCGGCGGTCCGCACACCACATGGCGGCCGCCGTGCACGGCAGCATGAAGACCTCGAAGGCGGCCGCCTGGGCGTCCTCGGGGTTCAGGCCGATGGAGATCAGCAGGTACAGGACGCCCGCCGTGCGGCCCGCGCCGTCCCCCCAGCGGCGCCGGGCCAGCGAGACGAGGAGCACCGCCGTCAGGAGCTGCGCGGCCACCGCGAGGACCTTCACGGGCAGCAGCGAGTCGTCGCCGAAGAGCGCGAAACTGCCCGCGTACAGCCAGGGGACGAGCGGCGGCTTGCGGTCGACGACCGTCTCGTAGAGCGCGCCGCCGTGCGCCAACATCCGTGCCTGGACGGCGAGATAGCCCTCGTCCGGGCTCCACAGCGGCCCCCGGAAGGAGGGCAGCCGGGTCACGCACGCCAGGGCGACGAGCAGCGGGAGCAGGCGGGGCCAGTACGGCTCCCTGACGCCCCCTTCGGAGACGTACTCCTCGCGCGGGCCCGGCACCCGGAGGCCGGGTACGGAGCGTAGTGGTGGAGACGGCGGGGCGAGCATACAGTGCACGCTATCCGGCCCCGCACTCCCCGACGGATCGGGACATACGGGGCCGGAGGGGAATGCCTGTCGAACAGCGGGCGACTACTGTGTGTCGCCGGTGCGCGCGTCACGGAGGTGCAGACGGCTGTGCGAACGCCCGTACACGAAGTAGATGACGACGCCGAGCGCCATCCAGACGCCGAACCGCAGCCAGGTCTCCGCGGGCAGGTTCAGCATCAGCCAGAGCGAGGCGAGCACCGAAAGGATCGGCACGAACGGCACCAGCGGGGTGCGGAAGGCGCGCGGCAGGTCGGGGCGCTGCTTGCGGAGCAGGATGACGCCGAGGGCGACCACGACGAACGCGAACAGCGTGCCGATGTTGACCAGTTCGGCCAGTGCGTCGATGGAGGTGAAGCCCGCGACGACGGCCACGATCGCCCCGAGCAGGACCGTCGAGCGGTACGGCGTGCCGAACGTGGGGTGGACCTTGGAGAACGTCTGGGGCAGCAGTCCGTCGCGGCTCATCGCGAAGAACACGCGGGTCTGGCCGAGCAGCAGGATCATGCAGACGGAGGTGAGGCCGACGGCCGCGCCGAAGCTGATCACGCCTGCCCAGAAGGGGTGTCCGACGGCCTTGAAGGCGTCCGCGAGCGGGGCGTCCGTGGAGAGCTCGGTGTACTTCTGCATGCCGGTGACGACCACGGAGACGGCGACGTACAGGATCGTGCAGATGAGGAGCGAGCCGAGGATGCCGCGCGGCACGTCGCGCTGCGGGTTGCGGGTCTCCTCGGCGGCGGTCGCGACGATGTCGAAGCCGATGAACGCGAAGAAGACGACGGCCGCCGCGGTGAAGATGCCCATCACACCGAAGTTCGACGGGGTGAAGCCGAAGATCAGCTGGACCAGCGGCGCGGTGATGCCGCCACCGCCGTCCGGGTGCTCGGTCGGCGGGACGAACGGGTCGTAGTTGGCGCCGGTGATCAGGAAGGCGCCCACGATGATCACCAGGATGACCACGGTGACCTTGACGGCGACGATGACGTTGGTGACCCGCGAGGACAGCTTCATCCCGGCGACGAGGATGGCGGTCAGGACCAGCACGAGCACGCAGGCCAGCAGGTCGAAGCCGAACTTCCCCTCGTGCGTGCCGCTCAGCGCCTGCGGCAGGTGCATGCCCGCGGTGTCGAGGAGCGAGCGGAGGTACCCCGACCAGCCGACCGCGACCACCGCGCAGCCGAGCGCGAGCTCCAGGATCAGGTCCCAGCCGATGATCCAGGCGGGGAACTCACCGAGTGAGGCGTACGAGAAGGTGTACGCGGAACCGGCGACCGGCACCGTCGAGGCGAACTCGGCGTAGCAGAGCGCCGCGAGCGCGCAGACGAGTCCGGCGACGACGAAGGCCAGGGCCACCGAGGGCCCCGCCGTCTCCTTGGCGATCTTTCCGGTCAGCACGAAGATGCCGGTGCCGATGATGACACCGACGCCGAAGACCGTGAGGTCGAGGGCGGACAGCGACTTCTTGAGCGCGTGCTCCGGCTCCTCGGTGTCCTTGATGGACTGCTCGACGCTCTTCGTCCTGAAGAGGGTGCTGCTCACGGGCGTACCTCCCACGTTGTCGTCCCCGACATGATCGAGAGGGCGAGTACCCCGAAAGCCCCGGCACGGGCCCATTCACGCGAATGGGCCGGTCCCACCACCCGTACAGGGTGCTGAAACCGGCCCTTCGGCGGTGCGTGTTGACGTCAGTCGCGGGCGGGCTCCACGGAGTCCACGGCCGCGGCGGTGTTCCGCTCGAACCTGCCGTCCAGCTTGGCGACCAGGCCCGTGACCTGCCGGGCGATGTCCGGCGCCGTCAGGCCGATCTCGGCCAGGATCTCCTTGCGGGAGGCGTGGTCGAGGAAGCGCGGCGGGATGCCGAAGTCGCGCAGCGGGACGTCGACGCCCGCGTCGCGCAGGGCCTGCGCGATGGCCGAACCGACGCCGCCCGCACGCGAGTTGTCCTCGACGGTGACGACGACGCGGTGCTTCTCGGCGAGCGGGGCCATGGCCTCGTCGACCGGCTTGACCCAGCGCGGGTCGACGACGGTGGTGGTGATGCCCTGCTTGTTCAGGAGGTCGGCGATCTCCAGGCACATCGGCGCGAGCGCGCCGACGGAGACGAGGAGCACGTCCGGCTTGCCGGTGGCGGCCTTGCGCAGCACGTCCATGGCGCCGACCTTGCCGACCGCCTTGACCGCCGGGCCGACCGCGCCCTTGGAGTAGCGCACCACGGTCGGGGCGTCGTCGACGTCGACGGCCTCGCGCAGCTGGAGGCGGACCTGGTCGGCGTCGCGCGGGGCGGCGATCCGCAGGGTCGGCACGCACTGCAGGATCGACATGTCCCACATGCCGTTGTGCGAGGCACCGTCCGTGCCGGTGACGCCCGCGCGGTCCAGGACGAAGGTGACGCCGCACTTGTGCAGGGCCACGTCCATCAGGAGCTGGTCGAAGGCGCGGTTGAGGAAGGTCGCGTAGACCGCGAAGACCGGGTGCAGGCCGCCGGTGGCCAGGCCCGCGGCGGAGACCGCGGCGTGCTGCTCGGCGATGCCCACGTCGTAGACGCGGTCGGGGAACGCCTTGGAGAACTTCTCCAGGCCGACCGGCTGCAGCATGGCCGCCGTGATGGCGACGATGTCCTCGCGCTCGTGGCCGAGCTTGACCATCTCCTCGCCGAAGACGGACGTCCAGTCCATGCCGCCCGCGGCGATGGGCAGGCCGGTGTCGGGGTGGATCGGGCCGATGCCGTGGAAGTGGTCGGCCTCGTCCTCCTCGGCGGGCTTGTAGCCGCGGCCCTTCTCGGTGAGGCAGTGCACGATGACCGGGCCGCCGAAGCGCTTGGCGCGCTGCAGGGCGGACTCCAGGGCCTCGATGTCGTGGCCGTCGATCGGGCCGACGTACTTCAGGCCGAGGTCCTCGAACATGCCCTGCGGGGCGATGAAGTCCTTCAGGCCCTTCTTGGCGCCGTGCAGGGTCTCGTAGAGCGGCCTGCCGACGACCGGCGTGCGCTCCAGGAAGTCCTTCCCACGGGCCAGGAACCGCTCGTAGCCGTCGGAGGTGCGCAGGGTCGCCAGATGGTTGGCGAGGCCACCGATCGTGGGCGCGTAGGAGCGCTCGTTGTCGTTGACGACGATCACCAGGGGCCGGTCCTTGGCGGCGGCGATGTTGTTCAGCGCCTCCCAGGCCATGCCGCCGGTCAGCGCGCCGTCGCCGATGACGGCCACGACGTGGTCGTCCTTGCCGCGCACCTCGTTCGCCTTGGCCAGGCCGTCGGCCCAGCCGAGGACGGTGGAGGCGTGGCTGTTCTCGATCACGTCGTGGTCGGACTCGGCGCGCGAGGGGTAGCCGGAGATGCCGCCCTTGGTCCGCAGCTTGCCGAAGTCCTGGCGGCCGGTGAGCAGCTTGTGCACGTAGCTCTGGTGACCGGTGTCGAAGAGGACCTTGTCCTGCGGGGACTCGAAGACGCGGTGCAGGGCGATGGTGAGCTCGACGACGCCGAGGTTGGGGCCGAGGTGGCCGCCGGTCTTGGAGACTGCTTCGACGAGGAAGCCTCGGATCTCTCCCGCCAGCTGGTTCAGTTCCTCGGGGCTGAGCCGGTCAAGATCGCGCGGTCCCGTGATGCGGGTCAGCAGCGGCACCCGTGCCTCCTTGCAGTAGAGCTGAGATGTGCTGTTCCAGCGTTGCCGGGTCTGTCAAGTCTAATGTTCCACTCCCGGCATGTGCGTCCGGGAGGCGATTCACCGGCCAAACGGAAAACCCCGCGCCCCTTCAGGGGCGCGGGGAACTGCGCGCTCAGCCAGAACGAGCCCGCAGCCAGAATCCCTGCTCAGGGGAACCGCTACGCGCGCCCCGCCGACTTCTGCGTCCGCCGCGAAACCGAGTCGATGACCACCGCGGCAAGCAGCACCGCACCCGTGATCATGAATTGGATCTCACTCGCCATGCCGAGCATGTTGAGGCCCTGCTGGATCGACTGGATGACCAGCATGCCGAGCAGCGCGGACCACACCTTGCCGCGCCCGCCGAAGAGGCTCGTGCCGCCGATGACCGCCGCGGCGATCACCATCATCAGCGTGTTGCCGCCGCCCAGGCTCTTCGTGGCGCCGCCCGAGAGGCTCGCGATGAAGAGTCCGCCGAAGGCGGCGAGCATGCCGGAGATGCCGAAGACGATGATCCGGACGCGGTCCACGTTGATGCCCGCGCGCCGCGCGGCCTCCGCGTTGCCGCCGACCGCGAAGACCTGGCGGCCGAAGGTGGTGCGCCGCGCGACGAAGTCCGCGATCACCAGGACGGCGAGGAAGAGCACCAGGGCGAGCGGCAGGCCGCGGGCGCCGACCGGCTCGTTCAGCTCGTAGGCGGCGCCGCCCGCGAGGACGGCGACGACGACCGTGCGCAGCACGATCTCGCTGACCGGCCGGGACGGGAGCCCGGCGGCCTTGCGGCGGCGGCTGTCGAGCAGCAGGGAGGCCGCGTACGCGATGATCGCGACGGCCGCGAGGCCGTAGGCCGCGCCCTTCTCCGCGAAGAAGTGCCCGGTGAGGTCCTCGACGACGCTGCCCTCGGGCGTGTTGATGCTGCCCTCGCCGCCCATCAGCCAGATCTGGACGCCGCTCCAGCCGAGGAAGCCCGCGAGGGTGACCACGAAGGCGGGCACGCCGATCTTGGCGAAGAAGAAGCCGTGCAGGGCGCCGATGACCAGGCCGGTCAGGACGGCGACGAGCACCGAGAGCCAGTCGTTCATCTCGTGGGTGACGCGCAGCACGGCCCAGACCGCCGCGCCCATGCCCGCCACCGAGCCGACCGAGAGGTCGATCTCGCCGAGCAGCAGGACGAAGACGATGCCGACGGCCATGATGCCGAGGCCGGAGGTGAAGACCGCGATGTTCGCGAGGCTGCTCGCGTCCAGGAAGTGTTCGTTCTTCAGCTGGAAGATGATCGCGATGAGGATCAGGCCGACGACGACGGGCAGCGAGCCGAGCTCACCGCCGCGCATCTTGCGCTTGAACTCGGTCCAGTAGCCGGCCAGGCCCTCCTCGCGGATGAGCAGGCGCGGGTCGACCGCCGGGATCGGCGCGGCCGACGTGTCGGGCTCGGCGCCCTTGGCGGGGGCGTCGGGGGCGTCGTCGACAGACTTCGTGTTCTTGGCGAGGTCGCTCACTTCGCGTCCTCCTTCGTGACCGAGGCCGAGCGCGCCTTGCGGCGGGTGACGGCGTTGTCCGTGGCGCCGGTGATGGCGGCGATGACCTCTTCGTTGGTGGTGTCCGCGACGGAGAAGGTGCCGTTGTTGCGGCCGAGCCGCAGCACCGCGACCCGGTCGGCGACGGCCTTCACGTCGGCCATGTTGTGGCTGATGAGGATCACGCCGTGGCCGCGCTCGCGCAGGCGTTCCACCAGGTCGAGGACCTGGGCGGTCTGCTCGACGCCGAGCGCCGCGGTGGGCTCGTCGAGGATGACGACCTTCGGGTCGCCGACCAGCGCGCGGGCGATGGCGACGACCTGGCGCTGGCCTCCGGAGAGGGCGGCGACCGGGATGCGGACGCTGGGGATACGGATGGAGAGGGTGTCCAGGAGCTCCTTGGCCCGCTTCTCCATCTTGATCTCGTCGAGGACGGACGCCGTCTTCAGCTCGCTGCCGAGGAAGAGGTTGGCGACGACATCGAGGTTGTCGCAGAGGGCGAGGTCCTGGTAGACGGTGGCTACACCGAGGTTCTGGGCGTCGTGCGGGCGCCCGATGCGGACCGACCTGCCCTCCCACTCGATGGTGCCGTCGTCGATCGGGTGGACGCCCGAGATCGTCTTGACGAGTGTGGACTTGCCGGCGCCGTTGTCGCCGACGAGGGCGACCACCTCACCGGTGTGGATTTCGAGGTCTACGTCCGTGAGCGCCTGGACGGCGCCGAACCGCTTGGAGACCCCGCGCAACGCCAGCACGGGCGTAGCGGACACGTGAATCATCTCCTTCGCCGCCTGACCGGCGGGGATGGTGGTGCAGAAGGACAGTGCGAGCGGGTCCGGTGCCCGCCCCCCGGTTGCGGGGCGGATGTCGGGGCGGGACACCGGACCGGTACATGAGCCCGTGCCGTACGGGCGCCCGGGAGCGCTCTCTGGCGCCCCCGGGGGCTCATCTCGTACGAACGGGCTTACCGCAAGGGGGAGTTACTTGATACCCGCGGCGTCGCAGGCCTTCTTGTACTGGGCCGTGCAGATCTCGCTGACCTTGTAGACCTTGTCCTTGACGATCGTGTCGGCGACCTGGTCCTTGGTGATCGCCTGCGCGTCGTAGAGCTTGGCGGGGATGCCCTTGAACTCGCCGCTGAGCGAGTCGACCTTGCGGTCGGTGATGGCGTCGATGTCCTTGCCCTGCAGCAGCCGGACGGCGATCTCGGCGGTGGTCTCGGCCTCCGGCTTGATCTGCTTGTAGATCGTGTAGTCCTGGGTGCCGCTCAACAGGCGCTGTACGCCCGCGAGTTCGGCGTCCTGGCCGCCGACCGGGACCTTGATGCCGCGGCCCTTGAGGGCGGTGATGGCGGCGCCCGCCATGCTGTCGTTGGCGGCGTAGACGCCCTGGATGCCGTCCTTGCCGAGCTTGTCGATCGCGGAGGACATCTTGCGGCTCGCCTCGTCCGGCGACCAGTCCGGGATGTCCTGCTCGTACGCGATCTTCTTGACCTTCTTGTCGAGCACCGAGTGGGCGCCCTTCTTGAAGAACGGGGCGTTCGGGTCGGTCGGCGAGCCGTTGATCATGACAACATTGGCGTCCTTGGCCTTCGAGCCGAGGGCCTTGACCATGGCCCCGCCCTGCAGGCGGCCGATCTTCTCGTTGTCGTAACTCACGTACGCGGCGAGCGGGCCCTCGGCGAGGCGGTCGTAGGCGACGACCTTCACGCCCTGCTTGTCGGCCTGCTTGACCCACGACTTGGTCGACTTGTAGTCGACCGAGTCCAGAATGATCACCTTGATGCCCTGGGTGACGAGGGCGTCGAACTGCTTCTTCTGGGTCTCGATGTCCTGAGCGGCGTTGTTGTACTTGACCTTGCAGTCCGAGCAGAGTTCCTTGATCTTCGCCTCCATGATGGGGCGGTCGAAGGTCTCGTAGCGCGTGGTCTTGTTCTCCGGGAGCAGCAGACCGATGGTCTTCTTGTCGCCGCCGCTGCCCTTGTCGTCGTCGTCGCCGGCCTTGCCGCACGCGGTCACGGCCAGTGCCATCGAAACCGCGGCCGTGCCTATGACGACGCGACGCGTCATTGCGTTCATGGTGGGGTGCCTCCCTGACGAGGCCGCGTCGTTGCGGCCGAGGTGGCTCGAAGTCAACTCGGCCGCCACACCAGCGTCAAGGAGTAAATCCTTAACGAGATGACAACGGTGCCATGCGTTATCTAAGTGAAGACAGGTGTGGCCGCAGGCAGTGTTCCGTCCAAAAGGGTTGAATCACCCATCTCGCTGAGCGCGAGCGCCAGCGCGCCGAGCACCTCGGCCCGTCCGCCGAGCGCCCCCGGCAGTACGGACAGCATGCGCGCCGCACTCGGAATGGCATAGCGCCCGACCGACTCCCTGATGGGCCCGAGCACCAGCTCGCCTGCCTCCGCGAGATCACCGCCGAGCACGACACGGGAGGGGTTGAGGAGGTTGCAGAGGTTCGCGACGCCACTGCCGATGTGCCGTCCGACGTCGGCGATCACCCGTCGGCAGCCCGGGTCGCCGTCGCGGGCGAGGCCGACCACGCGCTCCATGGTCAGGTCGGTGCCGTGGCTTGACTGCAGCAGCGGCAGGACATAACGGGCGGCCGCGAAGGTCTCCAGGCAGCCGCGGTTGCCGCAGCGGCAGACCGGGCCGGACTCGTCGAGCGTGATGTGCCCGATCTCCCCCGCTGTGCCGCCGGGACCCCGGTAGATCCGCCCGCTGATCACGAGCCCCGCGCCGACGCCACTGGCGACCTTGATGTACGCGAGGTCCTTGACGCCCCGGCCGCTGCCCCAGACCAGCTCGCCGAGCGCGCCGAGATTGGCGTCGTTGTCGACGTGCACGGGCACGCCGAGACGGCCGCCCAGCTCCTCGGCGGGCTTGGTGCCGGTCCAGCCCGGCAGGATCGACGTCGAGCCGAGCGTGCCGGACTCCACGTCGATGGGTCCGGGCACGCCGAGCCCCACTCCGGCGATCTTCGTACGGTCCACTCCGGTGGCCGCGATCAACCTGCTGACCAGCTGCTCGGCCCGGTCGAAGCCCTGCGCGGCGGAGGCGTCCACGTCCAGCGGCTCGGACTCCTCCGCGAGCACCTGGTGGGCGAGGTTGCCGATCGCCACGCGCAGATGGGTGTGGCCGAAATCGACGCCGATGACGATGCCCGCGTCACCGCTGAGCGAGACGCTGCGGGCCCGCCTGCCGCCCGCCGAGGTGGGCGTGACCTCGACCGTGCCGCCGTCCTTCAACTCCCGGACGATGTTGGAGACCGTCGCGGCCGACAGGCCCGTCGTCCTCGCGATCTCCGCCTGCGTGAGCGATCCGGCCAGGCGCACGGCACGTACGACCCGTTCGAGATTGGCCCGGTGCAGAGACGACTGCGACCCCGGAGTCTCCATTGACTCTCACCCTTTGCCCTCTTTCGGGCGGCCCGAGAGCCACCCGCGACACCGGCCTCGGAAAGCGCTACCGGGCCACGTACAAGTTGTGAACTCCAAAGTCTGCTGAAGGAGATGCCGCAGTCAAGTCCTTGAGGGAGATCCGGCCCGGACGACCTCGCCGCTCCGGCGGGCCCGAGCACTGGACGGACCAGCTCCACATGGCTGATCCGGCCCGGGCTCACCACTCGTGCCGTCACCCCCATCGGCGCGCTGAACACAGCATGGATGCGTGTAAGAGGTGTCGGCACGGCCACCGGCCCCCGTTTCGGGGACACCGGCCCTGTTGTCCGGGCTTGACGGGACACGAGACGATGCCCGGGCTTCTTCTTCTCAACGGTGCCCGAGGCGCGTCCGGTCCGTTGAACAGCTCGTGTGAACGGCTCGCCCGATCCCGTGGGGGGACAGTGGAACGGTTGACCGCGAACGATCCGGCGGAAGTCGGGCGGTACCGCTCGATCGCGGAGCTGGGCAGCGGAGGCATGGGCCGGGTCCTGCTGAGCAGCGCCCCGGACGGCAGTCTCGTCGCACTGAAGCAGGTGCGCGCGCAGTTCGTCGAGGACGACGGGTTCCGTGCCAGGTTCCGCCGTGAGGTGGCCGCCTCCCGCAAGGTGTCCGGTACGCATACGTCGGCGGTGATCGACGCGGACGCGGACGCCGAAGAACCGTGGCTGACCTCGGAGTTCGTTCCCGGCCCCTCGCTGCAGCAGGCGGTGACGGCCGTCGGCGCGCTGCCGGAGGAAGCGGTTCTGCGCATGGCCGCGGGTCTCGCCACCGCTCTGGCCGACATCCACCGGGCCGGTCTCGTGCACCGGGATCTGAAGCCGTCCAATGTGCTGCTCGCCGCCGACGGGCCCCGGGTCATCGACTTCGGCATCGCCCGGGCCACCGACAGCGAGGGCGGCACCGAGCTGACGCACTCGGGCGGATGGGTCGGCTCGCCCGGTTTCATGTCCCCCGAGCAGGCCCTGGGACAGCCCGTCGGCCCGGCCAGCGATGTGTTCTCCCTCGGGACGGTGCTGGTCATGGCGTGCACGGGCACGTGCCCGTTCGCCGGGCCTGCCGTGCCGCAGACCCTGTACAACGTCGTGCACACCGAGCCGGATCTCGGCGCGCTGCCCGCGAAGCTTCGCCCGCTGGTGGCCCGTTGCCTGGCCAAGGACCCGGCCGAGCGGCCGAGCCCCACCCAACTCCTCGATGACATCGGCCGGATCAGCCGGTCGGCGCGCCCCTGGCCGACCGAGGTGCACGAGCTGATAGCGGCGCAGCAGGCCGAGATCGCCCGGCTCCAGGAGGAGTTGGACCGTCGCACGCGAGAACAGGACGACGCGGCGCCGGTCGCCGTCGAAGGCCCTTCCGGTCCGGAGGGGCCCACCGGCCCGGAGCCCTCGCCCCGGTCGTCCAGGCGCGGATTCGCCGCCCTCATGGCGACGGCTGTCGCGGTCGCCGCACTGACCGCCACAGCCGTCATCGCCCTGGATCCATGGCGCGAGAGCGGCACCCGCACCGTCGAGAGGCCACCGCGCACGACCGTGACGGCCGAGCCGACGCCCGCGCAGTCGAGCCCGGAATCGACCACCGCTCCACCGGCGCCGCCGGCCGAAGAGGCGACCACGCCCGACACCGAGCCATCGGCCGCCGCCGAGCCCTCCCGGCAGGCCCCGACGAGGATCGAGACGCGGCCGAGCACGCGGCCCGCGGCGATCGCCGACTGCGCGGCGAAGTCTCTGCCCAGACCGGACTGGCTCCTGCTCGCCTGCGGCGACGGGAAGGCCGGGCTCCTGGATCTGGTGTGGTCGGGCTGGGGCACGCCCACCGCCCGCGCCACCGGGCGAGGGTGGCACGTCATCTGCGAGCCCAGCTGCGCGGACGGCAGGGAGGTGCAGTACCCGGTGACGGTGACCGTCACCGGCCTGGCCTCCCAGCGTTACACGATCTTGCGGGTCGACGCCCCGACAACGCCCGACGACCCTGTCCGCTCGTACCGGCTCGGCTCGAACGGTCCGGTAAGGGCAGACTGACGGGGCGCTCCTCACACTCCCCACGCCGTGAACGCCCCCCAGTGGACCGGCGAGGCGAAGGGACGCTCCTTCGTCGGCATCGCGTGGGCGGCGTACCGCTCGCTGAGGGGCGCCAGATGCCGGTGCGACTCCGCGTACCGCGCGAGCTCGTCCCAGGTGAGGCGGCGCAGCCACCGGCGTGACCGGCGCAGCGCGGGCACCGGGGCGTGGGAGTCCGCGAGGAGTTCGTAGAAGCGTGTCATCAGGAACGCGGTCGCCATGTCGTCCACCTGCCACAGGCTGGTCACCGCGCAGGCGGCCCCTGCCTGGAGGAAGGCGGCCGGGAGTCCGAGGAATTCGTCGGGGGCCTCGATGATTCCGTAGTGACCCGACTGGCAGGCGCTGGCCACCGCCAGTCTGCATGCCGGGAGTTGGTGCTGTACGACGGTGTCCATGTCCAGGCTGCCGTCTGCGAGGGCCAGTGAGCCACCCTCGCCGCCGGAGACCGCGCTGCCGTGACAGCTCAGGTGCAGATACGACGCGTCGGCCAGCCGGTCGAGCACCCAGCCCACGGTGGCCTCGCCCCCCATCGCACTGCTGGCCTCGCCGTGCCGCTCGAACATGGCCTGGATCTCGGCGAGTTCACTGCGACTGCCGGGCAGGGAGCCGTCGGGGTCGGCGACGGCGACCAGGCGCGGTACGGCGGCTGCCGGGCGCGCGGCCCGGGAGCGGGAGGCGGAGTAGACCGCCGCAGACGGGGCGACGGTCAATGTGCCGATGTCATCGAGGACTTGCTCCGGTTCGGGGCCGAGCGGTACGGCGTTCAGGGGGACCAGGCCGAGCAACCCGGTCGGGACGACGACCGCTTCCCGGCGGGGATCGTCCGCGAGGAGTTCGGCGAGCGGACGCATCAGCGGTTCGAGGGCGCCCAGGCGCTCCAGGGTCGCGGGGAACTCGCGCCGCCACGTCAGCGTCGGGGCCTGCTGGACGAGCCAGAGCCCGGTGGTGTCCTCCGCCGCGTCCATGACCAGGAGGTTCAGCAAGGTGATGCTGCTGACCTCGGGCACGTGCACGGCCCGCACGGCGGGTTCCTTACCGGTGATGACCAGGACGTAGCTGCCCCAGGGCGCGTTGACCAGGTAGGCGAGTGGTACGCCGCCCGCGGCCTTGACGATGTCGCGCAGTTCGGTGGTGCGCAGGAAGTCCTCGAAGCCCGGGATCGCCCGGATCTCCTCGACCACCGTACGCAGGGCTCGTTCCGCCACCGCCTGCTCGCGGGCCACCGGGGCGATCCCGGCAGGCGTCACCGCGGACGGCCCGGTGACGGAGGCCCCATAGCGGGCCCTGGCGGTGCGGTAGCGGCGGGCCATGAGGGGGTCGACGCGGTCGAGTTCCGCCAGGTCCGCGGCGCCCCGCCCGGCCACCACCGAGAGCTCGCAGGCGAGACCGCGTTCGATCGCTTCCACCGCGCGCTCTGGACGGCCCGCGCGGGCGAGCAGGAAGGCGGTCCAGCGGGCGAGCCTGTCCACTTGCACCAGCACACCGCGGCGGCTGGCGACGGTGACCTGCGCGTCATAGAGCGCACTCACGGCAACCTGCATGCCGGACGCGACATCGGCGGCGTCATCCCAACGTTCCAGCACGGCATAGGAGTTGACGAGCTCCCGGGCGACTCGGAGGTACGAGGAGGGCGCGAGGGCGGGTGGCAGGGCGGCCAGCGCCGCCCGGCGCAGCCTGATGCTCTCGGCGTTGTCCGGCCCTTCGAGCAGGTCACTGGCAGTGGCGAGGAGCGAGGTGATGCGGCCGGTGTTGAGGAGGCCCGGGCGTGCCGTGGACAGGTCGAGCGCGGCGGTCGCGGCGGCCCGCGCGGCATGGGCGTCCGGAGGGTCCCGGGTGAGCAGCAGATCGGCCAGGTTGCACTGCGCCTGCGACCAGAGCGCGGCGTCGTCGCCGGGGCCGAGGTGCTCGAGCGCGCCGCGGTAGCAGCGCTCCGCCTCGAGCAGGTCGTCCGGCTCGGCGCGGCGGTGGAGCAGCAGGCCGAGGTTGACCATGGAGTAGGCCCAGTTGACCGTGGAGCGCGCCGGTGAGCGCTCTTCGAGACCGGCTCTGATGTGGTCGATGCCGAGGGTGAGGTCTGCGGGGCCGCCGCCGGGCCGCTCCGAGAGGTGCAGTCCGTAGTTGGTCTGGATCCGCGCCCAGAATTCGGGGTGCTCGCGGCGATCGATTCCGCTCGCGCGGGCCAGCAGGTCGCGGGCGGTCTCCCAGACTTCCAGTCGGTCGCCGTCGTCACGCGAATAGTGCGCGCTGGCAAGGTTGTTGGCCGTGTGCGCCCACTCCGTGCTGCCCTCGGGCAACCGGTCCAGTGCGCGTTCCAGGAGCCCGAACGCCTCGGCGAGATCGGCGTCGAGCCCGGCGTGGACGGCGACCACCAGGCGTTCACCGAGCAGTGCGGCGAGTTCGGTCTCCATCTCCTGCTCGCCGAGGTCGGCGGCGAGCGCGAGGCCCTCGCGGGCCGGTGCGATGCCGTCGAACCCCTCGGCGGCGAAGGCCGTCTCGTACAGCGCGTCCAGCCGTTCGCGCAGATCGCCGCCGAACCGGCTCAGCGAGTCGAAGTAGCGTCGCAGCGCCTCGCTCTGCGGCGTGCGGCCGTCGCTCAGGTCCTCCAGGAGCTGCTGGCGCCGTTCGAGGACCGATACGTCCCGGGCGCCTTCGGCCGCGCGCAGCTCTTCACGGCCGGCGTCGCGCACCTTTGTGTCGTTCGTCAACTCAGGCTGGTTACGGATCAGTTCGGCGAGTTCGTCCGGCATGCTGGTCAGTACGGCGTACAGCAGGCGGCTCGTCCTGGCGACCTCGCGCTCCTCCGCGAGGTATTGGAGGAAGGTCTCGTAGTGCCCGGCCGTCGGCTCCCCCTCCGGCTCTAATTGCGCGCGGGCCGCCTCGGGGTCGGCCAGGTCCCGGTCGAGGTCGCGGGCCAGGACGACCGGGAGCAACCTGCGGGGCAGCGGGATCACCTGCCCGTCGAAGACAACCTCGCGGAAGGCTCCGGCCCGCTCGGCCTCTCCCAGCAGGGCGAGCGCGGACGGCGAGGGGTCGTCCCTGAGCTCGGCGAGGGAGGTCGCGAGCAGCAGGGGCGCCGTCGCGCCGGGCCTGAGCACCAGCAGTGGCGCGTCGATGCCCGCCCTCGCCCCGCATCCGGGGCAGTCCGCCCACGACAGGCCGGGCGGCCCCGGCGCCGCCAGGGCGTCGGGGCGCTCACGGGCATCAACGATGCGCCACACCGCGGCGGTGCACTCCCGGGCGCACTCATCGCAGCGCCATGTGTAGGACTCCCTCGCTGAGACCGCCACCCTGCCTCCTAGGTGCCATGCTGCCGCGTGCTCGCGCCCGGGTTCGCCTACTTGCCGCCGCCGATCCGCGAGAGCAGCGCCGTGAAGACCCGTCCGAGGGCGGCGTCCTTCATCGCCTTCTTATGGATGGTCAGGCTCCACTTCCCGCGCGTGTCCCGCTTCACCACGACCTCGGTCTGCAGAAGCACGACGACGAGCACGGCGACCGGAAGCGACACGGGGTCGAGACGCACCATGGGCGAGCGCGCGTAGTCGACGGCCTCACCGACCGTACGCGCCATGTCCTCGCCCGACGAGGCCGCGTACTCCAGGGCGGCGCGCGCCAACTCCCCATCCGCCACCGGCGCCTGCCCGGCCTCCAGATACTCGGCCACGTCCCCGGAATCGAGTGGCTCGCTCAGCTCCGAGCCGTCCCAGTCGTACCGGCGCGCCTCGGCGAGCAGTCCGCGCTCCTCGACCACCGCGGCGAGCGCCTGGACGGCGGCCTCGTCGGACAGCGCCCGGACTTCCCGTTCCAACTGATCCTGTTCCAACTGGTCCCTTTCCGTCATGTGTCACTTCACCGACCCCGCCGTGAGCCCCGACACCACATGCCGCTCGATGAACGCGAACAGCACGATGACCGGCACGATCGCGACCACGGACGCCGCGAAGAGGTAGTTCCACTGCACCGTGTAGTTGCCGATGAAGTTGTTGATGCCGACCGTCAGCGGCTGCTTCTCCGGTTCGGTGGTCAAGGTCAGGCCCATCACGAACTCGTTCCAGGACGTGATGAAGGTGAAGATCACGGCCGTGACGACGCCCGGCAGGGCGAGCGGCAGCGTCACCCTGATCATCGCGCCGAAGCGGCTGGTGCCGTCCACCATGGCGGCCTCCTCCAGCTCCGGCGGGATCGAGCTGATGTAGGCCGTCAGGATCCACACCGCGAAGGCGAGGTTGAACGCCGCGTTGGTGAGGATCAGGGTCCAGACCGAGTTGAGCATGTCCAGCTCGTGGAACTCGCGGTAGAGGCCGACAAGCAGGGCGGTGGGCTGGAACATCTGGGTGACAAGGACGAGCAGCAGGAACAGCTTGCGGCCGCGGTAGCGCATGCGGGCCGTGTAGTACGCGGCGGGCAGCGCGACCAGCAGGACGAGCAGGGTCGCGCCGCCCGCCACCAACAGCGTCACCTGGAGGTTCTGGCCGAGCTCCGACTCCTTCCAGACGTCGACGAAGTTCGCCCACTCCAGGTCCTGGGGCAGATAGGTGCGGTCCCGCAGCTCCTCCTTGGGGCGGAGCGCGGTGATGACCATCTCCAGGTACGGCGCGAGGAAGATCGCGGCGAGGAGCCAGGCGCAGGCCGTGATGACCAGGGTGCGGGGCCGGAACGCGCGCCGGGCCTTCTTCGGCCCGCCGTCCTTCCGGGGCGCGGGGCGGGTCGCCGTCGCGGTGGCCATCAGTCCTCCTCGTTCCACCGGCTGACCTTCAGGAAGATCAGCACGAGCACCACGACCATCAGGAAGTTGACGACCGACATGGCAGCGGACTCGCCGATGTCGGTCTCCTTCAGCTTGTACATGAACACCATCGACGTGGAGGTGTCGTAGCCCGGACCGCCCTGGGTCATGGCCCAGATGATCGGGAAGGAGTTGAAGACGTTGATGAGGTTGATGACGACACCGACCAGGAAGGCGGGCCGCAGCATCGGGAGCGTGATGTGGCGGTAGGTCTGCCAGTTCCCGGCGCCGTCGATCCGCGAGGCCTCGTAGACCTCCTGCGGGATGGTCTGCAGACCGGCCAGGAGCGTGTACGTGGTGAAGGGCAGGGAGACGAAGACGGCGACCGCCATCATCCACGGCCAGGCGGTCTCCGGCTTGCCGAGCCAGTCCTTGGAGTCGTCGATCAGACCGAGGTCGAGCATCAGCGTGTTGAGCACGCCCGCGGTCTGGTTGAGCATCCACTTGAAGCCGATGGCGGTCATCAGGACGGATGCCGCCCAGGGAGCGATGAGCGCCCAGCGGGTGATGGTGCGGCCGGGGAACTTCTGGTTGAACAGCTGGGCGAGGGCCAGCGAGAGCAGCATCGTCACGGTGACGACGACGACGGTCCACACCGCCGTCCAGAGCAGGACGGCCCCGAAGTCGCTCTCCTCGAAGAGCTTCTTGAACTTGTCGGTCCCGGCGCTGCCGCGCACCTTGCCGGCGATGGAGATGTTGAGGAACGAGGTGCGGATCAGCTCGACGACGGGCCAGACGACCACGGCGAGGATCAGCAGGATGACGGGCGCTATCCAGGGCAGCGGGCCAAGCCTGGCGATGCCGCTGCGGCGGCTCACGGGCCTGGGTGCGCGCCCGCCCCGTCCCCGGCCGGACTCGGCCGGGGACGGAGGGGCCTTCAGGGACACAACGACTCCTTGCGGACGGGATGAAGGGGGTGAAGGGACCGGTAGCGGCTGCTACTTGGCGTCGGCCGCGGCCGACTCCGCCTTCTTCTGCAGGTCGCCGAGGACCTGCTTCGGGTCGTCGGCGACGGCCTTGCCGCCGGTCTTCTTCATCTCGGCGGAGACGACGTCCCAGGAGGTGTCACCCAGCGGGTAGAACTTGGCGTTCGGCAGGACCGCGAAGAACGGCTCCAGATCCTTGTGCTTGCCGTTGCCCTGCATGGTTTTGAGGGCGTCCTGGGTGACCGGCATGAGGTTGTACATCTCGTCGAACGCCAGCATCTTCTTGGAGTACGTGAAGTCCAGGAACTTCTTCACGCCCTCCTTCTTTGCGCCGCCGTCCTTGAACGCCATCATCCAGTCGGCCACGCCGAGGGTGCTCGCCAGCGGGCCCGTCTTGCCGGGGATGGGGGCGACGCCGTAGTCGGCCTTGCCCTCCTTGGCCATCTGGATGAGGCTCGGGTGGCCGTTGAGCATGCCGACCTTGCCGGCCGCGAAGTCCGCGAAGGCGGTCTTGCGGTCGGTGGAGGCGGGGTTGGCGTACGTCAGGCCGGGCTTGACCAGGTTGGTCTTGAGCCAGTCGAAGGTCTCGACGTTCTTCGTGCTGTCGAGGGTGTACTTGCCGTCCGCGTCGGTGTAGCCGCCGCCGTTGCCGAGCTCCCACATCAGCGACTCGCCCTGGGTCTCCTCGGGGCCGAGCGGCAGCGCGTAGGGGGTGTCGGCGGCCTTCTTGGCCTTGATCTTCTTTGCCGCGTCCGCGACTTCGTCCCACGTCTTGGGCGGCGACTTGATGCCCGCCTTCTTGAAGACGGCCTTGTTGTAGAACATCACGCGGCTGGAGGAGACCCACGGGATGCCGTACTGGGTCCCGTCGACCTCACCGGCCTTGGCGAAGGTGGGGATGAGGTTCTCGCGCGTCTTGGCGGACATCACCTCGTCCGCCTTGTAGAGGAGGTCGTCGGCGACCTTGTCGGCGTAACCGCCGGTCTGCAGCAGGTCGGGCTCGTTGCCCGCCTGGATCATGTTCTTGACGGACTTGTCGATCTCGTTCCAGTTGATGACCTGGACATCGACCTTGTAGCCCTTGTTGGCCTTCTCGAATTCCTTCTTGACCTCGGCCCAGTACACCTTGGAGGCGTTGGAGGCCTTGTCGCCGTAGTCGGCGGCGACGAGCTTGATCGTCTTGCTGTCGCCGCTGTCGCTGTCACCGCCGCAGGCGGTGAGCCCAAGCGCCATGGCGACCGTTGCCGCACCGGTGGCGATTATTCGGTTCCTCATGATGGTTCAACCCTTCGACATCGGTGTCGACTTGAGCGCGTCCGGTCGCCCCCCGCGGCGCCGTGGCGCCGAGACTACTCACGGCCCGATCGGCCTCGACAGGCCTAGACCACTTTCGTGGCCAACCTGAAATCACCCGCTCCACCAGGTCACTTGATGGCGCCCGCGGTCAGTCCGGCCTGTACCTGTCGCTGGAAGACCGCGTAGACGACGAGCACCGGAAGCATGGCGATCGTCAGGCCCGCGAAGAGCGCGCCCCAGTCGCCCCGGTAGCCCTGCGAGACGGCCAGTGAGGCGAGCCCCTGCGGCAGCACGTAGCTCTTCTCGTCCTCGTTGTTGAGCAGCAGCGGAAGCAGGTACTGGTTCCACTGGCCGAGGAAGTTGAAGATGCCGATGCTGACCAGGCCGGGCTTGGCCATCGGCAGCATGATCTGGAAGAACGTGCGGGTGTGCGAGGCCCCGTCGACCATCGCCGCCTCCTGCACGCCGGTCGGCAGCGTGCGGAAGAAGGAGGTCAGGAAGAAGGTCGTGAAGGGCAGGGAGTACGCGATGTACGCGATCATCAGGCCGGGCCGGGTGTCGAGGAGGCCGAAGTTCTCCATGACCGCGAAGAGCGGCACCAGGGCGAGGATGACCGGGAACATCATGCCGCCCGCGAACAGCATGAAGATGACGCGGTTGCCGGGGAAGCTGAACCGGGCGATGACGTAGGCCGCCATCGAGCCGAGCAGCATGGTGCCGGTCAGCGAACCCGACAGGATGATCAGCGAGTTCAGGGTGTACTGGCCGATGCTCGCCTTGCTCCAGGCGTTGCTGAAGTTCTCCCAGTGGAAGGACGCGGGCCAGCCCATCGGGTCGCTGAGGATCTCGGCCGAGGGGCGGAACGCGGTGAGCGCCACCCAGATGAGCGGTCCGGCGGCGAGGACGACCCACAGGACGAGGAAGGCGTGCGAGAAGACGTTGAGGGTGGCGCCGCCCGCCTCCTTCTCGCGGCGGGCCGCGGAGGTGGTCTCGGAACGGGGCGCGGAGGTTTTGATCGTGGTCATGATGCAGTGGCTCCCGCGGTCTCAGTATTCGATCCGGTCGCGGTTCCCGACCCGCATGACGATCAGGGAGAACGCCATGCTGAGGAAGAGAAGGACGACGCCGATGGCGGTGGCGTAGCCGTACTGGCCGTCCCGGAACCGTTCGTAGAGGAAGACCGGGGTCACCTTCAGGACGTGCGGCGGCACCATGACCAGGCAGATGGCGAAGGTGTCCAGGGCCTGGATGCCCATGTAGATCCAGCCGGTGCGCACCGTGTCCCAGATCAGCGGGAGCGTGACGTTGAAGAAGGTACGGGCGCGCCCCGCGCCGTCGAGGAGGGCCGCCTCGTAGATGTCCCTGGGGATCGCGCCCATCGCGGCGGAGAAGAGCACGACGTAGAAGCCGATGAAGCTCCAGCTGATCACGGTGAGCAGCGAGATGATGCCGAGGGTCTCGTCGCCGCCCAGCCAGGCGGGCCCGTCGATGCCGACCTTGTCGAGGCCGCCGTTGATCAGGCCGCTGTTGGTGTTGAAGACGCGTCCCCACACCACGGCGATGATGGCGACGGAAAGGACCTGCGGGAAGAAGTAGACGACCTTGTAGACCGAGGAGCCCGCGACGCCCGCGATGGCCTGGCCCCTGCGGTGCCGGCCGCCCGAGGTGATCATGTAGGCGAAGAACATGCCGAGGACCAGGGTGACCACGGGCGCGATGAGCAGCAGGAGGGCGCTCACCTGGACGGAGTCCCAGAACCGCTCGTCGTTCCACATCTTCTGGTAGTTGTCGAACCCGACGAAGTGCGCGGCCGGGCCGCCGGACCAGTCGGTGAACGAGTAGTAGATCGCCTGCAGGAAGGGCGAGACGACGAACAGCGCGTAGAACGCGAGCGGCACGGCGAGGAAGCCCACGATGAAGCGGTACTTGTCGAGCGTGCGGTAGCGCCGGTCGTAACGCACCCGTTCGGGGGTGAAGCGGGGCGGCAGGAGCACCGCCAGGAGGAACAACAGCCGGCCCGGAGCGGCCGGTGCGGGCCTCGCGCCCGCCTGCTTCTTCGGAGGTGGGGTCTTCTCCACCCGGGTGTCGGTCTTCACGCTGCTCAGCCCCGCCCGCTCTTCCACATGCCTATGTGCTCGGTCGCGTGCCGGGTCCGGGGCCTTCGCGGCCCCGGACCCACAGGAGGTTCAGGCCTTCTTGACCTTCGTGATGTCGGGGTCGTTCTTGATCCGGTCCGAGGCCTTCTGCATGGTGTCCATCGCCTGCCGGGCGCCGATCTGGCCCTGCATGAACTTGTGGATCATGTTGTTGAAGTCCTCGCGGAACAGCTCGTTGTACCAGTCCATGAACTGGGGGATGACGATGTTCTCGCCGGCGGCCTTGGTCGCCGCCTGGGCGCTCGCCGCGCCCGAGGGCAGCGTCTGGCCGTCGATGGCGCCCTTGACGACCGGGATCGAGCCGATCTCCTTGAAGAGGTTGAGCGCGGCCTCCTTGCTGTACATCATCCGCATCCACTCCAGGCCGCCCTGCCGGTTCTTGGCCTTGGCGGGGATGATGAAGGGCTCACCGGCCGGGGCGTAGAGCGTGCCGAAGGGCATCTTGTCGCCGGAGTCGAGCGACGGGGTCGCCCCCACCGTCATGGCGAAGTCCTTCGGCGTCGTGTCCTTGGCCTCGTTCTCCACCCAGGAGCCGTTGGGCACGAAGAGGCACTTGCCCTCCTTCGTCCACGCGGTCTGCATCTCGGTGTGGGCCTCGGTGCCGTCGAAGCCGGTCAGCACGTACTTCTTGGCGACCAGCTCCTCCCAGGCCTCGAAGACGTCCTTGACCGCGTCGTGCTTCCACGCGTCCGGCTCCAGGTAGTCCATGGCCGTGGTGACCTCGCGCCCGCCGCGCTGGGCGAACATCGCGTACATGCTGAAGAACATGTAGCGGGGGTGGCCGCCGGGGTAGCTCCAGCCGTGGATGCCCTTGGCCTTGGCCTTCTTGCAGACCGCGAGCATCTCGTCCCAGGTCTTGGGGTACTCGGCGTCCAGGCCCTGCTCGAGGAGCTTCTTGGAGTACCAGTTGCCGTACACCGTCAGTGCGATGTTGAGCTGGTAGCACTCCTGGCCGCCGAAGCGGCCCATCTGCTCGACGACCGGCACCAGGGTCTCGCGCACGGTGACCTTCGGGTCGTCCCACGAGGGGGCGTCGAGCACCTCTCTGAGGTCGGCGACCTGCTTGTTGTGCACGAGCTTGCCGGGGTTGATCTGGTCGGCGCCGGAGTTGTTGACGACGTCCGCCGTGGGCTTGCCTCGGACGATCTTCGGCTGGACCTGGGTGGCGATCTTCTCGGTGGGCTTCTGTTCCGCGTCGGCCTTGGGGTACTTCTTGGCGTACATGTCCGTGACGAACTGGGCGTACTTGTCGCCGTACCCGCCGTTGAAGATGTAGACCGTCAGGTCCGCGTCCTCTTTCACGCCGAGCGGGTTCTTCTTGGTCTTGTCGCCCTTTTCGGCCTTGTTCTCGTCGCCGCCACCACTGGCGCAGGAGCTCACTGCCCCGACGGCCGGCACCGCGAGCAGACCGGCGGCTGCCGCCCTTTTCATGACATCACGACGGTTGACGCTGGTGGATCCCATGCTCAAGTCCTCGCCTTCTCCAGGACTCAGGCGGTGAACCGGACCCTCCCCGGCACCGCGGTGGTGTGAAGCTGGGGTCGTGCGATACATCGTTGAAGCAGCGGGATTCGGTTGACGGAGAGCGGCGGTTGGCGTTCCAGTGTTTCCCACCCCGCTGCCCCCGGGCCCGCGACCTGCCGGACGGCCTGCGCGGACGCCGACAGGTATAGTCCACTCGCGGCCGGGTGAGCAAGATCGAATACAGCTTTGCTCCGCAGCCTTTTCCGAGTTGAGACCTGCGGTGATCCCCGGTGGAGACCTGCGGTGATCCCGAATGGAGACCCGCGGTGATCCCCGGTGAAAACCTCTCGCAGATCACCGCCGGAACCCCTGGACTTTCGCGCCGGTTTCCATGGACTTTCCCGCAAGGCGTGTGCGCCCGAACGACTCACGGCCCCCGTCAACAACCTTGACACCCACCGACACTTGACGCCCTACTAGACCTTGCGCAGCGATCGTGACAACGTTGTCCAACTGGCAAGGAGGGGCTCGAGGATGCCGCACTCGGCTCGCAGACCTCGTTCTAGACACCACCGTCCACCCGGCCCGGTACCCCGTTCGGCCGTGGCCGCCGGGACGCTGGCGCTCGCGCTCGTCGTGGCGGCACAGGGGGCCGCCGTCGCCGGGCCCGAACAATCCCCCCGCTCGGAGCGGCAGTTCTCGTCGTCCTTCGAGAAGGAGGACGCACAGCCCGACTGGCTGAACACCGTCGAGACGGGCCCCGACGGCAAGAAGAAGGCCTCGGGCGTCAACGGCGAGTTCAGCTCCGGCCTGCCCGGCAGCGTCAACGACCACGTCACCGAGGTCCGGGCGAGCGGTGAGAACGCCGGCTCGGGCGAGGTGGCGGCGAACCTCGTCGACGGCGAGGCGACCAGCAAGTGGCTGACGTTCGCGAAGGACGGCTGGGCGGAGTTCGACCTGGACGAGCCCGCCAAGGTCGTGACGTACGCGCTCACCTCC
This sequence comes from Streptomyces sp. NPDC046465, assembly GCF_040646035.1. NCBI lineage: Bacteria > Bacillati > Actinomycetota > Actinomycetes > Kitasatosporales > Streptomycetaceae > Streptomyces > Streptomyces sp. NPDC046465. The sequence continues at coordinate 240,601 of NZ_JBEYZK010000011.1, forward strand.
GCCAACGACCACGCCGAGCGCGACCCGAAGGACTGGACCCTGAAGGGTTCCACCGACGGCAAGGACTGGAAGGTCCTCGACGAGCGCAAGGGCGAGACCTTCGACGGTCGCCACAAGACGAAGAAGTACGACTTCGAGAACACCACGGCCTACGCGCACTACCGCCTCGACGTCACCGCGAACAACGGCGCGACCGACGCCCTCCAGCTCGCCGACGTGCAGCTGTCGGCGGGCGGCGAGGGCACCCCGGCCCCCGAGGACATGCTGAGCCTGGTGGACCGCGGCCCCAGCGGCTCCCCCACCGCCAAGTCCCGCGCCGGGTTCACCGGAAAGCAGGCGCTGCGCTACGCGGGCAGCCACAAGGCGGACGGCCGCGGCTACTCGTACAACAAGGTCTTCGACGTCGATGTGAAGGTGGGCAGGAACACCGAGCTCGGCTACCGGATCTTCCCCTCGATGGCCGAGGGCGACCGTGACTACGCCGCCACGAACGTCTCCGTGGACCTCGCCTTCACCGACGGCACGTACCTCAGCGACCTCAAGGCCGTCGACCAGCACGGCTTCCCGCTGACCCCGCGGGGCCAGGGCGCGGCCAAGGCGCTCTACGTGAACCAGTGGAACAACATCGAATCGGGCATCGGGCAGGTGGCGAGCGGCAAGACGGTCGACCGGATCCTGATCGCGTACGACGCCCCCAAGGGCCCGGCGAAGTTCCGCGGCTGGCTCGACGACGTGTCCCTGAAGGAGAAGGCGCCCGCGAAGCCCAAGGCGCACCCTTCCGACTACGCCGACACGACGCGCGGCACCAACTCCAGCGGCGGCTTCTCGCGCGGCAACACCTTCCCGGCCACCGCGGTCCCGCACGGCTTCAACTTCTGGACCCCTGTGACCAACGCGGGCTCGCTGAGCTGGCTGTACGACTACGCGCGCGGCAACAACGACGACAACCTGCCGACCATGCAGGCGTTCAGCGCGAGCCACGAGCCGAGCCCGTGGATGGGCGACCGGCAGACGTTCCAGATGATGCCGTCGGTCGACAAGGACACGCCGAACGCGTCACGCACCAAGCGGGCGCTGCCCTTCCGGCACGAGAAGGAGACGGCGCGCCCGCACTACTACGGCGTGACCTTCGAGAACGGCCTGAAGGCCGAGATGGCGCCGACCGACCACGCCGCGATGATGAAGTTCACCTATCCCGGTGACGACGCGAGCGTCATATTCGACAACGTCTCGGAGAAGGGCGGCCTGACCCTCGACGAGGACAAGGGCGTCGTGACGGGCTTCTCGGACGTCAAGTCCGGCCTGTCCACGGGCGCGACGCGCCTCTTCGTGTACGGGGTCTTCGACGCGCCGGTCACCGCGGGCGGCAAGCTGGAGGGCGGCGGTGGCGGCGACGTCACCGGCTACCTGCGCTTCAAGCCGGGCAAGGACCGCACGGTCAACCTCCGCCTGGCGACGTCCCTGATCAGCCTGGACCAGGCGAAGGACAACCTCGCCCAGGAGATCCCGTCCGGCACCTCCTTCGACCGCGTGAAGAACCGCGCCCAGCGGGCGTGGGACGACATCCTCGGCAAGGTGGAGGTCGAGGGCGCGAGCGAGGGCCAGCGCACGTCCCTCTACTCCTCCCTCTACCGCCTTTACCTCTACCCCAACTCGGGCTTCGAGAAGGTGGGTTCGCAGGGCGGTGGCAAGGCGACGTACAAGTACGCGTCCCCGTTCTCGCCGCAGACCGGTCCCGACACCCCGACCCACACCGGCGCGAAGATCGTCGAGGGCAAGCCGTACGTCAACAACGGCTTCTGGGACACGTACCGCACGACGTGGCCCGCCTACTCCCTGCTCACCCCGAAGAAGGCGGGCGAGCTGGTCGACGGCTTCGTGCAGCAGTACAAGGACGGCGGCTGGACCTCGCGCTGGTCCTCGCCCGGCTACGCGGACCTCATGACGGGCACGTCGTCGGACGTCGCGTTCGCCGACGCGTACGTCAAGGGCGTGAAGTTCGACGCCGAGGCCGCGTACGACGCGGCGCTGAAGAACGCGACGGTGGTGCCGCCGAGTTCGGGCGTCGGCCGCAAGGGCATGAAGACCTCGCCGTTCCTCGGCTATACGAGCAGCGACACGCACGAGGGCCTGTCGTGGGCCCTTGAGGGCTACCTCAACGACTACGGCATCTCGCGCATGGGCGCCGCCCTCTACAAGAAGACGGGCAAGAAGCGCTACAAGGACGAGTCCGCGTACTTCTCCGACCGCGCCCGCGACTACGTGAACCTCTTCGACGACAAGGCGGCGGGCGCGGGCACGGACCCGGGCTTCTTCCAGGGCAAGAGCGCGAAGGGCGTCTGGCGGGTGCCTTCGGAGAAGTTCGACCCGCGCGTGTGGGGCTACGACTACACGGAGACCAACGCCTGGGGTTACGCCTTCACCGCCCCGCAGGACTCGCGCGGCCTGGCCAACCTCTACGGCGGCCGGTCCGGTCTCGGCAAGAAGCTGGACACGTACTTCGCGACCCCCGAGTCCGGCTCCGCCGAGTTCGCGGGCTCCTACGGAGGCGTCATCCACGAGATGACGGAGGCACGCGACGTACGCATGGGGATGTACGGCCACTCCAACCAGGTCGCTCACCACGCCGCGTACATGTACGACGCGGCCGGGCAGCCGTGGAAGACGCAGGAGAAGGTCCGCGAGGTCCTCTCCCGCCTCTACACGGGCAGCGAGATCGGCCAGGGCTACCACGGCGACGAGGACAACGGCGAGCAGTCGGGCTGGTACCTCTTCTCCTCGCTCGGCTTCTACCCCCTGGTCATGGGCAGCGGCGAGTACGCCATCGGCTCGCCCCAGTTCACGAAGATGACCCTGCACCTCGACAACGGCCGCGACCTGGTCGTCAAGGCGCCGAAGAACAGCGCGAAGAACGTGTACGTGCAGGGCCTGAAGGTCAACGGCAAGAAGTGGAAGTCGACCGCGCTCCCGCACGACATCGTCGCCCGCGGCGGCGTCCTGGAATTCGACATGGGCCCGAAGCCGTCGGCCTGGGGCTCCGGCAAGAACGCCCAGCCGACGTCGATCACGAAGGACGACAAGGTTCCGTCGCCGAGGAAGGACGCGGTGGCGGGCGAGGGCGCCTTGTTCGACAACTCCTCGGCCACGGACGCGACGCTGGACTCCGCGGTCAAGCTGCCGGTCGACAGGAAGACCAAGGCGGTCCAGTACACGCTGACGTCGTCCGCCGACAAGGCGAAGGCGCCGCGCGGCTGGGTGCTGCAAGGTTCGAAGGACGGCACGAAGTGGAAGACGCTGGACCGGCGCTCGGGCGAGTCCTTCGCCTGGGACCAGCAGACCCGGGTCTTCACGGTCGCCCGCCCGGGGACGTACGGGCACTACCGCCTGGTGCCGGACGGCTCGGCGACGCTGGCGGAGGTGGAGCTGCTCTCCTGATCCGTTCGGTGGTCGCGGCGGTCGCGGTGGTCGCGGTCGTCGCGGTCGTCGCGGCCTGATCTCGACGGATCCCGGTGCCACGTCATGCGTTTCGGCGTGGCACCGGGATCTTCTTGTGCTCGTTCGGCCCACTAGATGGTGAGCACGATCTTTCCCTTTGCGTGGCCGGTCTCGCTCAACCGGTGGGCCGCGGCCGCGTTCTCGATGGTGAAGGCGGCCGCGACCGGCACGGTGAAGCGGCCTTGCCGGGCGAGATCGGCGGCCACGGCAAGCCCTTCGACCGCCTGCGGGTCGGCTCCCGGGCCCGCCGAGCGCGTCCGGTGGACTCCGTGCTTCGCGGCGTTCATGTCGGCGATGGTCACCACCCGGTCCGGGCTCCCGGCCAGGTCCACCAGATCGGGCAGCGAGCCGGATCCGGCACAGTCAAGGACGGCGTCGACTCCGTCCGGTGCCAGGGCGGTGACCCGCTCCGCCAGTCCCGGGCCGTAGGTGGTCGGCGCCGCCCCGAGGCCCGCGACGAACGCGTGGTTGTGCGCGCCGGCCGTACCGATGACGGTCGCCCCGCGGGCCGCCGCGAGCTGGACGGCGACCGTGCCGACCCCGCCGGCCGCGCCCTCGATCAGCAAGGTCGTGCCGGTGCCGACCTTGAGGCGGTCGAGGGCCCGCGTGGCGGTCTCCACGTTCCCGGCCGCGCCCCCGGCCTGCTCCCAGCTCAGCGCGTCCGGCTTCGGCGCCCAGACGGCCAGGACGGCGAACTCGGCGTTGGCGCCGCCGAGTTCCGCGACGTCGACGATGCCGAAGACCTCGTCGCCCGGCCGGACACCTGTCACCTCCGCGCCGACCTCGTCGACCACGCCCGCGGCGTCCATGCCGAGCGTGTGGGGCAGCCGCAGCGGCGCCAGGTCGCGGAACCGGCCCGAACGGAGGTGGCAGTCGGCGGGCGTGAGACCCGATGCCCGTACGGCCACCCTTATGCGGCCGGGTCCCGCGTGTGGTTCCGGTACGTCGGTGACTTCCAGGACGTTCGCGGAACCGTACTCGGAGAATGTCAGTGCTCTCATGCCGTCGGACGCTAGCGGAACACCCCGTCCGTTTGACTAAAGTGAGAGCGGTGACGACCCCTTTGCCTCACTCCCTGCGCTCCGACGCCCGGGACAACCGGGAGCGCCTCCTCGCCGTGGCCCGCACGACGTTCGCGGAGCGGGGTCTCGACGTGGCGATGCGTGAGATCGCGCGGCGTGCCGAGGTCGGCCCCGCGACCCTCTACCGGCACTTTCCGACCAAGGAGGCGCTGGTCACCGAGGCCTTCCGCGAGCAGATGACGGCCTGCACGGCCATCGTCGACGAGGCACTGGCCGATCCGGACCCATGGCGCGGCTTCTGCCTGGTGATCGAGGCGGTGTGTGAGATGCAGGCGCGGGACCGGGGCTTCACCGCGGCGTTCGTCTCGGCCTTCCCCCGCGCGATCGACTTCGCCGCGGACCGGGGGCAGGCCCTGGGCAAGGTCGCCGAACTCGCCCGCCGGGCCAAGGCGGCAGGCAAGCTGCGCCCGGACTTCGTACCGGACGACCTGGTCATGGTCCTCATGGCCAACGGCGGCATCCGGGCCCCCTCCCCGCCCGCCTCGGTGGCCGCCTCACGGCGCTTCGCCGCGCTCCTTATCCAGGGCATGCGGGCCGAGCCTGCCCTCTCGCCGCTGCCTCCGCCGGTCCGCCTTCCGCTGTCCGCCGACGCGGGATCCCGGCGGTGATCCCGCGGCCCTCCGGCCACTTTCAGTCAGACGAAGCTGGTCCGGACCTTTTTCGGTCGGGTTGATTTACGGTGTCGCTGTGTTTTCCGGCTCTGTCGATTGACCTCCGAGGAGAAATATCGTGAAGCGTCGCGTCGTCCGTACGGCCCGGGCCGCAGTGACCTTGGCAGCCGTCGCTCTCCCCATGGCTCTGCCTCAGGCAACCGCAATTGCCGCAGCAGATCCCGGCGGAGTTGCGCCCTCTGTCGCCGCCACCGAGCCTGCGGGGTGGACCCCCGTCAAGGGGGCCGAGCTGGCCAGGCTGACGGCCAACAACGAGATCTGGAGCAACTGGCACTCCGGTAAGTGCCTGGAAATCTACGGGGACTCCGACGCGAACGGTGGCGGGGCGGTGCAATGGTCGTGCCACCGCGGCCCCAATCAGCGCTGGAACACCAAGATCGTGAACGGCCGTTACTTCGAGTTCAGAAATGGCCACTCGGGAAAGTGCCTGGAAATACGCGGCGACTCCAAGGCGGACGGGGCGTCGGCGAGCCAGTGGAGCTGCAATGGCTCGCACACTCAACACTGGACGGTCTACAGCAGCGACACGAACCCGAAGTTCTACAAGCTCACCAACAGGAACTCAGGAAAATGCCTGGAGGTTCTCTCCTGGCGTGGGGAAGACGGGGCCGCACTGGGACAGTGGTCCTGCCACGACGGGAACAACCAGCGGTGGTCCCGGGAATAGCCGGGCCCCGGGGGGCGGGACTTTCGACCTAGGCACTAGTCGCTCGGCGGCGCGGCGGTCAGATAGCGCGTGAGCATGGCGACCAGCTCGTTCTCCAGGCGCTCCAGGTCGACCGGGTCGGGTGCGGCGACGAGTTGGTGGATGAGGAGTTCGGCGGTGGAGACGAAGAGCCGGGCGGCGACGCGGGTGTCCTCCACGCGGACTTCGGGGTGGTTCTCCAGCAACTCCTCGACGTACTCGATGCGTTCGCGCTCGTTCGCGGTGACCTTCTCAAGAAGGGCCGGAGACCGGGGCCCCTGCTCGGCGAAGACGCGGAGCAGTTGCGGGTCGTCACGGTGGTTGTCGATCGTCGTGCGGACCACGCCGCGGATGATCTCTTCGAGGGAGTCGGGCAGCCCCGCCGCCGTACGGCGCCTGATGGCGACCATGCCCGCGTCCAGGTGCCGCATAAGGAGCTCGATGAGGATCGCGTCCTTGTTCGGGTAGTACTGGTAGAGCGAGCCGATCGAGATCCGCGCCCGTTCCGCGATCCGGTTGGTGGTGCCCGCGGCGTACCCGTGATCGGCGAAAACGTGAGCAGCCGCGGCGAGGATGCGCTGCCGCGTGAGCTCGGCGCGGGCCTGGAGCGGCCTCTTACGTGGCTGAAGTCTGCGTGAGTCCGCTGCCATCCCTCGTCCTTTCCTGCGCCTCGGAAGCGAGTAGCGCACGACCTGAGCAATTGCTCACAATAGTGCCATGACCTGCGGCGAAGCACAGACTCTCGCGACACCCACCAGCACGGTCGGCACGACCGGCACGACCGGCACGACCGGCACGACCAGCACCGCCGGCGCGACCGGTACGACCGGTACGACCGGCACGACCAGCACCACCGGCGCGACCGGCGCGACCCGCACGCGTCCTCGGCGGATATCACCGGCCGAGGTCCGCGCGCGGCTCGGGGAACCCGACTCCGTGCTCAAGGAGAAGATTCAGCACCGCGTCGACGACCACTCCCGCCGCTTCATCGCGCACTCGCCCTTCATGACCATGGCGACGGCAGGCGCGACAGGGCTCGCCGACTGCTCGCCCCGCGGTGACTACCCGGGGTTCGTGAAGGTCCTCGACGACCACATGATCGCGATCCCGGACCGGCCCGGGAACAAGCTCGCCGACTCCTTCCGCAACCTCGCCGAGAACGACGGAATCGGGCTCCTGTTCCTGATCCCGGGCGTCCGGGAGACCCTGCGCGTCAACGGCCGCGCCTATCCGACCGACGAGCCCGACGTACTCGCCCGGATGGCGACCGAGGCCAGGACTCCGGAGCTGGCGATCGTCGTCGACGTGGCGGAGGTCTTCTTCCACTGCGGCCGCGCACTCATCCGCTCCCGACTGTGGGACCCCGCGAGCCAGGCCCTCGCCGACGAGGCCCCCTCGGTGAGCGAGGTGGCCGGCGAGCAATTCGGCATCGACCCGGCGGTGATGGAGGAGGCCCTCGAAGAGGGCTATCGGAAGCTTTACTGAACGGATTGCGGGAGCACGACTGATGCAGCACGCCCAGCAGGCCCAGCAGGCCCAACACACTGACCGAACAACCCAGCAGGTCACCCTCGACCACATCGAGCAGGTCGCCGAGGACGTCGTCGCCCTGCACCTGCGCGGCGCCGTCGACCCACTCGCCCCCTGGGAGCCCGGCGCCCACATCGACGTGGCGCTGCCGAACTGGCTGACCCGGCAGTACTCGCTGTGCGGGGACCCGGCGGACCGGGAGACCTACCGCATCGCGGTCCGGTACGACCCCCTGAGCCGGGGCGGTTCGGAGTACATCCACCGTTTCCTGCGCCGGGGCCGCACCCTCGACGTATCGCTCCCCCGCAACCATTTTCCGCTCGCTCCCGCCCCGGAGTACCTGTTCGTCGCGGGCGGGATCGGCGTCACCGCGGTCCTGCCGATGCTGAACGCGGCGATCACAGCGGGCATACCGGCCTCGCTCGTATACGTGGGCCGGTCGGTGTCGACCATGCCGTTCGCCGAGGAACTGACCGCACGGTACGGAGACCGGGTACGGATCGCGGCCACGCGCGATCAAGGCCGCCCGGACCTGGCCGCGCTCAGCTCCACCCTCAACCCGCGCGCCCTGATCTACTGCTGCGGCCCCGCCTCGATGCTCACCGCGGCGGAGGCGGCCTTCCCCGCCGACCGGCTGCGCACGGAGCGCTTCCACCCGCAGCCCCGGCAGTTCGCCCCCGCCACGGAGTTCGAGGCGATGTGCGCCAGGTCGGGCCGGACCGTACGGGTCCCGGCGGACGAGTCGCTCCTCGACGCCTTGACGCACGCCGGGCACCCCGTCGCCTCCGGCTGTCGCGAGGGCGTCTGCGGAAGCTGCGAACTGACGGTCCTTGAGGGCGAGCCCGACCATCGCGACGACATCGGCGCCCCGGCGGGCCGGATGTACGCGTGCGTGTCGCGGGCGCGGTCAGCGCGGTTGGTGCTGGACCTGTGACGTGTTCGGCGCGTCCGGCGGCGACCACGACCGGCGCGTGCGTCCATTAGCAACCCGGGTTGACTATCCCTATTAGTCAACTACAGTTGCTTACATGTCCGACGGCGAAAATCCCCCTCCCCATGAGCCCGCTGACGCCCTGGCAGCTGTCGTGGCGTTGCGGCGCCTCGCCGATCAACTGGAGGACGCCGCTGTCGAGCAGGCCATGCGGGCGGGCTGGAGCTGGCCGCAGGTCTCCGAGGCGCTCGGAGTCACCCGCCAAGCCGTCCACAAGAAGCACGCCAAGCGGCTCATCGCCGCCGGAGTCAAGCTGAGGAGGCGCGGCGATGAGCGCGTTTGACAAGTACTTGCACGAGGTCATCGTGAGGGCGGCGCACGAAGCCCAGGAGGACGGTTCGGCGACGATCGACGCGCAGCACCTCCTTTTGTCACTCGCCGCCGGTGCAGGGAGCCAAGGGAGCCAAGGGAGCCAAGGGAATCAAGGGAGCCAAGGGAGCACCGCGCAACAGGTCCTGGCCTCGGTCGGGCTCGATCGCGATGCTGTCCGCGAGGCACTGGACCGGGAGTTCGAGCACAGTCTGAGCACGGTCGGAGTGTCTCCGGTCGGCCATGACCTTCCCAGGCCGAGCCCCGCTTCCCAGCAGCCCAAGATGGGGGCGTCCGCCAGACTGGCACTGGAGCGGAGCTTCGCCTCCGCCAGAAAGAAGGACCAGCGGTCAGAGCATCTGCTGCTCGGGATCCTGCAGGCCCAAGTCGGCACCGTGCCACGCGCTCTCGCCCTGGCCGGTATCGATCAGGCTGAGCTGGTGGACCGTGTACGGCAGGCGGCGCCGACATCGGGAGCCGAGGGGCACGAGGCGGTCCAGCGCCTGCTTCAGCAAGCGGTGGCGCAAGGCGGCCTTCCCGGCATTCTCGCCGAGGTCCGCGACGGCGACGGGCAGTGGTTCGGGACCGCAGGAGTGGCAGACACCACCCGACCAGGCCGCAAGCGTTCGCAGCATGACCGGTTCCGCATCGGCAGCATCAGCAAGACGTTCGTGGCCACCGTCGTGCTGCAGTTGGCGGCGGAAGGCAGGCTGAGCCTGGACGACACCGCGGAACAGTGGCTGCCCGGCGTGGTCCACGGCCATCACCACGACGGTGCCGGGGTGGACGTCAGGATGCTGCTCAACCACACGAGCGGGATCTTCAACTACACCGATGACCAGGAAGCACTGAACCGTCGCGAGACGCATTCTCCCGAGTCACTGGTACAGATCGCCATGTCCCATCCGCCCACCTTCACGCCGGGTTCGGATTCGGGTTCGGATTCGGGTTCCGCTTGGGCGTATTCCAACACCAACTACGTCCTCGCGGGCATGATCGTCGAACGGGCCACCGGCCGCGCGCTCGCCGAGGAAATCACCGAACGGATCTCCCGCCCCCTCGGCCTGACCGGTACGTACTTGCCGCACGGCGGCGACCCGGTGATCCTCGGGCCGCACTCCCGGCACTACACGAAGCTGTTCCGGACCGACCCCGGTGCGCCGGTCCACGACGCGACCGAGTTCGATTCCTCCATGTTCTGGGCCGCCGGAGGCATGATCTCCACCGCCGGGGACCTCAACCGGTTCTTCGGCGCCCTGCTGGGGGGCCGGATACTGCCGCCGGACCAGCAACGCGACATGTTCACCACCGTGCCCACCCGCGACTGGATCCCCGACTCCGCCTACGGCCTCGGCGTTTCCTCGGTGCGGCTGCCCTGCGGGGAAACGGTCTGGGGCATGGGCGGTGCGCTCTTCGGATCGTGGTCCTACGCCTACGGCACGCGTGATGGCAGCCGGATGGTCACCGCCAACGTCAATGGCGACTGGAGCGACGGCGGTTGGGACGACCCCATCGGCATCTTCACCGATCTGCTGGAGGCGGAGTTCTGCCGACGGAGAGACACCTGACCGCCGGTCCACCAACCCCGGCAGCGCACGGATCGGAGAATACGACGACCTGGACATGGTTTTCCGCCGGTGCATGACGGGAGAATTCGAGGGGCGGGGTGCACAGGAGGGGCTACCGGCGATGGAATTGGACCGTCGGGTGCGGGTTCGGGTGGACCGGGTGGTGGAGGGGGTGCGGCGGAAGGGCTTCGGGTCGGGCTATCTGGTCGCGCCGCGGCTGGTGCTGACGGCGGCGCATGTGGTGGACCGTGTGGACCCGGACGTGAGCGGCGTGGTGACGGTGACCGCGCCCGGCATGGGTGAGGAAGCTTTCCCTGCGTCGGTGCGCTGGCGGCAACGTATGAACGACACCGTGGACGCCGCACTGATCGAGGTCGCCGAGGGATGTGGCTGGCAAGTACCCCTCTCCCTGGCCGACTTGGTGACCCGGCCCCCTCAGCGGTACGGCCTCGTCATCGGAACCCGTCCCCACCCGGTCACCGCGTCCGGCTTCCCCCGCATGCAGAAGGACAGCGCCCCCGACGGCCGACGACTGGATGAGCAGTTCACGGGGCGCATCGTCCCGGGGAGCGGCTCGCTGGCCGGACGTTACGAGTTGGTGGGCACGGACCCCACGTTCGCGGGGTCGGACAGCACCACCGCTGGCGGTAGCCGATGGTCGGGGATGTCGGGCGCCGCCGTCCTCGCCGACGACGGCTACGGCGGGGACCTGCTGTGCGGCGTCATACGGCTCGACCGCCAAGCGGACGGCGGAGGCTCCCGCCTGACCGCCACCCCGGCGGCCCACCTCCTCGCCGACGAAGCCTTCCGCGCGCTCCTCACCGAGCACACCGGCTGGGCCCCCGTCCTCGAACCGGTCGAGCCCGCCGCCCTGCTCACTCCGGCGGCGGTCGACCGTAACCTCCGCTCCCCCGCAGCCCTCCTGCGCGCCGACGCGGAAGCCGTCGCGTTCCATGGCCGTGACAGTGAACTCTCGGACTTGCAAGCGTGGTGCGAGACCGACCCGTCCGCCGTCGGTATACGAGTACTGACCGGCCCCGGAGGCCAAGGCAAGACCCGCCTCGCCCGCCGCCTCACCGACGCCCTCGGCTGGCACGGCTGGGCCACGGGGCACCTGACCTCCGACCTGACGGACACGCCCTCCCCGGACGCCCCGTCCCTGGACGCCGCGCCACCCGACTTCACCACCTTGGCCACGTCCCTGCCGTTGCTCCTGGTCATCGACTACGCGGAAACCCGTCCCCGCCTGGTACGCCGCCTGGTCGCGCACCTGCACCGCTCACGCCACCGCGTACGGGTCCTCTTGCTCGCCCGCTCCGACGGCCCGTGGCGCACGGACTCCCTCCAGGCGATTCCGGCCGTACGGGACCTCCTTGAGGAAGCCCCGGTCGTCCCGCTCACCCCACTCATCCCCACGAGCCGCCCCGCCCAGGACCGACGCGACGCCTTCCACCGCGCCGCCCAGGACCTCACCCGCCTGCTCCCCCTGCTGCCGACGCTGCCCCCGTACGACTGGACATCCGTGGCGGCCGCGCTCCGGCCCCCGGCGGACCTGGACGACTACCGCTACGACAACGTCCTCACCTTGCAGATGACGGCGCTGGTCGCCCTGTTGCAGCACGGTCCCCGCTCGGTCGACGCGGCCCCGGGCACCCCGCCGGAACGCACGCTCCTCAAACACGAGGACCGCTTCTGGGAGGCGAGCGCGCAGGCCCCCGCCTACCGACTCGACCTGCCGGGACCCACGTTGGGGGCGGCGGTGGCGGTGGCGGCGTTGTGCGGAGCCGGGACGCGAGACGAGGCCCTGGGCGTCATCACGACACTGCCGGGCCTGCCCAGCCATCAATCTGACTCCGCCGCCAGGTGGCTCGCCTCCCTGTACCCGTCCGACGGCGACCGCTACTGGGGCTCCCTCCAGCCCGACCGCATCGCCGAGTACCACGCGTCCCGCGTACTCGCCGAGGACGGCATCGGGCTACCGGCCCTGCTCGGCGCGTCGGCCCCCGGCCAACAGGCCCAGGTCATCACGGTTCTGGCCCGTGCGGCCATCGCCCACTACAACGCGGGCCGGGCCACGGACAGCGAACAGGTCATGAGCACCCTGGATACGGCCCTGGATGCCGCTCCTCTCGCCTACCAGGCGGTCGAGACGGTGACAGAGGCACTCCCGTACCCGTCCCTTGTCACCGCTCCCCTCGCCATCCGCCTGACCACTGCCTTAGCTGACGTTCATCAGCAACTCGCGGTGCAGAGACCGGCCCTGTATGAACCCAAACTCGCGCGTTCCCTGTCCAACCTCGGCACTAGGCTGTCGGAGGTCGGGCGGCGGACAGAAGGCCTGGTTGCCGAGCGACAGGCGGTAGGAACCTTTCGTCGGCTGGCCACGAGCAACCCGGATTACGAACCCAACTTCGCGCTTTCCCTGTCCAACCTCGGCGGCCGGTTGTCGGGGGTGGGTCAGCGGGCAGAGGCCCTGGCAGCCGCAGAAGAGGCCGTAGAAATCTACCGCCGACTGGCCACAGACAACCCAGCCGCCCACAATCCCCACCTCGCCGCATCCCTATCCAACCTCGGAGCCTTTCTGTCGGGGGTGGGTCGGCGGGCAGAGGCTCTGACCACCGCAGAAGAGGCCGTAGAAATCTACCGCCGACTAGCTGCAGACAACCCAGCCGCCAACGAACCCAACCTCGCCACCTCCCTGTCCAACCTCGGCATCCGGCTGTCGGAAGTCGGGCGGCGAATTGAGGCGGTGCCCCCCGCTGAACAGTCCGTGGCGATCTACCGCCGACTGGCCAGAGACAACCCGGCCGCCCACGAAGCCAACCTCGCCCGCTCCTTGTCCAACCTCGGCACCTGGTTGTCAGGGGTCGGGCGGCAGGCAGAGGCCCTGACCACCGCAGAAGAGGCCGTAGAAATCTACCGCCGACTAGCTGCAGACAACCCAGCCGCCTACGAACCCAACCTCGCCGCGTCCCTGTCCAACCTCGGCATCCTGCTGTCGGAAGTGGGGCGGCGGACAGAAGCCCTGACTGCCGAACAACACGCCGTAGAGATCCACGCTCGGCTGGCAGCGGACAACCCGGTGGCCCACGAACCCGACCTCGCCACCTCCCTGTCCAACCTCGGCATCCGGCTGTCGGAAGTCGGGCGGCCGGCAGAAGCCCTGGCCGCCGCGGAACAAGCTGTCGCGCTCCGGCGTCGGCTGGCAGCAGACAATCCAGGCGCCCACGAACCCAACCTCGCCGCATCCCTGACCAACCTCGGGCCCCTCCTGTCGAAGGGAGGGCGGCACGATGAGGCCCTGACCACCGCCGCACAGGCTGTAGAAATCTACCGACGACTGGCCGGGGACAACCCAGCCGCCCACGAACCCAACCTCGCAAATTCGTTGCACGCTTGGGCCGCAGTGCAGTTTGAAGAGCGGCAGAGCCTCTCCGGTGCGTTGCGAGCCACCAGCGAGGCGGTGGAAATCCATCGAAGACTCATGTCGGCGAGCTCCCACCAACCTCTCTTTCTTTCGCGTCTGCGCGTGGTGTTGGGCCTGCAGGCGCAGCTACTCGTCAGCCTCGGCCGACTCCGAGACGCCCGGACGGTCCGCGACTGGCTCACGGCCAATCCCGACCCGGCCGACTCCCGCGAGTGACCGTCCGTGCGCCCCGACACACCACTCGAACACCGCTCGCACACCCCCCGTATCCTCATCCCATGCCCGACCACTCCCCTTGATCCAGAGCCTGCGCACAGCCGTCGCAAGCGCGCCCGATGACGTGCCGTTGCGGCTGCACCTCGCGGAGCTGCTCATCGCGGGCGGGCAGCACGACGAAGCGGTCGCCGAGGCCGCCGTCGCGCTCCAGCACGCGCCGGGCGACCCGCAGGCCCGGGACCTCAGAGCCCATCTTTGAACCCCTGTTGATCTAGTACACGCGCCTCATGGAGGACTCCGTACGCACCGGGCTCTCCGGTGCGGCGGCGGCAGACTCTGCCCGTACCGGGCGGGTCGGGGTTCCCCTTCACGGCCATGGGGCCGTGTTCCGCGTCAACATCGAGCGCTATGGGCAGATCGTGGAGAGGCTGCGCGAGGCGCGTTGAAGCAGTCAGGTTCTCACTGGCTCTCGTTCATGCCGGTGGATTGACTCGTGGCAAAGACCGTCGTACGTCTACGAGACGTCAGGCCCATGCCGCTCTCCCTGATGAGCGCGGAGCTGCGTTCGCTCAGGTGACCCGCGCGGCCACCAGGGTCTCGAAGGTATAGGGCCGCAACCCATCGGTACGGCCGGCGAAGTACCGCTGCTGGAGGTCTGCACGTGCGGGATGGTCCACGACCTTTAGCCCGCACCGGCTGATCAGCCTATCGATCTCGATCACCGGCCAGCCGGGCTGAAGAGGCTCCTCGGCAGAAGCCGCGATCGGCGTGTAGATCCGGGCGAATTCCGTCCCCACGTCGTCCAGCACACAGTCCTCGGCCCGGTAGGAGAACACCACCTCAGACCCGGGAGCAGCCGCCGCGATCGTGCGCAACGTCGACTCGATCGCCTGCGCCGTCAGATAGGGAGCGACACCCGTCCAGCAGAACATCGCCGGCTGCGCCCAGTCGAACCCGGCCGCGCCCAGAACGTCCTGAAGCGGTTCGGCCTCGAAATCAACCGGCACGAACACCTGCGAGTCGCTGAGCGGCAGGCCGAGCACCCTGACCCGCTCGAGCTTCCAGGCCTGGGAAGCAGGATGATCAACCTCGAACACCGTCAGCGAGCCGAGCAGATCCGGCTGCCGCCACGCGAACGAGTCAAGCCCCGCGCCAAGAATCACGTACTGCGTGAAGGCGCCAGCAGCCAGCCGGTCCTCGGCGTACCGGCTGCGAGTGCAGACAGCCGCGCGGGACTCGCGACGGACCGGGTCGGGGAACAGCGGATCGAACCGGTCTCGCAGCTCCCGCCATACCGGGCCGACAAGCACCAGGGCCAGCACATCATCCAGTACCCACGGCGACGCCGTCTCCAGGCGAAACAATCCACGCGACACGGCCGCAAACATCGCCGTCCTGCTCGGCGCGCTCTCCATGCATTCCTCCTCGCCGGACAGAACCCACGCGCGCCCACTCTGCGCACTTCACAGGATGCGCCTGAAGCGCCCTGACAGCCACAGGCCTGAGGTGAGAGATTTCCCCGCCCAGCCCAGAACCGGGCAACGAGACCCTCCAAGGGACAAGAGCACGAGGCAAATCGGCGTGGCCCTGGGATGAGACAGCCATGAGAACCGCAGGTCGTCGTAACGGAATGGGACATTCCGAATGCGAACCCACACCCACCACGAACTGCTCAGCGCGTACGGCGATGCGCTTGGAGTGATCCCCGAGTCGTGGCCGCACTCCACAGTCCAGGGCATCCACCACACCATCGACGACGACCAGATGACCCAGCTCCGCGAATCCCTCCGAGCCGAGATGACCGACATGACGCCCTTCCAGGTCCAACTGGGTCCGGTGTGGCCCGGAGTCACCGCGGTCACCGTCGCCGTCTACCCCGAGCACGGCATGGCGCAGCTCAGCGACCGCGCCCGTACCGCGGCCCGGAAGTGCCCGGCGTCTCCCTTCGGGCTCGAGAAGAACGCTTCTGGGTCACCAAGAGCACCTTCTTCCGGCACCTCGCCGACAAGCGCGAGCTACTGGTCGCCGGCCAGGAGACGCTCAGCAGGCTGCTCGCCGACGGCATTATCGAGGCCCCTGCGAGCGCCAGCCCGCTCCAGGCCGTAGCAGCCGGTCTCGAGCGCGCGTCGAGCGCCATGGGACCAGCGAACCGCGAACTCGGCCCCCGCCTCAAAGCAGCCGTGGCAGCCAGCACCGAACTACAAGAGCGCGACGCCCTCAAGAGCGTCGGTCTCGCGGCCGCCATGACAGCCGCGCTCATCGCCCGTGGCGTCCCCGACCCGACCGCGCACCTCGCGGGCGAGCTGGGAGTCCTCGCCTTCAAACGGGGCTACGCCCAGTGGTCCGAAGCCCAGTGGTCCGAAAGCGATCGCGATGACCCAGAAGGGCTCGCACCGCATGCACTGGCAGCCCTGGAGGACCTGCGCGCGGCAACGGCATCCCTGGGCTGATCAATGCCGCTCGGCTGTCGACGCCACGGGCACTGTGGCGCCCGTCGACTACCAGCGTGAGCACCCCGAGAGCCGGTCATGCCAGCCCTTTGACCTGTGATTTCAAGCTGGCGGAGGCTCACGGCGACCCATTCCCCTCGGCAGTCGATGTCGTCGGGGTAGTGCTGGGCGCTGGGGCAGCGGATGTTGTTCTGCGCCGCCGCAGCCGGGGCGCGGCGGCCAGAGTGGCGCCGGTGGCGAGCCACGTGGCGGCGAGGACGGGCGGGGGGCACGGGCATGGCTGCTCCTTCGCGAGCCGGGGCAGTGAAGGTGGTCAGGCGGCCAAGGGCCCGCTGGCCGACGGCCTGCCCGGGCACAGGGCAGGGCAGGCCTGCGGGCAGGGTCAGGCAGTGGTGGCGACGTCGAAGGGATCGCCGGGCAGGATGCGCTCGGTGAGGTAGAAGGCGTTCAGGGCTTTGCCGCCCTTGTCGTTGTGACCCTCCAGGATGTTGCAGCGGCTCCAGCCCTGGGGGCCTACGGGGCCGTTGACCACGGGGGTGTTGGGCCACTGGTCGGTGAGCTGGCAGAAGCCGAAGGTGCGGGGCGCGTGCACGGTGCCGCTGGTCTTCGCGCCCTGCTGGGTGGAGGCGAAGGGGTACTCGTCGCACTGGTAGCCCGCAGGACGGGGGTACTCAGGTCCCCGCGGGCAGGCGCGGTCACGGTTGGGTGTGGACTCGGCGATGTTGGCCAGGCGGTTCAGGCGGCTGGGCAGGCCGGAGTAGATCGCCCAGCCCACGTGCAGCGCGTTCCATCCCAGTTCCGGGTCGTCGTAGTGCAGGACGAGCAGAGGCTCGTAGCCCTCGAAGACGCACCCGGAAGGCAGGTTGTTGCCCGGCAGGTCGTTGTCGCAGCGGATCGGCAGGGACTGCACGTCTCGCGTGGTGCCGAAGCTCTGGTTGGGGATCGCGAAGGCGAGGTTCACATTCGACCACACCTGGCCTCGGGCTCCTGGCCCGGTCGTGGTGGCATCCATGCCGAACTCCCGGGTCACGATCCTGTCCTTGGCCAGGAACTCGCGCACCGGCGGCGAGGCGTTCAGGGTGCAGTTGCTGCGGCACGACCCGGTCGCCAGCAGCGTCATCAGCGCGGCCGAGGTCCCGGTGTACCGGTGTGGCGTCACCGAGACCTGGTACACCGAGGTGAGCCCGGAGGAAGGGGCCCAGGTGTACTCCACGGTGTGGTACTCCATCGTGCCCGTCACCGCGCCGGTGTTCACGTCCCTCACGATCACCGAGCCAGGGGTAGCCGCGCACGCGTCGCGGCGGGTGAACCACCACTGCCCGTCCACGTGGCTCGCACACCAGAGCGGCAGCGGCTGCGCACGCTCCCCACGGGCCGCGCCCGGCCGCGGCCCGCCGGGCGCCTCGCCGGGCGCCTCGCCGGTGAGCGTTTTCAGAGTGCGGGACGCCGCCTGCTTCGCCCGCCCCGACAGGGCACCGCCGGAGCGCACGCACACCACCCGCGCGACGCCGGCTGCCTTCGCCCGGGCCCGCACCGCTCCCCAGCCCCGGCAGCTGTCGTGGACCCGCGGACCGGGAGCAGCCTCGGGTGCGGCCTGCTGCCTGCCCTGCGGCGGCGGCTGCGCCACCCGCGCCTGCGCCACCCGCGCCTGCGAGGTGACCCCCGCCCCGGCTGCGTCCGGCTCATCCGCCTGCGCCACCGCCCCGCCGGCCGCCAACACCGTCAGTGTTGCGGCCATCACGACTGCCCCAGCCCATCTGCGCACCTGACACCCCTGTTGATTTTCTGCGCCTGACGCTGCGTCAGAAAGTGGAGGCTAATCTCGCCCGCCCGAGCACGCCGAGCCGTGATCCGGTCAACCCCTGTGCCCCAGCCGCCTCTCCATCACCAGCGGCACCGGGCCGGCGCGCCGCAACGCCGCTTGTACCGGCGCGCGACCCGAGCGACGGCCCATCGCACCGTGCGGGCGCATCCCGGCACGGCCGTGACCTACGGGGCCGACTGCCCGTGTCATCGCGGATGAAGTACAGTCCCGCCCACCTGCCCCGCGTCACCGGCCAGGCCACGATGACCAGGCTGGGCTCGCCGCCGCCCGAGCCATCGCGTACCGCTCCATCGGGAGGGGCCCCAGAGGTGCGGCCTGCCGCGGCCCATTCATACGAGGCCCCTTACGGGAGAGGGCCTTCGCTGTTGTCCGGTACCGGTCAGGCGGCGGGCCCGCGACGCCGAGGTCGACGTCTTCCAGTCCTTCACCGGCCGACTCCACGAAGCCGACCAGGCCCTTGACCGTGCCGCCCTCTTGACCCAGCGCCTCAGCACCACTGAGCATCTAGTGCCGCATCAGGCAATGTTCGCCCTGGGCGGTCTGCGACGATGGCTCCATGGACGAGGAAGTCATTCCCATTCTTCGCGTCGAGGACGCTGCGGCGGCGGTCGCGTGGTACGAGCGACTGGGCTTCGCCAAGCAGTGGGAACACCGCTTCGAACCGGGCCTTCCCGCGTTCGTCGAGGTCGCCCGGGGCGGGGTGCGGTTGTTCTTGTCGGAGCACAAGGGCGACGCCCGTCCCGACACGTTGGTCTACCTCCGCGTTCGTGATGTCGAGGCCATCGCTTTCGAGTTCGGCGTGCAGGCAAATGATGCTCCGTGGGCGCGTGAGATTGAGCTGCGCGACCCCGACGGCAACCGCCTTCGGATCGGCACGCCGACGGAATGACACTCGCTGGCAGCGCACGGCAGGGAAGCTGCGCTGATGGCTGAGCGAGTACGCGTCCGCGAGATCGATGACGACGAGGGGCAGCGTCTGTTGCGGATCATCCGCCGGGGCAGCGGTTCGGCGGTCACGTGGCGGCGGGCACAGATGGTGCTGCTGTGCGCGCAGGGCATGCCCCGGACCAGTTCGGCTCGCCTACGGTCGCCTGCATGAGCAGCGACGGCGTAGTGGTGGATGAGGCGGTCCGTGCGGCGTGGGACACCTACCGGGTTCTGGAGAAGGGGACTCCTGCCAAGGAGCGCCAGGAGGCGCAGCAGCGGGTGAAGGCCGCGATGGACTCCGTGGGGCGTAAGGAGGTCTCGCGGGGCACGGTGTTCCTGGTGGGGGTGCTGACCGGGTACCTGATCGCTCAGCCACTCGGCGGTGGCAAGCGGCTCGATCCGTTGAATGACCTCATCCCGGCGGTGATCCGCAAGCTGCCCACCTTTGAGATGGCCGACCCGGAGCAGGTGCCGATGGCCACCGGCGTCCTGATGGCGGCCGCGATGGGGATGGACACCGTGGCGTGGCGCGACCGGTTCGGGGCGATCGAGCCGAAAGAAGCGATGGTCCACGGCTTCGTGCTGTGGCTGCTCGCCGACCTCTTCGACTCCCTCGTCGACAAGCCCGGCACCATCGACCAGCTGATGCGCGAGACCTTCGAGAGCATGGGCATCGACGAAGACTGACGTGGGCCGCTCCGGTGAGAAGAGCTTGGTGGGGCGGGGATCGAGCGGAAGCCGGCGGAGGTGCGGATACCCAAGGCCGCGCTGGACGCCTTCGCCGCGGCGCTGAGAACCCATCTTCGAACCTCGGCTGACCTCGTACACGCGCCTCAGTGACGGGCTCGCTGCCCATGAGGCCCTGCTCTCGCGGTGGTCCGGCAGTGGGCTTTGCGGAGAGCTTTCGGGTGCTCCGTACGCCGTGGCGGTACGCCTTTGCGGCACCGGCTGGCGGGCAGATTCTGCCCGTACCAAGTGGGCCGGAGTCCCTTTCTCCACGGCTACGAGTCCGCGCTCCGGCCGGGCAGGGGTGGGTGTGGTGCCGGGCTCGGAGAAGATCGGCAACGTCAGCGTCGACCGGTACGAGCAGATCGTGCAGAAGCTGCGCGAGGCCGTCGAGATGATGGCGAAGTGCCAGTTCATCACTCGGCCAACGGCTCTGGTTCCTCGTATCGATGGCCGCGATCTGGGCCGTGGGCGCCCTGCTCCTCGCGGAAGTCCCGTGGTCGGAACGGGCGGCCCCCCAGGCGCTGTTCTGGGCAGGCCTCGTCCCGACCCTCGCCACGATCTGGTTCGACCGCAAAAAGAAGGCGTGACGCGAGAAGGGGCGACGCAAGGACGAACTCGCACCACACCGTCTTGCCGGGCAGCCGCTCCGCGACCCCCCACTTGTCGGCCAGGGCCGCCACGAGCAGGAGCCCGCGCCCCGACTCGTCGTCCTCGCGCTCTTCGAGGTCGATCCGCGGCCACCCGTCACCGCTGTCGTGCACCGCGACACGGAGTACGTCGGCCTCGTGGCCCAGATACAGCCGGAACCCCCGTCCCGGCGGCACGCCGTGCAGCAGTGCGTTGGTCGCCAACTCGCTCACGCAGAGCGTGATGTCGTCCGCACGCTCTCCGCCGATACCCCAGTCCACGAGCGCGGCAGCGGTGAAGGCGCGGGCCGCGGGGACGGATCGGCGGTCGCGCCGGTAGAAACTTTCTCGGTTCACGTGACCATAGTCACTCTCCGTTGCCACAATGAAGCAGTACGTGAACCCGTACGGCCGGGCTGTACGGGTTTCAAGTGTGAAAGCACGGCTTCTGTTGGGGAGTTGGACCGTATGAGCAGCCCAAAGCGACGATCACGCAGGAACGCCTCGGCCATGCGGATGGTGGGCGCGCTGCTCGCGGTCCACCGGGAGGCGGCGGGCCACACACAGCGCTCCCTGGCCCAGCAGTTCCGCATCAGCGAGGAGCTGATCGCCTCCGTCGAGCAGGGACGGCGGCCGTTGAAGATGGACCTGGCGGGCCAGCTGGACGATTTCCTCGGCACGAACCGCACCCTGCAGACAGCCGTCGACAACATGCCGGAGGTGGACCTGATCCCGAGGTGGGCGGAGGAGTTCCTGGACTGTGAGCGGGAGGCTATTGCGATCTCGTGGTACGAGAGCTTGCTGGTACCCGGCCTTTTGCAGACTGAGGCGTACGCGCGGGCGGTCTTCCGTAGCCGCGTACCCGTGTACGACAAGGACGAGATCGAGCAGCTCGTCGCAGCCCGGATCGAGCGCCGCGACATCCTGCACCGCAAGCAGCCACCCATGGCAAGCTTCATGATCTGGGAGGCCGCACTGCGGGACCACCTGGGCGGAAGGCAGGTGTACGCAGAGCAGTTGCGCCACCTACGGGAGTGCGCCGAACTGCCCGGACTGGCTCTGCAAATTCTGCCGTTGGGGCGCAGCGCGCACGCAGGGCTCGAAGGCCCATTCATCCTGCTCGAAACCCCAGAGCACCAGCGGCTCGCCTACTCCGAAACCCAGCGTGGTAGCCACCTGATCGCCGATCCGGACGAGGTGGCGATCCTGACGCAGAAGTATGCGATGCTGCGAACGCAGGCCCTCAATCCCGAGGACACCAGGGACCTGCTGGACCGTCTGCTAGGAGAGCAATGAGCGGCACCGCACGTGAGTGGTTCAAGTCGAGCTACAGCGGCAGCGAAGGCGGCCAGTGTCTCGAAGTCGCCTACACCTGGCGCAAGTCGACGTACAGCAGTGGCGAAGGCGGCGCCTGCCTCGAAATCGCCGCCCACCCCACCGCCATCCACATCCGCGACTCCAAGAACCCGGACGCCCCGCACTTCTCCGTCGCCCCGGCCGCCTGGACCGCCTTCCTCCCCCTGACGCGTCGCCGCTCGGCCCCCTGACCCGTCATGGCCTGCCGCATCAGTGAACTCGTCCTCGACTGCGCCGATCCCGAGCGGCTCGCCTCGTTCTGGTGTGACGTGCTCGGTTACGTCGAAGTGGGGCGCGAGGACGACGGGAGCATCGAGATCGGGCCGCCCGGCGTCGGGTTCGGCGGGCCGCAGCCCACTCTCGTCCTCAGCCCCAGCAGTGATCCCCGGACCGGGAAGCTGCCGTTGCACATTGACGTCAACGCCACCGACCGCGACCAGGACGCCGAGTTGGAACGGCTGCTCGCTCTCGGGGCCAAGTCTGTCGACGTCGGGCAGACCGGGGACGAGGGCTGGCAGGTTCTGGCCGACCCCGAGGGCAACGAGTTCTGCCTGCTGCGTCGTCGGCTCCAGCCGCTTTAAGGGCAGCGGGCATCCCACCGCCCCGTGATCAGTAGTCAGATGTCCTGAAACCGCCTTCGGTTGCTTCCGCACAGCGTGATCATCGACATGCCCCGGCCCCGACTGATCCTCACGTAATCAGGAAAAGATGACCTTGCCCCTGGCCACGGGGTTCTGCACAACGTCAGCAAAAACGAGGGATCGTCACATGGAAAAGTCTGCGCGTCGCATCTGCTACGGCGTCGGGATGTCCGCCTCTCTCCTCGGGAGCCTCCTCTTCGCCACCTCCGCGGGAGCGGTCGAATCGGGCCACAGCGGTGGCGAAAGCGCTCGCAGCGAGGGCCGTTCGGCGCAGACCGTGATCACGGAGCTCGCCGCTCCCGCGAAGGCGGGCGCGCCCGCCAAGCGGGACGTGAAGCAGGCGTACTGCAAGGTCACGGCCGACACCCCGCACTGGTCGAAGGGCGCGAAGAGCGTCATCTACAAGACGCGGGTGCAGTGCTTCGGCAACATCCCCACGGTCCAGGTGAAGGTGACCGGGAAGCTGAAGTACTACTCGGGCCAGTTCGAGCAGACCGCGGCGACGTCCTCGGAGACGCGCAAGATGGGGACGCTCGGCAACACGGCCACGTTCTACACTCCGGTGGCGAACGGCAAGAAGGTCAAGTACTCGGCCAACTTCTGGGGCCACTCGACCGCCCAGATCGTGTCCCCGTACAAGGGGACGAGCGCGAAGGCCGACAGCAAGCAGCGCTACGTGAAGGCTCCGTGAGCGCAGCGGAAAAGGGTGTGACCGTGGACGACGCGTGGGAAGTGCATGTGGAGCTGCTGCTGGCCGCTCCCGCACCGGACTGGCCGGAGTTGTGCGAACAGCTCATGGGCGCCATGGGCGAGGCCTACGAGTTCGTCGCGACGGCCACCGCTCCGAGCCCGGACGGCCCCGCGGGGGCGGTCGCGGCGGCGGGCGGCGTCTTCCAGGTCGAGGGCATGACACCCGGCCAGGCCGTTGATCTCGCCGTCACGGAGACGCGCCGGGCGCTCGGCGAGGCGGGCTTCGGCACGCGCGGAGTGGCAGAGGTGAAGTTGCTTCCGGGCGGGGTCGATCCGCGCACGCTGGTGTAGCGGGAGGGGAAGGAGGGCGCCCGGTCGATCGATTGCCGGGCGCCCTCTGACCCGTATCCCAGTCAGGCAGGATCAGGCGGTGTGCAGCCTCAGCCCGTACCGCGAGAGGATCTCGTTCACAGGCTGGAACCACGTCTCGCCGCCGCTGCTGCAGTTGCCCCAGCCGCCGGACGTCACGCCCTGGGCCTGGTCGCCGCTGATGAACGAGCCGCCCGAGTCGCCGCCCTCGGCGCAGACGCTGGTCTTGGTGAGCTGGTGCACGACGGCGCCGCCCGAGTAGTTGACCGTCTCGTTCTTGGCGAGCAGATTGCCGCAGTGCCACTTCGTGGTGGAACCGGAGCGGCAGATCGACGTGCCGACCGGCATCTCCGCGGAGCCCTTGACCAGCCGGTCGGGGATGGCGCCCCAGCCGAGCACGACCGGCACGGTCCACCAGCCGCTGCCGACGGACACCCACGCGTAGTCGTTGTCGGGGAACGAAGAGCCCTGGAACGAGCCGATGGTGGAGTTGTCCCAGCCGCGCACGCCCGCGCCCGCCTTGCCGCAGTGCCCGGCCGTGATGAAGCCGCCGTGCACGGAGAAGCCGATGGAGCAGCGGACGTTGCCGGTGTAGTACGGGTCGCCGCCGACGGTTCCGGCGGCGAAGGTGCTCGGGGCGCCGGGGACCGTGCCCACCTTTACGGGCGCGGTGGCGCGAGCGCGTCGCAGGAAGGCTGTGACATCGTTGTCGGCACGGTGGCCTTCGACGATGTCCACCACGACCCGGTTGGCCCGCGCGTCCACCCGCCAACTGGCCACGCCCGAGGGCGCCTTGGTTGTGACGGCGAGCCGGTCTACGCGCTTCCTCGCCGCATCGAGGCCCGCGGCGCTGTGCTCGACGAAGCGGACGTCTGCGCCCGCCTCGCGGACGTCCGCCGCCGCGCCCCGCTCGGTCACGGCGACGGTGAGCCGCCCGCGCCCGGCGTCGAACCACGCCCCACCGTAGGCCGCACCGGCCGCCTTCCGCGCCGCGCGCTCGGTCTTGACGGCCTGCTTCTCGTCGGCGAGCCGCTCACGCGCGGCGGCGGGGCTGAGGCCCAGGTCGCGCTGCATGGCCCGCAGCAGGGCGTCGGAGGCGGGGGCCCGGCTCGTGCTCCCGCTGTCGGCGGCAGCGGTGACGGGGGTGAGGCCGGTGCCGATGCAGGCGGCCGTCAGGAGTACGGCCGACAGGCCGAGGCGGGTGCTGGACTTGGGCGTGCGTCTCACAGGGGGGTCCTCTCGTCGTGCCAACGGGGGTTTGGTGAACGGGAGTTGAACTATTGAGAGCGCTCTCAATCCATGGTGCGGATGAGCGTACGGAGGCGGTGCGGACAAGTCCATACCTGCCGCCGGGAGGGCACTGCTAAGATCCACGGCGACATCGCGTGTCGGTCACCGGCTGGGTGAGGCATGGAGGTGTCGGGACATGCCCGTTGGAGGCATTCCTTGTCGGTACAGCTGAATCACACGATCGTCCACGCCCGGGACAACCGGGAGTCCGCCGAGTTCTTCGCGGATCTGCTCGGGCTCGAAGTCGCCGGAGAATGGGGGCCGTTCGTCGCGGTGGCCCTGAGCAACGGAGTCACTCTGGACTTCGCCACCATTCCGGCCGAGCACATCACCCCGCAGCACTACGCCTTCCTGGTCTCCGAGGCGGAGTTCGACGCCGCCTACGAGAAGATCGGGGCGCGCGGCATCCGGCACTGGGCCGATCCGCACCAGAAGCAGCCCGGTGAGATCAATCGCAACGACGGCGGCAAGGGCGTGTACTTCCTGGACCCGGCGGAGCACGCGATGGAGCTCATCACCGTCCCCTACGGCGGGTGGCCGCAGAAGTAGCCGGAGAACGACGAGGCCCGCACCCCGTACGCGACGGGGTGCGGGCCTCGACTACTGCGTGCTCAACTGCTGCGTGGCTCAGGCCTGCTTGCGGATCAGGCCTGCTTGCGGATCAGGCTGCGCAGCACGTACTGCATGATGCCGCCGTTGCGGTAGTAGTCCGCCTCGCCGGGGGTGTCGATGCGGACGACCGCGTCGAACTCCACGCCGGTGTCGGTGGTGACCTTCACCGTGCGGGGGGTCGTGCCCTCGTTCAGCTCGGTCACGCCGGTGAAGGAGAAGGTCTCCTCGCCGGTCAGGCCGAGGGAGTCGGCGGTCTGGCCCTCCGGGAACTGCAGCGGCAGGACGCCCATGCCGATGAGGTTCGAGCGGTGGATGCGCTCGTACGACTCGGTGATGACGGCCTTGACGCCGAGCAGCGCGGTGCCCTTGGCGGCCCAGTCGCGGGACGAGCCGGAGCCGTACTCCTTGCCGCCCAGGATGACGAGCGGGGTGCCCTGGTCGATGTAGTTGCGCGAGGCGTCGTAGATGAACGACACCGGGCCGTCGGCCTGGGTGAAGTCGCGGGTGAAGCCGCCCTCGGTGCCCGGCGCGAGCTGGTTGCGCAGGCGGATGTTCGCGAAGGTGCCGCGAATCATGACCTCGTGGTTGCCTCGGCGCGAGCCGTAGCTGTTGAAGTCGCGGCGCTGCACGCCGTGCTCCGTCAGGTACTTGCCCGCCGGGGTGTCGGCCTTGATCGCACCGGCCGGGGAGATGTGGTCGGTGGTGACCGAGTCGCCCAGCTTGGCGAGGACGCGGGCGCCCTCGATGTCGGAGACCGGGCTGGTCTCCATCGTCATGCCCTCGAAGTAGGGGGGCTTACGGACGTACGTCGACTCGGCGTCCCACTCGAAGGTGTTGCCGGTGGGGATCGAGAGGGCCTGCCACTGGGCGTCGCCCGCGAAGACGTCCTGGTAGGACTTGTTGAACATGTCCTCGCCGATGGAGTTGGCGACGACGTCGTTCACCTCGGCCTCGGAGGGCCAGATGTCCTTGAGGAAGACCGGGTTGCCGTCCTGGTCGGTGCCGAGCGCCTCGGTGGTGATGTCCACCTTCATGGAGCCCGCGAGCGCGTACGCGACGACCAGCGGCGGGGACGCCAGGTAGTTCATCTTGACGTCGGGGTTGATGCGGCCTTCGAAGTTCCGGTTGCCGGAGAGGACCGAGGTGACCGCGAGGTCGTGGTCGTTGACGGCCTTCGAGACCTCCTCGGGCAGCGGGCCCGAGTTGCCGATGCAGGTGGTGCAGCCGTAGCCGACGAGGTTGAAGCCGACCTTGTCGAGGTAGGGGGTGAGCCCCGCCTTGTCGAAGTAGTCGGTGACGACCTTGGAGCCCGGGGCGAGGGTGGTCTTGACCCACGGCTTGCGGGTCAGGCCCTTCTCGACGGCCTTCTTCGCGACGAGCGCGGCGGCGACCATCACGTACGGGTTCGAGGTGTTGGTGCAGGAGGTGATGGCCGCGACCGTCACCGCACCGTGGTCGATCTCGTAGGTCGAGCCGTCGGGGGCCGTGACCGTGGTGGGACGCGACGGGGTGCCGTTGGTGGTGGCGGGGGCGTCGGAGGCCGGGAAGGACTCCTCGCCGGCCTCGTCCGCGGTGTCGACGTAGTTGCGCACGTCGAGGGCGAACTGCTGCGCGGCGTTGGCCAGGATGATGCGGTCCTGCGGACGCTTCGGGCCTGCGATGGAGGGGACGACCGTGGAGAGGTCGAGCTCCAGCTTCTCCGAGAAGTCCGGCTCGGCGGCCGGGTCCAGCCAGAGGCCCTGCTCCTTGGCGTATGCCTCGACGAGCGCGACCTGCTGGTCGTCACGGCCGGTCAGGCGCAGGTACTTCAGGGTCTCGTCGTCGATCGGGAAGATCGCGGCGGTGGAGCCGAACTCCGGCGACATGTTGCCGATGGTGGCGCGGTTGGCGAGGCTCGTGGCCGCCACACCCTCGCCGTAGAACTCGACGAACTTGCCGACGACACCGTGCTTGCGCAGCATCTCGGTGATGGTCAGCACCAGGTCGGTGGCGGTGGTGCCGGCGGGCAGCTCACCGGTCAGCTTGAAGCCGACGACGCGCGGGATGAGCATGGAGACCGGCTGGCCGAGCATCGCGGCCTCGGCCTCGATGCCGCCGACGCCCCAGCCGAGCACGCCGAGGCCGTTGACCATCGTGGTGTGCGAGTCCGTGCCGACCAGGGTGTCGGGGTAGGCCTGGCCGCCCCGGACCATGACCGTACGGGCCAGCTTCTCGATGTTGACCTGGTGGACGATGCCGGTGCCCGGGGGGACGACCTTGAACTCGTCGAAGGCGGTCTGGCCCCAGCGCAGGAACTGGTAGCGCTCCTTGTTGCGGCCGTACTCCAGCTCCACGTTCTGGCCGAAGGCGTCCGACGTGCCGAACTTGTCGGCGATCACGGAGTGGTCGATGACCAGCTCGGCCGGGGCCAGCGGGTTGATCTTGTCCGCGTCACCGCCGAGCTCCTTGACGGCCTCACGCATCGTCGCGAGGTCCACGACGCAGGGCACGCCGGTGAAGTCCTGCATGATCACGCGGGCCGGCGTGAACTGGATCTCCTGCGACGGCTGAGCCTGGGAGTCCCAGTCGCCGAGTGCGCGGATGTGGTCGGCGGTGATGTTCGCGCCGTCCTCGGTACGGAGCAGGTTCTCAAGGAGGACCTTCAGGCTGTAGGGCAGCCGTGCGGCGCCTTCGACCTTGTCCAGCTTGAAGATCTCGTACGACTCGTCGCCCACGCGCAGCGTGCTGCGGGCGTCGAAGCTGTTCGCCGACACGACAGTCTCCTTCATATTTGTGCGCGTTCGCTCACATCCTGCCGCCACGACTCCTCGTCGATCCGCTAAGGTAAGGCTTAGTTAGGTAACCCTTACCGAGTGGCGGCTTCTGGTGCGCCTCGGCAGATATCTCGATGTCGAGATAACTCTAGTACATGACCCGTGCGTACGACGAGGCGCGCCCGCCCGCCATCGCCGACGGGTGGCTCGGCGCGGCCTCTGTGCGGCCCCCGTGCGCCCTCCGTGCGGCCCATGTGCGGTCCCTCACGGGCCGGAGCGGGCCAGGCGGAAGCCCACGTCGTCGACGCGGTAGCTCGGGTGACTGCGGCGGCGGGCGGAGGCGCGGCAGCTCCAGTGTTCGTCGAACCAGCCTCCACCGCGCAGCACCCGGTACGTGCCGTAGACCTCCGCGTCGTAGACGTCCCAGCACCAGTCCCAGACGTTGCCGAGCATGTCGTACAGGCCCCAGGCGTTGGGGCGCTTGCCGCCGACCTCGTGGAGGCGCTCCCCCGAGTTGCCGCGGTACCAGGCGATGTCGTCGAGCGGGGCGTAGTGCGGGCCCGTCGTTCCTGCGCGGCAGGCGTGCTCCCACTCGGCCTCGGTCGGCAGCCGGTATCCGTCGGCCGCCGTGTCCCACTCGACCGTCTCGTCGCGGCCCTCGGCGAGGCTCTCGGCGTCGAGGCGGTAGGCGGGCGTGTGGCCGTCGCGCCGGGACAGGGCGTTGCAGAAGAGGACCGCGTCCCGCCAGGAGACGCCTTCGACCGGCAGCAGATCGCCGTGGGCGGCGCCGGGCCGCTCGCCGGTGACCTCCGCGTACAGCGCCTGGGTGACCGGGAACGCCGAGAGGCGGCAGGGCGCGACCTCGGCCTGCCAGCTGCGGCGGGTCCTGCGGTCCGACAGAGTGACCCGGCCCGGCGGGACGGGGACCATCTCGGGCTCGAAGCCAGTGCTCGCGCTCATGCTCGTGCTCGTGCTCGTGCGCATCTCGTGCTCGTGCTCATGAGGTGTGGATCTTAGTCAGGCGTCCGCTGTGCGCTCCGCGGCGACCGCCAGCGTCGCGTACTTCATCGTGAAGGCGCCGCCCAGTGCGTCGACGGCCGCGCCGACCGCGTCCATGATCCGGGACCGGCCGTCCGGCGGGAGTCCGGTGAGGGCGCCCTGGGTCGGCAGTTGGTCCAGCCAGGCGTCCCGGGTGTAGACGTGCTCCCAGTCGAAACGCCACTCCTCGGGTGCGCCGAAGCCGCCCGCCCGCCGGATGCCGTCCGTGACTTTGTCGAGGATGGGCCGGTAGGCGTCGTTCGCCAGGGGCGACGTCGACTGGACCGCGATCGGGGAATCGGGGGCCTCCGTCCGGTAGGCCTCGGCGAACGCCTCCGCCACGGCGGGCGGCGGCTCGGGCACGTTCCAGAACGCCACCAGGCGCCCGCCGTGGCGCAGCACCCGCGCGGCCTTGGCCGCCCCCGCGACCGGGTCGACCCAGTGCCAGGCCTGACCGGAGACCACCGCGTCGAAGCGTCGGCCCGCGGGCTCCCAATCCTCGACCGCCGCCACCTCGGACTCGACTCCGAGCCGCCGCGCCAGCTCCGCCATCCGGCCGTCGGGCTCGACCCCGAGCACGGAGCAACCCGCCGCCTGCAACTGCCGGGCCGCGATGCCGGTGCCGCAGCCGACGTCGAGAACGGCGGGCCGGGGGCCACCGGTGACGGACCCGCCGGTGAGGATCCGGCCGATCAGGGCATCCGGGTAGCGAGGGCGGGTGCGGTCGTAGCGTTCGGCGTCCACACCGAAGGACTCCGCGATCCGGCGGTACCGGTGGGGCTCGTCGGACTCGTCGGACTCGTGGGGCTCGTGGGGCTCGTGGGGCTCCTTGCCGGGCCCGTTCTCAGGCATAGTGGGCATGCGCCCACTATGGTGGGCACGTGCCCACTCGTCAACGTACGTACGGGCGACCACAGTTCGGTAGGGGCCGAAGAAGGAGAGGCACACGTGCCGACCGGAGTCGCCATCCGCGATGTGCGCGAGCAGTTGTTCGACGCCGCCGAGCGCGTTCTGCTCCGCGCCGGGCCGAACGCCCTGACCAGTCGCGCGGTCACCACGGAGGCCCGCTGCGCCAAAGGGGTCCTGCACCGGCACTTCGACGACTTCGACGCCTTCCTCGCCGAGCTGGTGCTCGACCGCATCGGCAGGATCACCGAGCAGGGCGATGCGCTGCGCGCCGCCGCCGGGACCGGCACCGTCACCGGTCATGTGACCGACGCCCTGACGGAGCTGTTCGGGTCGGCCGCCCTGGGCATCCTCGGGCTCATCACCTCGCGGGACGCCCTGCGCGCACGGCTGCGCCGGACCACACCGGTCGGCATCCCCCTGCTGACGGAGGCCGGAGCCGTGCTCATCGGCTACCTCGCGGCGGAGCGCGAGCTGGGCCGTCTCGCCGCGGACGCCGACGTCGATACGCTCGCGCTCACCCTGATCGGCAGCGGGCACCTGCTCTTCGCCGGGCGGGAGGGCGCGCCGCCGGAACCGGGGGCGGTACGGAAGGTCGTGGCGTCGGTGGTCGGAGGAGCCGCGGGGGAGGCATGAGTCTCCGGCGCCGGTGCGCCCTACGGCCGGTGTGACCTGCCGCTGTGCGGGCCCGGACCGGTTCCCGACGACGCGCGGACCAGCAGCCCCGCCGGTACGACGACCGGGCCCCGGAGCGGCGTGCTCCTGCCCTCGATCAGGTCCACGAGAACGGCGACGGCGGCGTGGGCCGTCCGTTCCGGGTCGAGGGTCACCGTGGTGACGGGCGGGTCGGTCGTCTCGTAGGCGGGGTCCTCGCTCGCGCAGACCACGCGCAGGTCGTCGGGGACGCGCAGCCCGTGCCGCCTCGCCGCGGCGAGGAGCTGGCGGCCGCCGGGGTCGTAGGCGGCATAGACGGCGTCGACGCGGTCCCGGCACGTCAGCAGCGTGTCGAGGGCGTGCCCCTGGCCGTCGTCCGGGTCGAAGGGCACGACCAGCGGGGCCGCGCCGCGCTCCGCGCACCACTGTTCGTACGCCGTCGTCACGGCGCGGGCGTAGTGCTCGTCGCCGTTGCCCGACTGAAGGGCGGTCCGGCGGGCACCGGCGGCGGCGAGGTGGTCGAGGACCTGGCGGGTGGTCGTGTCGTGGTCGTTGTCGACCCAGTGGTCGCCGGGGCGCGGGTCGCCGGGGAGGCCGTCGAAGACGAGGGGGACACCGCGGGCGCGCAGGGCGCGGACCATGGGGTCGCCGCGCGGGCTGTCCACGATCAGCATGCCGTCGACGGCGAGCCGGTGCCAGGAGTCGTCGGCGGCACGGTCGGCGGGGAGCGTGGTGAGGGCGTAGCCGCGGGCGTGGGCCGCCGAGGTGGCCGCCGTGACCACGCGTGAGAAGTAGGCGATCTCGGTGTAGTTCCAGGCGGCGGGGAACGTGGTGACGGCGATGCCCAGGGTGCGGCTGCGCGGGGGCCCCGGGGTGCCGTAGCCGAGCCGGGTCGCGGTCTCGCGGACCCGGCGGCGGGTGGCCTCGCCGACCCTGCCGGTGCCGTTGAGGGCGTGCGAGACCGTCGCCGTCGAAACCTCCGCGGCGCGGGCTATGTCGGCGAGAGTCGGCCCTGGCACGCGGCTCATCGTACGGAATCCGTCGTCCGGGGCGGGTTCTGGTTAACGGATTACTCGTCGAGGGTTCCCCCACTCGCAGCCGCTACGTCTTGGAGTGTGGTCATGCCCCAGCCGCCCGTCCCCGTGCCCTCCGCCCTCTCCCGGCGCGGCCTCCTCGCCACCGCGGGAGCCGCCGGAGTCGCCGGAGTCGCCGTAACCGCAGGGGCCATCGGCCTCACCGTCACCGCGGCGGGTCCCGCCGCGGCCTCGTCGCCCCGCAGGTCCGCCGCTCTCGTCGTGCACAACGCCCGCGTCTTCACCGGCACTTCGAGCACCGGCGCTTCGGGCACCGGCACTTCGGGCCGCGGCTGCCCCGATGCGGTGGCCGTCGGGCGGGACGGGCGGATCCTCGCCGTCGGCCCGGACTCCGCCGTCAGGCGCTTCGTGGGGCGCGACACCGACGTGGTGGACGCGCGGGGCGGCACCCTCATGAGCGGCATCCACGACGGGCACGCCCACCCGATGGACGCCGCGAGCCGTTCGCTGCGGCCGTCGCTCGCGGGGGCCGAGCAGACCGTCGAGGAGCTGCGGAAGACGCTGACCGGCTTCCTGAAGGACTCCGCCGAGCAGGAGCCCGACGGCTGGCTGGTGGTGGAGGACTGGAATCCGGTCGGGCTGCTCCCCCGCGGCACGGCCCCGCACCACTCGATGCTCGACGCCCTGCCGACCCGGCGCCCCATCGCCCTGCGCGGCGGGGACGGCCACAACCTGTGGGCCAATCAGCGCGCCCTGGACATCGCGAAGGTCACCGCGAGCACCCCCGACCCGGTCGGCGGAAAGATCGTCAAGGGCACGGACGGGAAGCCGACCGGCGTGCTCAAGGACGACGCCCAGCCGATCGTCACCCGGCACATCCCCGAGCCCGACGGGACCCGGTTGGCCGATGCCGCCGCGAAAATCCTCGCCGAGGCCGCCGCGTCCGGGATCACCACCTTCATGGAAGCCGTGGTGGGGCACGACGAGCTGAAGCTCTATCAGCGGCTCGCCGAGTCGGACCGGCTGCTCCAGCGCATCGTGCCCGCCCTGCGCCTCGACGCCGACCTGACGAAGGACCCGGCCGCCGCGCTCGCGTACGCGAAGGGGCTGCGGGATCGGTTCTCGGACGTACCCGGGCTGCGCTTCGGCACGGTCAAGGTCTTCCTCGACGGTGTCATCGAGTACCCGGCCCAGACCGCCGCCCTGCTCGCCCCCTATCTGGACGAGGACGGCACACCCACGGACCACCGCGGCGACCTGTACGTGAGCGCCGCCGACTACGGACGGCTCAGCGCCGCCTTCAACGCCGAGGGCTGGCAGATGCACGCCCACGCCATCGGCGACCGCGCCGTGCGCACCTCCCTCGACGGATACGCGTACGCCCTGCGCAGGACCGGCCGCCGCGATGTCCGCAACACCACCGCCCATCTCCAGCTGGTCGACCCCGCCGACCTGCCGCGCTTCGCCGCGCTCGGTGTCGTGGCGTGCATGCAGCTCCAGTGGGCCACGCGCAACGTCTGGACCATGGACGCCCTGCTGCCCTACATCGGCGCCGCGCGCCACCGGCGGCTCTACCCGGCGCGCAGCCTGCGCGAGCGGCGCGCGGCGCTCGCGGGTGGCTCGGACTGGCCGGTCGACCCTCTGCAGGTCTGGAATCAGATCCGCACCGCGGTCGACCGCGAGGGCATGGCGGGCGAGGGCGATCTCTACCGGGCACAGGAAGGGATCAGCCGGACGTCCTCCCTGCTCATGCACACCTTGGGCACCGCGCGTCAACTCCGCTCGGAGCACGTCACCGGGACCGTGGAGAGGGGAAAAGCAGCCGATCTCGTGCTGCTCGACCGCGATGTGACGCGGTGTCCGGTGGCTGATATCAGCTCGTCCGAGGTGCGCCTCACGCTGGTCGGAGGCACAGTGGTGCACGACGCGGAGTCGTCGGCAGGACGCGCGGCCGCCGCCCGAGTGACGCGGGCGGCGGCGGGGCCCCGGCCCACGTCGTACGCGTCGGTGCACGGCGGGCGGCACGCCTCGTGCGGGTGCGGCTGACCTCCCGGGCGGACTTCCGGGCGGACTTCCGGGCGGGAAAAGCCACCGGACGGCCGATCCCCATATGGCCTACCCCAGCACGGCCTTCATCTCATATCTGAGATAGCCTTCGACGCATGGCAGACGACTACCTCGTACGCATCGGCAAGCTCATCCGTGACGCCCGGCAGCATCGGGGCTGGACACAGACGCAGCTCGCCGAGGCGCTCTCCACAAGCCAGAGCGCCGTGAACCGCATCGAGCGCGGCAACCAGAACATCAGCCTTGAGATGATCGCCCGGATCGGCGAGGCGCTCGACAGCGAGATCGTGTCGCTCGGCTATGCCGGGCCGATGCACCTGCGAGTGGTCGGTGGCCGCCGGCTCTCCGGCTCCATCGACGTCAAGACGAGCAAGAACGCGTGCGTGGCGCTGCTCTGCGCGTCCCTCCTGAACAAGGGGCGTACGGTGCTGCGCCGCGTCGCCCGCATCGAGGAGGTCTACCGCCTCCTCGAGGTGCTCAACTCCATCGGCGTACGCACCCGTTGGATCAACGACGGCATCGACCTGGAGATCGTGCCGCCCGCCAGGCTGGAGATGGAGGCCATCGACGCGGAGGCCGCCCGTCGCACCCGCTCCATCATCATGTTCCTCGGCCCGCTGCTGCACCGCCTGGACCACTTCAAGCTGCCGTACGCGGGCGGCTGCGACCTCGGCACCCGCACGATCGAGCCACACATGATCGCGCTGCGCCGGTTCGGTCTGGACATCGCGGCGACCGAGGGGCTGTATCACGCCGAGGTCGCACGCGACGTCAGCCCCGACCGCCCCATCGTCCTCACCGAACGCGGGGACACGGTCACCGAGAACGCGCTCCTCGCCGCGGCGCGCAGCGCGGGCACCACCGTCATCCGCAACGCCTCGTCGAACTACATGGTCCAGGACCTGTGCTTCTTCCTGGAGGCGCTGGGCGTCGAGGTCGAGGGCATCGGCACGACCACGCTGACCGTGCACGGCGTCCCCACCATCGACGTCGACGTCGACTACTCCCCCTCCGAGGACCCGGTCGAGGCGATGAGCCTGCTGGCCGCCGCCGTCGTCACGGAGTCCGAGCTGACGGTCCGCCGGGTGCCCATCGAGTTCCTGGAGATCGAGCTCGCGGTCCTCGAGGAGATGGGCCTCGACCACGACCGCACGGCGGAGTACCCCGCCGACAACGGCCGTACGCGCCTGATCGACCTCACCGTGCGCCCCTCCAAGCTGGAGGCGCCGATCGACAAGATCCACCCGATGCCGTTCCCCGGCCTGAACATCGACAACGTCCCCTTCTTCGCGGCCATCGCGGCGGCGGCGCAGGGCAAGACGCTGATCCACGACTGGGTGTACGACAACCGGGCGATCTATCTCACCGACCTGAACCGCCTCGGCGGCCGCCTCCAACTCCTCGACCCGCACCGGGTATTGGTGGAGGGCCCGACCCGCTGGCGCGCCGCCGAGATGATGTGCCCGCCCGCCCTGCGGCCCGCCGTCGTCGTGCTGCTCGCGATGATGGCGGCCGAGGGCACGTCCGTGCTGCGCAACGTGTACGTGATCAACCGCGGTTACGAGGACCTGGCGGAGCGCCTGAACTCGGTGGGCGCGCAGATCGAGACGTTCCGGGACATCTGAGCGGGATGCCGCACCGCCGGACCCGGGCGGCTCAGCGCCCGGTCGGGTCCGGCGGTGCGGCTCCGTCCTGATCGGCCTTGTTCACGACGTAGAGGTCGGCGATCTCGACCTCCGACTGCCCGGCCCCGAAGTAAGCCAACCTTGACTGGAAGTACCGCTTCCCATACTGGGCGGTATCGTATATGCGTGCCCGATCTGCTAAGTGCCCCTGGACGGAACCCGGTTGATCGGCCGTCAGGTGGCGACATCACGAGGTATGGGCCCCCGTCCGCAGAACGCGGAACTCCCGGTCGAACACGGCGGGTTGGCCCGCACGTTGTCGGACGGCTGTCGGTGGCGGTGGCCCTCTGTCGGTGGGCTGTCGGTAGGCTGTCGACGACTGCCGGGACATTGAGGCTTGTTGGCGATCCGCCCAGCAGTCCTCGATCAGGAGAGAAGTCCCATGGTCACTGACGTCACCATCATCGGCGCCGGGCTCGGCGGCCTCACGCTCGCCCGCGTTCTGCACGTGCACGGAATACCGGCCACGGTGTACGAGGCCGAGCCCTCCCCCGCCGCTCGTGCGCAGGGCGGGCTGCTCGACATCCACGAGAACAACGGGCAACTCGCCCTCGCGGACGCGGGCCTGATGGACGAGTTCCGTGGCATCGTCCTGGAGGGACACCAGGTCATGCGGGTCCTCGACCCCGACGGGGCCGTCTTGCACGAGATGCCCGACGACGGCACGGGAGGCCGCCCCGAGGTGCAGCGCGGCGAGCTGCGGGAGATCCTGCTCGACTCGCTTCCGGCAGGCACCGTGCGGTGGGGCCACAAGGTCAGCGGCGTGCGGAGCCTCGGCGATGGGCGCCACGAGGTGACCTTCACCGACGGCGGCACCGTCGTCACCGGCCTGCTGGTCGGCGCGGACGGCGCCTGGTCGCGGGTCCGGCCGCTGCTCTCCGACGCCACACCCGCGTACACCGGCAAGTCGGTCGTCGACACCTACCTGTTCGACTCCGACACCCGGCACCCGGCCACCGCGAAAGCGGTCGGCGGCGGGTCGATGATCGTGCCCGCGCCGGACCGGGAGATCTTCGCCCACCGGGAAAGGGGCGGGACTCTGCACGCCTACGTGGGGTTGGACAGGCCCCTCGACTGGTTCGACGCGATCGACTTCACCGATGCCGCCGCGACCGCCGCGCGCATCGCGAAGGAGTTCGACGGCTGGGCGCCGGAGATCCTCGCGCTGATCACCGACTGCGACATCCCCCCGTCCCTGCGCCCCCTCTACACCCTGCCGCCCGAGCACCGGTGGGACCGGGTGCCGGGCGTGACCCTGCTCGGTGACGCCGCCCACCTCGCGCTCCCGAACGGCGAAGGCGCCAATCTGGCCATGGTCGACGGCGCCGAACTCGGCAAGGCCATCGCCGCGCACCCGGACGACATCGAGACGGCGTTCACCGCGTACGAGCGGGAAATGTTCCCCCGCAGCGCCGAGGCGGCGGCCTTCGGAGGCCTCGATGGTCTTGCGGACCTCGGCGTTCCGGAGGGCTCGATCGATGTGCTGACCGGCAGGTGAGCCCGATCGTCAGTCAACTGTCCCGTTTCTTAAGGGATTTCACTTCGTTGGCTTGGTGTTCCGCTGGCTGAGCAGTGACCGGCGGACCGCGCGGGCCCCTCGGCCCGCGCGGAACGGACATGACACCCCGGCCCCAGATGCAGAGACACCCATGACGAATTCCTGGACCACGCCTGCCCGCCCCGGTGAACCGCTCGCCGACCGCTACGCCCACCGCAGCGGCACGCTCCGCGGCACCGTCCGCCACCGGCTCGTCGACCGCGCCCTGGCCGAGCACCTGCCCGCCGCACCGCCGCAGCGCGTGCTCGACATCGGCGGCGGCACCGGCGTCCAGGCCCGGCTCCTGGCCGAGCGCGGCCACCACGTCACCGTGCTCGACCCCGATGCGACCATGCTGGACCGGGCCCGCGCCTCCTGGTTGCCGTACGCTTCCGACGCGCCCGGCAGCATCGCCTTCCGCCATGGGTTCGGCGAGCAGGCACCGCAGTTGGCCGGCACCGGATGGGACGCGGTGCTGTGCCACGGCGTCCTCATGTATCTGGAGGACCCGGTCCCGCTGCTGCGCGCGCTCGCACAGTGCCCGCGCCCCGGCGGCATCGTCTCCGTCCTCGCCTATCAGGCCGATGCCCTGGCCATACGGCACGGACTGACGCGCGACTGGAGCGGCGCGCTGCGGGCACTGCACGACCCGGTGGAGGACAACAGCATCGGCACGGTCAGCCGGGGCGTGGACCGCGCCATGGTCCTGCGGGTCCTCGCCGAACACCACCTCGAACTGCTGCAGTGGTACGGAGTGCGGGTGTTCACCGACCACTTGGAGGACGAGCGCGCCGGTGCCGACCTCGACGAGGTGGTGCGGGTGGAGTGGGAGGCCGGGCGTATCGATCCGTACCGGCGCGTCGCCCGGCACTTCCACCTCATCACCCGCGCCGACCAGGACCAGCGTGCTGCTGGAGCTACTGGGGGTACTCGGGCTACTCGGGTCATCGGCCCGAGGCGGCCAGCTCCTTGAGGTCGACCGTCTCGCCCTTGCCCGGAGCCTTCGGGCTCACGGGCTTGCCGTAGTCGCTGAACGTCGCCTCGTTGGGCTTGTCGCCGCCCTTGACCGAGCTGCGCAGGATGTACGGCTTGCCCTCCGTGGCGACGTAGAAGGTGTGCGTCTCGCCGCCGGATGCCTTCTTCGTCAGCGTGATGGCCTCCTTTCCGTCGATCGACGTCGTGTCGCCCTTCTTCAGGCCCTTGCGGCTCGACTTGTCCTCGTCCATCGACGCGACCAGGCCCTGCTTGTCGCACAGTCCTGAGGTCGAGGCGTCGTCGGCGGGCATCTTGACCCACTTGTCGGCGACCTTGGCGAGCACCTTGTCCGAGCCGGGCTGGTTCTTCAGCGCGTTCTTCCAGTACTGCTCGTTGCCGCGCACGTACAGCGTCCCGTTCGTGTGCCGCAGCTCCGCCTTGGAGCCCGCCGTGTCGACGGTTCCCTCGCAGTTCTTCTCCTGGTCGACCGCGAGGTCCAGGCTCACCGACTTCCCGTCGGCCTGCTTCATGTCGCCCTTGAGGCGCATCGAGTCGGCTCCCTTGGTGGCCGCCACCGCCTTGGCCGCGATCTGGTCGGCGCTGTCCTTGGCGAACGGCTTGTCCGAACCGCCCCCGCCGTCGTCCCCGTCACCGCAACTAGTCAGCAGGGCCGCCGAAAGCACCGTGATCCCGATGACACCCGAAAGCTTGGTCGTCCGCACGTGGTCACCCTCCCGCGGAACGCTGGAACGTCCCGGTAAGCCGCGGCCCGGGTGGCCGCGGTCGTCACCAGGTACCCACTGATCCCCAGCCCTCACCCGGTATCCGGCATTCCGCCTGTGCTCACGCGGCAGCCGTCTCCCGTACGAAGTCGCGTACCGCCGCGGCCAGCCCTTCGGGGCGGTCCAGCGGGATCAGGGTGCGGCAGTCGTCCAGCTCCACGAGTCTGCCGCGCGGCAGCAACTCGGCGAGTCTGCGGCCGTGTTCGGGCGGCATCATGCGGTCCTGCCTGCCCCAGACCACGAGCGCGGGGCGGTCGTAGGCGCGCAGGCCGCCGACCGCGTCCAGCATGTCCGAGGGGTGCGCGGCCCGTAGGTAGCGGACCAGGACGTCACGGGCCACGGGGTCCTTGCGCAGAGGTTCGGTCCAGCGGTCGATCAGGTCGTCCGGCACGGGTCTGTGGGCCATCACCGCGTAGCCCGTACCGGGGACGCGGCGCAGCGGCCGGACCGCGAGGACGTTCGCCATGAGTGCGATGCCGCCGGGCACCCGGGCCGCCGCCGCCATCATTTTGCCGCCCGCACGCGGCGGATAGTTGTCGAAGGCCTCGCATCCGGCGATCACCAACCGCCCCACGCGGTCCGGCCGTTCGGCGACGAGCTGCTGGAGGCGGCCCCCGTCGTTCTCCACGAACACCGCGTCGTCGCCGAGCTTCAGGGCGTCCGCGAACTCGCCGATGAGCAGCGCCATCGAGCGCGGGGTGAGCTCGGCGCCGGGGCGCAGCGGCACGCGGTGGCTGCCGTAGGGCAGGGTGGGCACGAGGCAGCGGAACCCCGGGCCGGACGAGCCCTGCGCGCCCGACTCCGAGCCCGTCGCGCCCGACTCCGAGCCCGTCGCGCCCAGCTCCGCGACCACGCGGCGCCAGACCGTGCCGTCCTGGGCCGGGCCGTGCAACAGGACCACCGGCACCCCGTCGCCGCCGGTGTCCTCGTACGCGACGTCCCCCGCGCTGGTCTCCACCTGTGGCATATGCGCTCCCCCCGGCCGGGCCGCTCAGTCGAGTACGGCCGTTCCGTCGATCTCCACGAGCGCGGCATCGTCCCACAGCCTCACCGCCCCCACCACTGCCATCGCGGGGTAGTCGCGGCCCGCCAACCTCCGCCAGATGCGGCCCAGTTGGGGGGCGCAGGCGCGGTAGTCGGCCACGTCGGTGGCGTAGACGGTGACCCGGGCGAGGTCGGCGGGGGTGCCGCCCGCGTGGCGCAGGGCGGTGAGGAGGTTGGTCAGGGCCCGCTCGAACTGCTCGGGCAGGGTCGCTCCCGTGACCTTGCCCTCGCTGTCGAGCGCCGTCTGTCCGGCGAGGAAGACGAGGCGGGAGCCGGTGGCGGTGACGGCGTGCGAGAAGCCGGTGGGCGGGGAGAGTTCGGCGGGGTTGACGCGGTGCAGGCTGCTCATGCGGAGGGCTCCTTCAGGTCGGCGTACAGCTCCTTGGCGATGACCGTGCGCTGGACCTCGCTCGCGCCCTCGTAGATGCGGGGCGCGCGCACCTCGCGGTAGAGGTGTTCGAGGAGGTGGCCGCGGCGCAGGGCGCGGGCGCCGTGCAGTTGGACGGCCGCGTCGACCACGTACTGGGCGGTCTCGGTGGCGATGAGCTTGGCCATGGCGGCGCGCCGGGCGATGCCGGGGCCCTGGGGTCCTTCGCGGTCGTACGCCTCGGCCGCCGCGTACACCATCAGGCGGGCCGCCTCGGTGCGCGTGGCCATCTCGGCGACCTGGTGCGCGACGGACTGGAGGTCCTTGAGGGTGCCGCCGAACGCGGTCCGTGCGGCGGTGTGGGCCAGCGTCGCGTCGAGGGCGGACTGGGCCATGCCGACCGCGAAGGCGCCGACGCTGGGCCGGAACCGGTTGAGGGTGGTCATCGCGACCCGGAAGCCGCGGTCGACCTCACCGAGCACGTCGCCCAGGCCGACCGGCACGCCGTCGAAGGCGAGTGCGCCGATCGGGTGCGGGGAGAGCATGTCGAGGGGGGTGCCGGTGAGGCCCGCGCGGTCGGCGGGGACGAGGAACGCGGTCACGCCGCGGGCTCCCGCGCCCGCCCTCGTACGGGCGAAGACGGTGTAGAAGTCGGCTTCGGGGGCGTTCGAGATCCAGCACTTCTCGCCGGTGAGGCGCCAGCCGTCGGGGCCGTCCGGTGCCGCCGTGAGGTCCAGGGCCGCCGCGTCGGAGCCCGCGCCCGGCTCGGAGAGCGCGAAGGCCGCGACGGCCTGTCCGGCGCGGACGGGCGGCAGCCAGCGTTCCCGCTGCGCCGGGGAGCCGTGGGCGTGCACGGGGTGGGCGCCGAGGCCCTGCAGGGCGAGGGCGGTCTCGGCCTCCGTGCAGGCGTACGCGAGGGACTCGCGGGTCAGGCAGAGGTCCATGGCGGAGGCCCCACCGGTCTTCCCGGCGCTGGATGTGGCTGGTCGCGCGGTTCCCCGCGCCCCTGAGGGAGCGCCACCTGGGCCCGCGCCTTCGCCCGAGCCCGCGCCTTCGCCCGAGCCCGCGGCTCTCCCCGCGCCCTCTCCCGCCTCTCCCCCCTCGAACAGTGCCCCCAGCAAGCCCAGTTCGCCGAGTGCCGCGACCAGTGGCCGGTTCACATGGCCCGGTTCGCCCTTCTCCGCGAGCGGGCGCAGCCGCTCGGCGGCCAGCGTGCGCAGCTCCGCACAACGGGCGGTTTGTTCGGGATTGAGCGAGAATGCCGTCACCGCGGACCCCTCCTTTATCGCGCACCGTTGACTGTCGTCACCATCACGATACGCTCATGGAGCGAGCCCACCACAGCGCCCGACCGGCAGGCAAGGGGGCAGAGCCGCCATGGGATCCACCGGCAAGCACGGGCTGACACCATCCGGCCACATCGACACGTTCGCCCGGGACCATCTCCCGCCGCGCGAACAGTGGCCCGCGCTGGTGCACGACCGCCCTGAGCTGCACTACCCCGACCGCCTCAACTGCGGCGCGGAGCTCCTGGACCGGACCCTCGAACGGTTCGGCTCCGAGCGCCCCGCCTTCCACGCGGCGTCCGGCGAGATCTGGACGTACGGCAGGCTGCGGCAGCACGTCGACCGGATCGCGCATGTCCTCACCGACGAACTCGGCGTCCTGCCCGGCGGGCGCGTGCTGCTGCGCGGGCCCACCTCGCCGTGGCTCGCGGCCTGCTGGCTCGCCGTGCTGAAGGCGGGCGCGGTCGCCGTGATGGTACTGGCCCAGCAGCGCTCGCAGGAGCTGGCCACCATG
Organism: Streptomyces sp. NPDC046465; assembly: GCF_040646035.1. NCBI lineage: Bacteria > Bacillati > Actinomycetota > Actinomycetes > Kitasatosporales > Streptomycetaceae > Streptomyces > Streptomyces sp. NPDC046465. The sequence continues at coordinate 282,732 of NZ_JBEYZK010000011.1, forward strand.
TGCGAGATAGCCGAGGTGCGGCACGCGCTGTGCGACGTCCGGTCGGTGGACGACCTGATCAAGGCCGGGGTGCCGGGCCTGAGCGTCACCACGTACGGGGGCGAGGGGCCCGACGACCTCCTCGCGCGCGCCGCCGGGCGGCCCGAGCGGTACGAGGCGGTGGACACGGCGGCCGACGACGTCGCGCTCATCGCGTTCACCTCCGGCACGACCGGCCGCCCCAAGGGGTGCATGCACTTCCACCGCGACGTGCTCGCCATCGCCGACACCTTCGCCCGGCACATCCTGAAGCCGGTCCCCGACGACGTCTTCGCGGGCAGCCCGCCGCTCGGCTTCACCTTCGGGCTCGGCGGCCTCGTCATCTTCCCGCTGCGCTTCGGCGCCTCGTCCGTCCTGCTCGAACAGGCCGCGCCCAAGCAGCTGTTGCCCGCGATCGGCCGGCACGGGATCACGGTGCTCTTCACCGCGCCGACCGCGTACCGCACGATGCTCGACCAGCTCGACGGGCACGACGTGTCCTCCCTGCGCCGCTGCGTCTCGGCCGGTGAGAACCTCCCCGCGGCCACCTGGCAGGCCTGGCACCAACGCACCGGGCACCGCGTCATCAACGGCATCGGCGCGACCGAACTGCTGCACATCTTCATCTCCGCCGCCGACGACGCGATCAGACCCGGCACGACGGGACGGGCCGTACCGGGGTGGCACGCGCGCGTGGTCGACGACGCGGGCACGCCGGTGCCGGACGGCGAGCCCGGTCTGCTCGCCGTGCGCGGCCCGGTGGGCTGCCGCTACCTCGCCGACGACCGCCAGGCGCAGTACGTGCGGCACGGCTGGAACATCACCGGCGACACCTACATCCGCGACGCCGACGGCTACTTCCACTACGTCGCGCGCGCGGACGACATGATCATTTCGGCCGGGTACAACATCGCGGGCCCGGAGGTGGAGGAGGCCCTCCTGCGCCATCCCGACGTCGCGGAGACAGCGGTCGTGGGGCGCCCCGACGAACTGCGCGGGCAGGTGGCGGTGGCGTATGTGGTCCCGCGCGCGGGCTCGACGCCGGACGCGGACCGGCTGCGCGCATTCGTCAGGGCGGAACTCGTGCCGTACAAGTGCCCGCGCGAGATCGTCTTCCTGGACGCGCTCCCGCGGACGGCCACGGGCAAGTTGCAGCGGTTCCGGCTGCGGGCGGCGGGGCCCGGACGCCCGTAGAGTGATCACGTGTCCGAGCAGCACACTCCACGGTCCCTGATCGTCACCTTCTACGGCGCCTACGGGCGGGCCGCGGCCGGCCCGGTCCCGGTGGCCGAACTGGTGCGCCTCCTCGCACCGGCGGGCGTGGACGCGCCGTCGGTGCGCTCCTCGGTGTCCCGTCTGAAGCGGCGCGGCCTCCTCGTGCCCGCGCGCACCGAGGCGGGCGCCGCGGGGTACGCACTCTCGCCCGACGCCCGCCAGCTCCTGGAGGACGGCGACCGCCGCATCTACGGCACGGAGGCCGCGCGACAGGAGGGCGGCTGGGTCCTCGCCGTGTTCTCCGTCCCCGAGGCGGAACGCAACAAGCGGCACGTGCTGCGCTCCCGCCTCGCGGGCCTCGGCTTCGGCACGGCGGCCCCCGGCGTCTGGATCGCCCCCGCCCATCTCTACGAGGAGACACGGCACACCCTGGACCGGCTCCAACTCGCCCCGTACGTCGACCTGTTCCGCGGCGAGCACCTGGGCTTCGCGGCGACGGCCGAGGCGGTCGCACGATGGTGGGACCTGGCGGCCCTGGCCAAGCAGCACGAGGCGTTCCTCGACCGGCACGAGCCGGTGCTGCGCTCCTGGGAGTCCCGCGAGGACGCGCCACCGGCCGAGGAGGCCTACCGCGACTACCTCCTCGCCCTGGACTCCTGGCGGCAACTCCCCTACGCCGACCCGGGTCTGCCCGCCGCCCTGCTGCCCGAGGAGTGGCCCGGCGCCCGCTCGGCGGCGGTGTTCGCGGCCCTGGACGAGCGGCTGCGGGAGGCCGGGGCGCGGTTCGTGGGCCCCGCATGAGGGACACGGACGTGCTGCGCTGGAGCGCGTACCGCAGCGTGCCGTGGAAGAACGGCGGCGGTACGACCAGGGAGGTCGCGGACGGTGACGACTGGCGGTTGAGCGTCGCGGACGTGGCCGGGGACGGCGCCTTCTCCGTCTTCCCCGGGCTCGACCGCGTGATCACCCCGGTCGAGGGCGACGGCATGGTGCTGACCGTGGACGGGGCCTCGCACCCGGTCGGTTCCCTGAGCCCTTTCACCTTCCCCGGCGACGCGGAGACGGACTGCCGACTGACGGCGGGCGCGGTCCGCAACATGAACGTGATGACCCGCAGGGGCCGGGCGACGGCCGAGGTCCGGATCGTCCCGGTCACCGCCGAACGGGCGACGGAGGCCGCGTGCGCCGCGGGCGAGACCCTGCTCGTCATGGCCGTCACCGAAGGTGTCACCGTCGGCGGCCCTGACGGCCGGGCGATCGCGCTGGGCCGTCTCGACTGCGTGCGCCGGGATGGTCCGGGGGCGCTGACGCTGCGGGGCGAGGGCACGGTGGCCCGGGTCACGATCAGCGCGCTCAGCCCGCTCAGCCCGCTCGGTCGCCCAGCGTGAGCCGCTGCTTGGGGGCGTCCGTGCGACCGGTCTGGGGCCTCCGGCTGCCCGCGCGGTACTGGACGGGCCAGGTCGCGCCCGGACCCGAGTAGCCCTGTTCGGCCGCGGCGTGCAGGGTCCAGTGCGGGTCGTAGAGGTGCGGGCGGGCCAGGGCGCAGAGGTCCGCGCGGCCCGCGAGGAGCAGGGAGTTGACGTCGTCCCAGGAGGAGACGGCGCCGACCGTGATCACGGGGATGCCGGTCCGGTTGCGGATGCGGTCGGCGTACGGCGTCTGGTAGGAGCGGCCGTAGTCGGGGCGTTCGTCCGAGACCACCTGGCCCGTCGAGACGTCGATCGCGTCGGCGCCGTGCGCGGCGAAGGCACGGGCGATCTCGACGGCGTCCTCGGCCGTATTGCCGCCGTCGGCCCAGTCGGTGGCGGAGATGCGGACCGTCATGGGCTTGGCCCGCGGCCACACGTCGCGCACCGCGTCGAAGACTTCGAGGGGGAAGCGGAGCCGGGCGGACAGCGGGCCGCCGTACGCGTCCGTGCGGTGGTTGGTGAGCGGGGAGAGAAAGCCGGAGAGCAGATAGCCGTGGGCGCAGTGCAGTTCGAGGAGGTCGAAACCGGCCCGCTCGGCGCGGCGGGCCGCCGCCACGAACTGCTCGCGGATCGCGGTCAGTCCGGCCCGGGAGAGCTCGTGCGGGGTCTGGCTGCCCGGCTTGTACGGGAGCGGGGAGGCGGCCTCAAGGGGCCAGTTGGCGTCGGGCAGCGGGTCGTCGATGCCCTCCCACATCAGCTTCGTGGAGCCCTTGCGGCCCGAGTGGCCGAGCTGCAGACCGATGGCCGTGCCGGGCGCCTGCGCGTGCGCGAAGTCCGTGACGCGGCGCCAGGCCTCGGCCTGCTCGTCGGTGTAGAGACCGGCGCAGCCCGGCGTGATGCGGCCACGCTCGCTGACGCACACCATCTCGGTCATGACCAGGCCCGCGCCGCCGAGGGCCCGCGCGCCCAGGTGCACCAGGTGGAAGTCGCCGGGGACGCCGTCCACGGCGGAGTACATGTCCATCGGGGAGACGACGACGCGGTTGCGCAGGGTCAGTTCGCGCAGCCGGAAGGGCGTGAACATGGGCGGCGTACCGTCCGGGCAGCCGAATTCGCGCTCGACGGAGCGGGTGAAGCGGTCGTCGCGCAGCCGGAGGTTGTCGTGCGTGACGCGGCGGCTGCGGGTGAGCAGGTTGAACGCGAACTGGCGCGGCGGCTGCCCGAGGTGGTCGGGCAGCCGCTCGAACCACTCCAGGCTGGCGCGGGCCGCGCGCTGCGTGGAGGCGACGACGGGGCGGCGCTCCGCCTCGTACGCCCGGAGCGCGGCCGGGACGTCGGGCTGTTCCGTCAGGCAGGCGGCGAGCGCGAGGGCGTCCTCGACGGCGAGCTTGGTGCCGGAGCCGATGGAGAAGTGCGCGGTGTGGGCCGCGTCGCCGAGCAGGACCGTGTTGCCGTGCGACCAGCGGGTGTTGACGACGGTGCGGAAGTTGATCCAGGAGGACTTGTTGCCGCGCAGGGGGCGGCCGCCGAGCGCGTCCGTGAAGATCTTGGCGCAGCGTTCGGTGGACTCCCGCTCGTCGAGCCCGGCGAAGCCCGCGGCCTCCCAGACCTCCTCGCGCATCTCGACGATGACGGTGGACGCGCCGGTACCGGACGCGGAGAAGGGGTAGCCGTGCAGCTGCATCACGCCGTGCTCGGTCTCGGCGATCTCGAAGCGGAACGCGTCGAAGGCGAAGTCGGCGGCGAGCCAGATGTAGCGGCAGCGGTGGGTGGTGAGGCTCGGCCCGAAGACGTCGGCGTGCGCGTCGCGGGTGAGGCTGTGCACGCCGTCCGCCGCGACGACCAGGTCATACGCCGAGGAGAGCTCGGCGGCGGGCGGCGCCTCGGTGCGAAAGCGCAGCTCGACGCCGAGGTCGCGGCAGCGTGCGTGCAGGATCTCCAGGAGCCTGCGCCGCCCCAGCGCCGCGAAGCCGTGGCCGCCGGAGGTGTACCGCCGGTCGCCGTGCACGATGTCGATGTCGTCCCAGCGCACGAACTCGGCCTGTAGCGCGGCGTAGACGGCGGGGTCGGCGTGCTCGATGCCGCCGAGGGTCTCGTCGGAGAGGACGACGCCGAAGCCGAAGGTGTCGTCGGGGGCGTTGCGCTCCCAGACGGTGATCTCGCGGGCGGGGTCGAGGCGCTTGAGCAGGGCCGCGGCATAGAGCCCGCCGGGGCCGCCGCCGATGACGGCGATGCGGTGCGCCGCGTTCGGTGCCGGGGGCGGGGTGGTGGAAGGGGTCGTGGGCGGGGTCGTCGCCATGGTCAGCGCCCCTGCCACTTCGGCGGGCGCTTCTCCGTGAAGGCCGCGTGGAACTCGGCGTAGTCCTCGCCGTTCATGAGCAGCGCCTGGGTCGACGCGTCCAGTTCGACGGAGGCGGCGAGCGGCATGTCGAGCTCGGCGGTGAGCAGCGCCTTGGTCTGGGCATAGGCGAGGGCGGGTCCTTCGGCGAGGCGGCGGGCCAGTGACTGCGCGGCCTCGGCCGCCTTGCCCTCCTCCGTCAACTCGCTGATCAGGCCGATTCGTTCGGCCTCGGGGGCGCGCACCGGTTCGCCCAGCATGAGCAGCCGGGTGGCGTGGCCGAGTCCGACGACGCGCGGCAGGAGGTAGGCGGCGCCCATGTCGCCGCCGGAGAGGCCCACCCGGGTGAAGAGGAAGGAGAACCGGGCGGACGGGTCCGCGACGCGGAAGTCCGAGGCGAGGGCGAGCACCGCTCCGGCTCCCGCGGCGACCCCGTGCACGGCGGCGACGACCGGGAAGGGGCATTCACGGACGGCCCGTACGACCTGTCCGGTCATGCGGTTGAAGTCGAGGAGCTGGGCGGTGTCCATGGCGAGCGTGGCGCCGATGATCTCGTCCACGTCGCCGCCCGAGCAGAAGCCGCGCCCCTCGCCGCCGAGCACGAGGGCGCGTACGGACTTGTCGCGGGAGAGCTCGGCGAGCAGGTCGCGCAGGTCGGCGTAGGCGCCGAAGGTGAGCGCGTTGAGCTTGTCGGGGCGGGCGAGGGTGACCGTGGCGACGCCGTCGTCGACGGTGAGGCGCAGATGCCGCCAGTCGGGGGTGCGGGTCGCGGAGCCGGTGAAGGGACTCATCAGGTGCGGCCTCCTCGGCCTGGGGGCTGGAGTGCGCTGGAGAGTGGGCTACCTCTCGAAGTTATCACTGTTCTGTGACTGTCGTCAGGAGTACGCGATAACACGCCGCGACAGGGCCGTAAGAAGCGGCAGGGAAGCCGGGACGGACGTCCCGGTGATGCCCGACCGTGGACCCTGTCGACATAGCGCTTAAGATTCGTACGGTTGAAAGCAGGACCGCCCTCCTGCTGCCCTGAACGGACCCGCCTTGCACGAAGCCTCCCCGCCCACCTCGTGGCGCATCGCGCTGCCGCACACCACGGCAGCCGTGCCTGTGGCGCGCGCACTGGTCCGTACGGCGCTCACCGACATCGAGTCGTCCGCCGACACCGACACCGCCGAGCTGCTCACCGCCGAGCTGGTGGCCAACGCCGTCGAGCACACCGGCGGGCAGGACCCCATAGAGCTGGTGATCGAACTGCTGCCGACCGGCTGCCAGGTCGAGGTGCACGACTCCAACCCGCTGCCGCCCGGCGACCTCACCGACCCGGACGCGTCCTGCGTCCCGGACCCCTGGCAGGAGCACGGGCGCGGCCTGCTCCTGATCCGCACCCTCAGCTCGTCCTGCGGCCACCGCCCCACCGCGTCCGGCAAGGCGGTCTGGTTCACGCTTCCCGCGAGGCCCCCGCACCGGCACTGACCGGGGCCTCGCCCCGGCCGAGCCGCGAGTGGCCGCGGCCGTAGAGCGCGTAGACGACGGCGCCCACCACGAGGAACACGGCGAACTGCAGCCACGTCGTCCAGCCCGTGCCCCAGATCAGATACAGGCAGAAGCCCACGCCGAGGACCGGGCTCACCGGGTAGAGCGGCACCCGGAAGGTGCGCCGCAGTCCGGGGGCGGAGCGGCGCAGCGCGATCACCGCGACATTGACCACGACCATGATCGCCAGGGTGCCGATGGTGGTCAGGCCCACGACGACGTCGAGCGACGAGAAGGCGGCGGGCACGGCGACGACCGCCGCGACGATCCAGGTGTTGGCGACCGGGGTCGAGGTGCGCGGCGAGACGCGTTCGAAGACGCGGGGCATGAGGCCGTCGCGGGACATCGACATCAGGATGCGGGTCTGGCCGTACATCACGGCGAGCACGACGGACGCGATGGCCACGACCGCGCCGAAGGCGATGATGCCGCCGCCGACGGTCGAGTCGGTGACCTGGTTGACGACGAGCGAGAGCGCGGCGGGTTTGTCGGCGACGGAGTCCGGGCCGAGCGCGCCGATGGCGGCGAGCGCCACGGCGACGTAGAGCAGCGTGACGACGCCGATGCAGATCAGGATCGCGAGAGGGATGTTCCGCCGCGGGTCGCGCACCTCCTCGCCCGCCGTGGTGACCGCGTCGAAGCCGATGAACGAGAAGAAGGCGAGCGAGGCGCCCGCGGTGATGCCGGAGACACCCGCGCCCGCGAAGGGCGTGAGGTTGCCGTCCTCGAACGCGGTGAACGCGACGGCGAGGAAGAGCAGCAGGATGGCGATCTTCAGCACCGCCATGGCCGCCGTGGCCCCGGCGCTCTCCCGGATGCCGCGCACCAGGAGGACGGCGGCGAGCAGGATGACCACCACCGCGGGCAGGTTCACCGCGCCGCCCTCGCCCGGTCCCGCGGACAGTGCGGCGGGCAGCTCCCAGCCGGTGAGGCTGTGGAGCAGTTCGTTCAGGTACTGGCTCCAGCCGACGGCGACCGCGGAGACGGAGACGCCGTACTCCAGGAGCAGGCACCAGCCCACGAGGAACGCGGTCCGCTCGCCCAGTGAGGCGTACGCGAAGGAGTACGAGCTGCCCGAGACGGGGATCGCGCCGCCCAGCTCGGCGAACGAGAAGGCGGTGAAGATGCAGGTCACGGCCGCGAGGACGTAGGAGACGGCGACGGCGGGACCGGCCTCGGCGACGGAGTCGGAGAGGCCGACGAAGATGCCGGTGCCGACGATGGCGCCGACGCCGAAGCACACGAGCTGGAAGAGCCCCATGGTGCGCTTCAGGCCGTGGCCTTCGAGGTCCGCCCCCGATTCGGCGACGAGCCGCTCGGGGGACTTGATGCGAAGCCCGGTGGTACGCGTGGGGCTCATGGGGTGGTTCTCGTTTCTGGGGCAGGTCAGGCCAGGGTCGCGACCAGGACCGCCTTGATCGTGTGCAGTCGGTTCTCGGCCTCGTCGAAGACCACGGAGTGGGCCGACTCGAAGACCTCGTCGGTGACTTCCAGGGACGACAGGCCGTACGTCGCGTGGAGCTCTCGCGCGACCTGGGTGCCCAGGTCGTGGAAGGCGGGCAGGCAGTGCAGGAATTTCACGTCCGGGTTGCCGGTGGCGCGCAGGACGTCCATCGTCACCGCGTACGGCGCGAGGGCGGCTATGCGCTCGGCCCAGACCTCCGGCGCCTCCCCCATCGACACCCAGACGTCGGTACCGACGAAATCGGCGCCCAGGACGCCCTCGGCGACGTCCTCGGTGAGCGTGAGCCGGGCGCCACTGGCCTCGGCGAGCGCGCGGGCGCGGGCCACGACCGCCTCGGCGGGCCAGTAGGCCCTGGGCGCGACGATGCGGACGTCCATGCCGAGCAGGGCGCCGGTGACCAGGTAGGAGTTGCCCATGTTGAAGCGGGCGTCGCCGAGGTAGGCGAAGGCGGTCCGGTTCAGGGGCTTGGTGGTGTGCTCGGTCATCGTGAGCACGTCGGCGAGCATCTGGGTCGGGTGCCAGTCATTGGTCAGGCCGTTGTAGACGGGCACCCCCGCGTGGGCGGCGAGCGTCTCGACCGTGTCCTGCGCGTCCCCGCGGAACTCGATGGCGTCGAACATCCGGCCGAGCACCCGGGCGGTGTCCTTGGAGGACTCCTTCTTGCCGATGTGCGAGCCGGACGGGTCGATGTAGGTTGTCGAGGCCCCCTGGTCGGCGGCGGCCACCTCGAAGGCGCAGCGGGTCCTCGTCGAGCTCTTCTCGAAGATCAGCGCGATGTTCCTGCCGTGCAGCCGCCGTGTCTCCGCCCCGGCCTTCTTGGCCGCCTTCAGCTCTGCGGCCAGGTCGACAAGAGCGCGGAACTCGTCGGCGGTGAAGTCCAGCTCCTTGAGGAAGTGGCGGCCGGTGAGATCTGTGGCCATGAGGCGCTCCAGGGATGCGGAAACAGGGGTCGGGATACGGTGACCTTGAAACTATATACGACCTTCCACATTTATATACAGTCGCTACCGCTGTCTCTCACGCCCCGGGCACCGCGTCGCGCTCCACCGGGCAGCTCATGCACCGCGGCCCGCCCCGGCCCCGCCCCAGCTCGCTCCCCAGGATCTCGATCACCTCGATGCCCTGCTTGCGCAGAAAGGTGTTGGTCGTGGAGTTCCTCTCGTACGCGACGACGACACCGGGCTCCACGGCGAGCACGTTGCAGCCGTCGTCCCACTGCTCGCGCTCGGCCGCGTGCACGTCCTGCGTGGCGGTGAGCACGCGGATCGCGTCGAGGCCGAGCGCGGCGGCGATGGCCCGGTGCATGTTCTCGGGCGGATGGTCGGTGACCTTCAACTCCCGGTCGCCGACGCCCGGTTCGATGGTGTACGAGCGGAGCATGCCGAGGCCCGCGTACTGCGTGAAGGTGTCGCCGTCGACCATCGTCATGACCGTGTCGAGGTGCATGAAGGCGCGCCGCTTCGGCATGTCGAGGGCGACGATCGTCTGCGCCGAGCCCGCCGCGAACAGCTTGTGCGCGAGCATCTCGACGGCCTGCGGAGTGGTGCGCTCGCTCATGCCGATGAGCACCGCGCCCTTGCCGATCACCAGGACGTCGCCGCCCTCAATGGTCGAGGGGTAGTCCGCCTGGCCCTGCGACCAGACGTTGAAGTACTCGTCGCGGAAGAGCGGATGGTGCTGGTAGATCGCCTCGAAGTGCACGGTCTCGCGCTGCCGGGCCGGCCAGCGCATCGCGTTGATGGAGACGCCGTCGTAGATCCAGGCGGAGGTGTCGCGGGTGAAGAGGTGGTTGGGCAGCGGGCCGATCAGGAAGTCGTCCAGGTCCATGCAGTGGAAGCGCACCGAGGTCGGCTCCGGGTGCGCCGCCAGGAACTCCCGCTTGGTCATGCCGCCCACCAGCGCCTCGGCGAGCTCCACGGACGGCATCGTCTCGAACGCGGCCCGCAGGTGGTCGGTGGCCAGCGGGCCGTACTCCTTCTCGTCGAAGACCCGGTCCAGGACGAGGAGGCGGGCGGCGGGCACGTCCAGGGTCTCGGTCAGCAGGTCGCCGAAGAGGTGGACCGCCACGCCCCGGTCGCGCAGCACGTCCGCGAACCCGTCGTGCTCCTGGCGGGCCCGGCGCACCCACAGGACGTCGTCGAAGAGGAGCGCGTTCTTGTTGCTCGGAGTCAGCCGCTTGAGCTCCAGATCCGGGCGGTGCAGTATGACGCGGCGCAGCCGCCCGGCTTCGGAGTCGACATGGAATCCCATGGGACCCATCTTTCCCCGGCCGGACGGCCGACGCCCGTCTTTGCGGCCAAAGCCGCCGCACTCGGAGCCGCCGCAATCGGAGCCGCCGTACTCAGAGCCGCGGGTCCACCGGCTCCGACTCCAGGGCGAGGACCCCGAACACCGCCTCGTGCACGCGCCACAGCGGCTCGCCCTCCGCGAGCCGGTCGAGGGCCTCCAGGCCGAGCGCGTACTCCCGGACGGCGAGCGAGCGCTTGTGGCCGAGGGAGCGGCCGCGCAGCGTCCGCAGGTTCTCCGGGCGCGTGTACTCCGGGCCGTAGACGATCCGCAGGTACTCGCGGCCGCGGCACTTGACGCCGGGCTGGACGAGCCTGCCCTGCGCGTTCCTGACCAGCGCCGCCACCGGCTTGACGACCATGCCCTCGCCGCCGCGGCTCGTCATCTCGAGCCACCAGTCGATGCCCGCCCGCACGGAGGCCTCGTCACCGGTGTCGACGTAAAGCCTGCGGGTGGTCTGCAGCAGGTCGGAGCCCTGGCTGCTGTCGTGCTCCACCATGCGGTCGATCAGGGCCAGTTGTTCGTCGTGCGGGAGCCCGGCGAGGCTGCGGCCCTGGACCGCCAGGATCTGGAACGGCGCGATCCGCACGCCCTCAAGGCCCTCGGTCGGCCAGCAGTAGCGGCGGTAGGCGTCGGTGAACGCGGCGGCGTCCTCGGCCCGCCCGCGCTGCCTGGCCAGCAGGTCACCGACGTCGACGCCGCGCGCCGCCGCACCCTCCAGAGCGGCGATCGCGCCGGGGAACGCGGCCCCGGCCGCGGCGCCCACGGCCGCGTACTGCGTACGGAGCAGCCCGGTCGCCTTCAGTGACCACGGCATCAGCTCCGCGTCGAGCAGCAGCCAGTCCGTCCCGAGATCGTCCCACAGGCCTGCCTCGGTGATGGCGCCGCGCAGCCGCCCGAGCAGCTCCTCGGTGGCGGCCGGATCGCTGAAGAAGGGACGGCCCGTGCGGGTGCAGAGGGAACCGGTCGGGCCCCCTTCGACCCCGAAGCGGTCGCGGGCCACGTCCGCGTCGCGGCAGACCAGGGCCACCGCGCGCGAGCCCATGTGCTTCTCCTCGCACACCACGCGGGCCACACCGTCCTCGGCGTAGGCGGCGAACGCCTCGGCCGGGTGCTCCAGATAGCCGTCCCGCTGCGACGTGGCCGTCGGCGCCATCGTGGGCGGCAGGTAGGGCAGCAGCCGCGGGTCGACGGCGAAGCGGCTCATGACCTCCAGGGCCGCGGCCGCGTTCTCCTCGCGCACGGCGACGCGGCCCGCGTGCCGCGTCTCCACCGTGCGGCGGCCGTGCACGTCGGTCAGGTCGAGCGGGCGTCCGTCGTGGCCGCCCGGCGCCTCGGTGCGCAGCGGCTTGGACGGCTCGTACCAGACGCGCTCCGCCGGTACGTCGACGAGCTCGCGCTCCGGCCAGCGCAGCGCGGTCAGACTGCCGCCGAAGACGGCGCCGGTGTCCAGGCAGATGGTGTTGTTCAGCCAGGTGGCGGTGGGCACCGGGGTGTGGCCGTAGACGACCGCGGCCCGGCCCCGGTAGTCCTCCGCCCACGGGTAGCGCACCGGCAGGCCGAACTCGTCGGTCTCGCCGGTCGTGTCCCCGTACAGCGCGTGCGAGCGGACCCGCCCGGACGTGCGCCCGTGGTACTTCTCGGGCAGACCGGCGTGGCAGACGACGAGCCTGCCCTCGTCAAGGACGTAGTGCGAGACAAGGCCGTCGACGAACTCCCGCACCTGCGCGCGGAATTCCTCGCTCTCCCCCGCCAGCTGCTCGACGGTCTCGGCGAGGCCGTGCGTGTGCTGGACGCCCCGGCCCTTCAGATACCGGCCGAGCTTGTTCTCGTGGTTGCCGGGCACGCAGAGCGCGGTGCCCGCGGCGACCATCGACATCACGCGGCGCAGCACGCCAGGGGTGTCCGGGCCGCGGTCGACGAGGTCGCCGACGAACACGGCCGTACGGCCCTCCGGGTGGGCGCCGTCGACGTAGCCGAGCTTGCCGAGCAGGGTCTCCAGCTCGGCGGCGCAGCCGTGGATGTCGCCGATGATGTCGAAGGGGCCGGTGAGGTGGGAGAGGTCGTTGTAGCGCTTCTCGGTGACGACGGTGGCGCCCTCGACCTCCGCCACGCCCCGCAGGACGTGCACCTTGCGGAAGCCCTCGCGCTCCAGGTGCTTCAGGGAGCGGCGCAGTTCGCGCTGGTGGCGCTGGATGACGCGGCGCGGCAGGCCCGCCCGGTCCTCGCGGGTGGCGTTGCGCGCGGCGCAGACCTCCTCGGGCACGTCGAGCACGATCGCGATGGGCAGCACGTCGTACTGCCTGGCCAGCTCGATCAACTGCTTGCGGCTCTCGCCCTGCACGTTGGTCGCGTCGACGACGGTGCGGCGGCCCGCGGCCAGGCGCTTGCCCGCGATGTAGTGCAGCACGTCGAAGGCGTCGCGGCTCGCGCTCTGGTCGTTCTCGTCGTCGGCGACGAGCCCGCGGCAGAAGTCGCTGGATATGACCTCGGTGGGCTTGAAGTGCCGGTGCGCGAAGGTGGATTTGCCGGAGCCGGTGGCGCCGACGAGGACGACCAGGGAGAGGTCGGTGACGGGGAGGGTGCGCCGCACGGCCGGGGCGGCGCCGGTGTCGTTCGTCATGCGGCCCGCACCTCCTTCCTGGTCGTCTCGGTCCTGCCGGATGTCCGCGTCTTCTCGCTCCGGGTGAAGGCCGCCATCTGCGTGGGCGGTCCCACCTCGGGGTCGTCGTCCCCGACGGGCACGAACTCCACTCCGTAGCCGTGCCGTTCGGCCACCCGGTGGGCCCACGCCCGGAACTCCTCGCGCGTCCACTCGAAGCGGTGGTCCCCGTGGCGGACGTGTCCGGCGGGGAGCGTTTCCCAGCGGACGTTGTACTCCACGTTCGGCGTCGTCACGAGGACGGTGCGGGGTCGCGCGGAGCCGAACACCGCGTACTCCAGGGCGGGCAGGCGCTCCGGGTCGAGGTGTTCGATCACTTCGCTGAGCACCGCGGCGTCGTACCCCTTGAGCCGCTTGTCGGTGTACGCGAGCGAGCCCTGCAGGAGCTTGACGCGCTGCGCCGTGCGCTCGCCCATGCGGTCAAGGCGCAGCCGCCGCGAAGCGACGGTCAGCGCGCGCATGGACACGTCGACGCCGACGATCTCCGTGAAGCGCACGTCATCGAGGAGCGCCTGCACCAACTGGCCCTGGCCGCAGCCCAGATCGAGCACGCGGCCGGACCCGGCGGCGGTCAGCGCGGCGAGGATCGCCTCGCGGCGCCGCACGGCGAGCGGCACCGGCTTCTCCTCGGTGTCGGACTCCTCGTCGACGGCGTTGTCGATCTCCTCGACGTCCGTGTCGTCCGCGTCGGCGAGCCGCACCAGTTCGAGCCGCTCCGTGGCCTCCCGGGTCAGGGAGCGGCGCCGCGCGAGGTAGCGGCTGGTGATGACCTGCTGTTCCGGGTGGCCCGCGAGCCAGCCCTCCCCGGCCCGCAGCAGCTTGTCGACCTCGTCCGGTGAGACCCAGTAGTGCTTGGCGTCGTCGAGGACGGGCAGCAGGACGTACAGGTGCCGCAGCGCCTCGCCCAACGTCAGCTTCCCGTCGGGCACTTCGAGTACGAGCTGTACGTACCGCGAGTCGCCCCACGCGGGGAAGCGCATGTCCAGCGGGACCGGCGTCACCGTCACCATCCAGCCGAGCGGCTCGAAGAGCGCCCGTACCAGCTCGGCGCCGCCACGCGCGGGCAGGGCGGGCACCTCGACGCGGAGCGGCAGGGGCCGGGCGGCCCGCTCGGGGAGCGCCTTGCACACCCCGCGCATCGCGCTGGAGAACACCGAGCTCAGCGCGACGGCGAGCAGCGAAGAGGCCGCGTACGGACGGTCGTTGACGTACTGCGCGAGCGCCGCGTCGGGCGCGCCGCCGCGCCCCTTGCCCTTGGCGCGCCGCACGAGCGCGATGGGGTCGACCTCAAGCAGCAGCGCGGCGGTGCAGCGCTCAGCGGTCGCCTCGGGGTAGAGGACATGCGCGGTCCCGTGGGACAGCTTGCCGAGATAGCTGCGGTCCGGATGCTTGTGCAGCAAGAAGCCCAGGTCAGTGGCCGGGTTCTGCGCATCGCCTGTAGTCGAGATCGTCAAGAACACACGGTCGAGTATCGCGTTCCGGGGCGTCGAAGGCCACGGGGTTTGTGGGCGAAAGCGGTCTCGGGGCGGGGCTCGGGGGTCAGGGGGCGGGGCTCGGGAGGGGGCGGGGCTCGGGGGGCGGGGCTCGGTGACAGGGTGTCGCGCGACGACCGCGCGCCCGGCCGCCTGATCGCGGAACCCGGTCGGCCGCACCCGGCGGGCACCCGCCGGGCAGCCGGTGTCGGATGGCAGCAGCGCGGCGGGCGCCCCCTTTCCTCCCCCGACAGGGGCCTCGCCGCGCGTCGACCACCCGCACGGCCCCGGAGACCCCGACATGCGCCGCATCGCCCGCACCCTCACCGCGTCCGCCGCCCTGGCCCTCGCGCCATCCACCGCGGCGTACGCCTGGGAGGGCGCCGACGCCTCGGCGTCCCCCTCCACCGCCGCCCCCGGGGCGACGGTGGAGATCACGGTGTCCTGCCCCAAGAGCGACCAGGAGTTCGTCTCCGCCGACAGCCAGGCTTTCTCCGGCGGGTCCGTGCAGCTCGACATGCTCGACATGTACGGGGGCGGCGGCGCGAACCAGCACGGCGGGCAGACCCACTACCGCGGCTCGGCCGTGCCGGCCGGAGCGTCCGGTTTCCACCGCGGCGGCCCCGAGGCCGTGGGCGGACAGTCGTCGTGGGGCATCGACGGCACGTGCCCGGACGGCGAACAGTGGAACACCGGCGTCTGGCGCGGCGGCGCGTCAAGAGCACCGGCACCGGGAATGAGAACCTGCCGAGCCTGGACCAACTGACCAACCGCCCTACGGCGAGCCACAACCGCTGGTTGTGCGTACTTAAGCTGGAGCGATGGACACCGAGGCAGTGCGATCGTTCGTCCGGGCGGCCGAGCTAGGACAGTTGCGGCACGCGGCCGACGAGCTGGGCGTGACGCAGCAGGCCGTCTCGAAGCGGATCTCCGCCCTGGAGCGCGAGCTGGCGGTCCGCCTCTTCACCCGTACCGCCCGGGGCGTCGAGCTGACCCTCGACGGCCAGGCCTTCCTCCCGCACGCGCAGAGCATCGTCACGGGCGTCGACCGCGCCGCTGCCGCGGTCGGGCCGGGCTCACGGTCCCTGCGGATCGACGTTCTCGGCCTGCGCAGCGCCCAGGCCGTCATCCTGCACGACTACTGGCGCGCGCACCCCGGAACCGACCTCGACGTGGTGACCCTCAGGGTCGACGACCCGCAGGTGGCGGCTGCCGCCGTCCGGGCGGGCGAGGTCGACGCCTCGTTCCGCACCGTCACCGATCCCGCCGCGCTCCCGCCCGACGTGCGGATGATCCACGCCTTCGACTCCCCCCTTGAACTTCTCGTCGGCCCCCGGCACCCGCTCGCCGCCGCCCGCACCCTGACCCCGGACCGGCTGCGCAAGCTGCGGATCCGGGTGCCGGGCATCGCGCCCCGCAGCGAATGGGCGGAGTTCTACGACCAGCTCGTCACCGCCTTCGACCTCCGCATCGACGCGGCGGGCCCGAACTTCGGCAACGAGGTGCTGCTCGACGCGCTCGCGGACTCCGCCGACGTGGCCACGCTCGTCGGCGCGCGCGACCGGTACCTCTGGCCGGCCGGCCACGACCTGCGCCGCATCCCGATCGTCAACCCGACGCTCGCCTACCCGCTCTCCCTGCTGCTGCCCCGCACGAATCCGCACCGTGGGCTCCGGGCGGTCATCAAGCATTTCGTGGGCCTGCCACCGCTCCCCGGACCGGTCTGGCGCCCGTCCTGGCCGACCGGGCACTAGACTCGAACATGTGAACGAATCACGCCCGCCGACCCGCCTCGACCTGCTGCGCTTCCTGGAACGCGTCCAGGTGGGCGACCTGAAGCGCACGCGCGGATGGATCGCGGACGAGGAGCGGCGCGAGGCCGAGCGGCGCCGCGGCGAGCGGGCCAGGCCGCCGGTCCCCGACTGGGTGATCGAACAGGGCCTCGGCGGGCGGGCCCCGGTGTACGTGCACGTCGGGGGCTGCCACATGGCGGGCAAGCGCGTACGCGGCGTCGCCCGCGACGCGGCCCGCCGCGCCCTCGCCGAGAACGTCGACCCGTGCCCGCACTGCCGCCCCGACACCGGGCTCGGCGTGCTGGACTGAGCCGCGGCTGTCCCGGCACACCGGCCCCGGCGCCCCGCTCTACTCCCGCGTGAGCAGCCCCGCGCGCAGCCGTGCCAGGGTCCGGGCGAGGAGGCGGGACACATGCATCTGCGAGATGCCCAGGACGTGGCCGATGTCGGCCTGGGTCATCTCCTGGCCGAAGCGCAGCTCGATGATGCGGCGTTCCCGTTCGTCGAGCTCCGCCAGGAGCGGGGCCAGGGCGTGGAGGTGTTCGACGACCTCGATCGCGGGGTCCAGATCGCCCATCACCTCGGCGAGCGAGCGGCCGCTCCTGTTCACGTCGCCGTCGTCGCCGAGGTCGTGCGGGGCGTCCAGGGACCCGGCGGCGTAACCGTTGGCGGCCACGATGCCCTCGAGGACCTGCTCCTCGGTCACGCCCACGTCGGCCGCGAGCTCCTTGACCGTCGGTTCGCGGCCGAGCACGGACGACAGCCGCTCCTGGGACTTGGCCAGTTCGGTACGGAGCTCCTGAAGCCTGCGCGGGACGTGCACGGCCCAGCTGGTGTCCCGGAAGTACCGCTTGATCTCACCGAGGATGCAGGGGACGGCGAACGAGACGAACTCGAACCCTCGGTCCATGTCGAATCGGTCGATCGCCTTGATCAGACCGACGGTCCCCACCTGGACGATGTCCTCCAGCTGGCCGTTGCCGCGGTTGCGGAAGCGGCCCGCCACGTAGTGCACCAGGGAGAGGTTCATCTCGATGAGGGTGTCGCGCGTGTACGTGTGCTCGGGCGATCCCTCCTCCACCGTCTTGAGCTGCTCGAAGAAGAGCTTCGACAGCTCCCGGGCGTCCTTCGGCGCGACCTGGTCCGCTTCCTCGATCCGCGGCAGTACGGCGTCCTCGCCGCGCTGCGGGCCGATGAACTCTCCCCGGTGCGGCACGTGGAACCCGACGCGCTGCGGTCCGACGACCTGCGCACGCCGCGGTCCGACGAAGCCGCCCCGCACCCTCCGGTTCGGCTCAGTGGCCTCGTTCACGCCGACTGCCCGACGAAACATCGTCCGATCCCCTCTACGCTTGACCTGCACTGTTCAACCCGTGACCACGGTGAAGGGGATGCCTTCCCGGTCCCCGAGCACCGCCTGGCGCCGGGAACTGCGCCCCGACGGCGGTGAGATCACGCGCCCGCCCCACGCCACGGCCGCGGCGGCCACCGCGTCGACGTCGGCGACCCGGAAGCCCGTGTGCCAGCGGTGCCGCCCCTCGGAGCCCGGCGCCGCCCCGCTCCTGAGCGAGGCGACCGTGCGCCGGCCGTCCCGCACCGCGATCCGCTCGTCGACGTACTCCACGTCGCAGCTGACCTCCGGGTCCCCGGCCCAGCCGAGAACGCCGCCGTAGAAGAGGGCTGCCGCGAAGATGTCCCGCGTGTGCAGGTCGAGCCGGGCGACCGGGCCCTGGCCGACCGCCCAGCGCAGGTCCGGGGTCTTCTGGCGCAAGCCGAACACCGCGTCCTCCGGCCCCGCCACCACGGCGACCCGCCCGGTGCCGGTGGTCAGCGGCCCGACCGCGACGGTGGCGCCGCGCTCCCGGAGCCGGGCCACGGCGACATCCACGTCGTGGACGAGGAAGTACGGCATCCAGCTCGCGTAGCCGCCGAGTTCGCTGGCGGACTCGCTGACGGTCCCCACCGGCGCCCCGGCCTTGAGCGCCAGGGACCGGGGGCGGCCCGCCGAGCCGAGCAGCGGCACATGGCACCAGCCGAGGACCCGGCCGTAGAACTCCTCGGCGGCCCGGAGATCGCGCGAGACCAGGCTCAGCCAGCACGGCGCTCCGTACGCCGTGCCCGAAGCGCCCGGCGGCGGGCCGCCTCCGAGGGCGGCGGGCCCGCGTTCGCCGGGCGGGACGAGGCGCAGTGCTCTGGTCTTCCAGAACGTCCCGCTCGCCGACCCCGGGCGGTTGCCCACACTCATGTCTCCTGGCACAGCCTTCTCCCTCAACCGGTTCCTGGCGTCTGAGGTGTGGTTCCGCAGACCGGAACCGACATACCGGGACTTTCCTCACTCACCAGAGGGACAAAGGTCCTCACGTGGTCACGGGAGAAGGTCACGGGGAGAAGGTCACGGGGTGGGCGCGTCCGGGGCTTCGGCGACCTGGCGCAGGGTGCGGCCGCTGAGGGCGGAGCGGGCCCGCCGCGGGTCGGGGGTCCCGCCGCCCTTGCCGCGCGCCGATCCGGCCCGTACGAGCAGCCAGGTCGGTTTGGCGGATCCGCCGCCCTGCTCCTCGCGGCCGTGGAACCGGGTGAGCGCGTACTGTCCGCGCAGCTTCTCGCCGTGCAGCTCGAACGTGGCGTGGCCGTTCTCCAGGGACCGGGCGAACGGCACGGGCCGCTTCTGCTTGTCGTGGCTGGCCGGCCGGTAGGTGCCGCGGTCCCAGACGATGACCGTCCCGCCGCCGTACTCACCCTCGGGGATCACACCCTCGAAGTGCCGGTACTCCATGGGGTGGTCCTCGGTGGGGATGGCGAGCCGCTTGTCGTGCGGGTCGGTGGAGGGCCCTTTGGGGACCGACCAGGACTTGAGCACACCGTCGACCTCCAGGCGGAAGTCGAAGTGCATCGTGCTCGCGTCGTGGATCTGCACCACGAACACGGGCTCGTCGTCCTGCCGGTCCGACACGACCCGGTCCGGCGCGACCCCGTCCGGCGAGGCCCCGTCCGGCGAGGCCCCGTCCGGCGCGGCACCCTCCGCCCGCGCCGCCCGGTCGCCGCTCGGTTCGGCCGTCCTGTCGAAGCGCCGCTTCCCGCGGTAGGCCCGCAGACCGTCCTTCTCGCTCACGACAGGCTCCTTCGCGTCGGGTCGCCCCCAGGGCGCTTCTCGCCGATCTCCTCCTGGCGACGGTACGGGAGGCCGCGCCGACCGGCGCGGTGTCGGCTCTTGCCCCACTCACGTCGGTAAACGACCGCGTTGATCCGGCGACAATCGTTTATTGATCGAGGGGGGACACCCTGTGCCCGTCGCTATTCGGGGGAAGACAGGGAACTTCAGTGTCCGATACACGCATATCGGTGGTCGTACACGCCACCGACCCCCTCAGCCGGGCCGGAGTGATCAGCCATCTCCGGCACGAGCCGACCGTCGAGCTCCTGGAGCGGCCCGGGGAGGCCCCGCAGGCGCCCGAGACCGACCGGGCGGCGGCACCGGCCACGCCCGGCCGGGTCGCCGTCATGCTCGTGGACCGGCTCGACGACCCGGCGGGCGCCGAGCTGCGCCGCCTGACCAGAGCCACCGAACAGCGCGTCGTGCTGATCGCGAGCGAACTGCGCGAGCCGGAGCTGCTCTCAGTCGTCGAGTACGGCGTACGGGCCATCCTCTGGCGGCACCAGGCGACCCCGCAGAAGCTGCTGCGTGCCGTGCACAGCGCGGCGCGCGGCGAAGGGGAACTGCCGCCCGATCTCATCAACCGGCTCATGAGCCAGCTGGGCCGCCTGCGGCTCTCGTCGCTCGACGGCCCGCCGTCCGCCGTCGGCGCCCTGCCCACGCTGGGCATGGCGCCCCGCGAGGTGGACGTCGTACGGCTGATCGCGGAGGGTCTGGACACCAAGCAGATCTCGGAGAAGCTCGCCTACTCCGAACGCACCGTGAAGAACGTCCTGCACGCGCTGATGACGCGCCTGCAGCTGCAGAACCGCGCGCATGCCGTCGCGTATGCGCTGCGGGAGGGATACATCTGATGCGACCGAACCACCTCCCTTCACGGACCCCCGGGTCCGGACCACGTACGCGGGAGGCCCGGCCGTGATCCACGAAGTGGACGAGGCGCTGCGCGCGCTGCTGCGCGGGGCGCTCCCCGAGGGCAGTGGCGAGGTCGTCTTCGAGGCGCCGACCCGCGACTGGGCGGCGCGGCGCAACGCGCCCACGCTCAACTCGTACCTGTACGACATCCGCGAGGACGTGGCCCGGCGCGAGCGCGGCGCCTACGCCGAGCGGGGGCCGGACGGCACGGTGCTGCGCAGGCGGCAGCCGCCGCGCTGGTTCCGGCTCTCCTACCTGCTCACCGCCTGGACCAACCGCCCCGAGGACGAGCACCGGCTCCTCTCGGCCGCCCTCGGCACCCTGCTCTCGCACGAGCTCCTTCCGCCCGAGGACCTGCCCGACGCGCTCGCGGCGCTGCAGGCCACCCTGCCGCTGACCGTCGCGGTGCCGCCGACCGAGTCCCGGTCCATCGCGGACGTCTGGTCGGCGCTCGGCGGTGAGCTGAAGCCGTCCCTCGACGTGGTGATCACCGTGCCGTTCCCGGTGTCGCCGACGTACACCGTGGCACCGCCGGTCACCGAGGGCGCGGTCGTCGCCGTCCGCGGCTTCGACGGCGAGCCGGGCGACGCACGGCCCCGGATGCTGCGCAAGCAGCGTGACGACGGGGCTGGGACCAACGGGACGGGGTCCAACGGGGCGGAGACCCGGTGAGCGCCGCCGAAGTGATGCTGGCGCGGCTGGAGTCGCTGCGCGGCCGGGTGGCCGGTCTCGTCGAACGGCGCGGCGCGGACGACCCCACGGCGGGAGACCCGCTGCGCGGCCTGTACGTCACGCCCGAGACCGCACACCGCCTCGCCACCGCTCCCGCGGCGGAGCCTGCCTCCGCACCGGACCCCATGGAGACGGGAACGGAGACAGGAACGGAGACGGGAACGGAGACCGAAGGCGGTGGGGGCGCCGCCGATCCGCTGGCGCAGCTGGCACAGCGGTTCGGGCTCAGCCCGCTCGACCGGCACATCCTCCTCACCGCCCTCGCCCCCGACGTCGACCGGCGCTTCGAGCCGCTGTACGGCTACCTCAACGACGACGTCGGGCGCCGCAGGGCCACCGTGGCGCTGGCCCTCGACCTGTCGGGCACCGGCCCGCACGACCCGCTCGCCCGCACCCGTTTCCACCCGCAGGCACCCCTGCGCGCCGGTGGCCTCATCGTCATCGAGGACGAGGAGCGGCCGCTGCCGGGACGTGCCCTGCGCGTACCGGAGCGGGTGGTCGCCCAGCTCCTCGGCGACGACGCCCTCGACCCGGAACTGGTCGGCCAGGACGTCGAATTGCTCACCGGCGAGGCCGCGGCACCGGCCCACCCGCTCGCCACCCGCATCGCCGACCTCTCCGCCGGGCAGCCGCTCCTCGTCCACCTGCGCGAGCGCAGGGAGGGCACCGCGGCGGAGCCGGTGGTCGACGCGCTCCGGGCGGCGGGGCTGCCCGTTCTGCGCTACCGGCCCCCGGCAAGGACCGGGGACGGCACGGCCGCGACCGCGACCGCCACCGCGCTCGTGCGCGAGGCCCGGCTGCGGCAGGCCGCGCTCGTCGTGGGCCCGCTGCCGACCGAACCCGGCGCCCTGGTGCGGTCCCTGGCGACCGGCGACATGCCCGTGGTGTTCTTCGGCAGCGAACCGTACGACCCCGGCTGGGCGCCGGACGCCGGGCTGCTCGCGCTTGACGCGCCGCAGGACGGCCTCGACCTGCCCGGGGCCTGGCACACCGAGCTCACCCGGCACGTCCCCGCGTACGAGCCGGACTTCGACCTCGGCGAGGCCGTCGCGCCGTACCGGCTCAGCGGCACGCAGATCAGCCGTGCCGCGCGGGGCGCCGCGGGCCTCGCCGCCTTCGAGGGCACCCCGCCGACCGCCGCGCACCTCCAGCGCAACGCCCGGCTGCAGTCCGCTCCCCTGCTCGACAAGCACGCCCGGCGCATCCGGCCCGAGGTCGGCTTCGGCGATCTCGTGCTGCCGGACGAGCCGCTCGGCCTGCTCCACGAGTTGGCCCTGCGCGCCCGGCACCGCGACAAGGTGCTCGGCGAGTGGCGGCTGCGGACCGGCGGCGGGCGCGGGCGCGGGGTCGTCGCGCTGTTCGCCGGGGACTCCGGCACCGGCAAGACGCTGTCGGCCGAGGTGGTCGCCGGTGAGCTGGGCCTCGACCTGTACGTGGTGGACCTGTCGGCCGTCGTCGACAAGTACGTCGGGGAGACGGAGAAGAACCTGGAGCGGATCTTCATCGAGGCGGACCGCACGGACGCGGTGCTGCTGTTCGACGAGGCCGACGCCGTCTTCGGCAAGCGCTCGGAGGTCAAGAGCTCGCACGACCGGTACGCCAACCTGGAGAGCGCGTACCTGCTGCAGCGCCTTGAGGCGTTCGACGGGATCGCGGTGCTGACCACGAACCTGCGGGCCAACATCGACGACGCGTTCACCCGCCGCCTCGACCTGGTCGTCGACTTCCCGTTCCCGGACGCCGAGCAGCGCGTCGCCCTGTGGCGCACCTGCCTGGCCGACACGCCCTGCGAGCCGGACATGGACGACGAACTCGGGCGGTGCGCGAAGGAGTTCGAGCTGTCCGGCGGCGCCATCCGGTCGGCCGCGGTGACCGCCGCGTATCTGGCGGCGGGGCACGGCGGCCCGGTCAGGGGCGAGGACGTGCGGGCCGGCGCGCTGCGGGAGTACCGCAAGATGGGCCGCCTGGTGCCGGGCGGGTCACTGCCCTGGCAGTGACACCGGAAGTGGCCCACGAAGAGGAAGGGGCGGGTGGCGTGCCGAGCACGAGCTGCAGGTCGCCCTTGTGGTCGGCAGGGGGCTCACCAACCACGAGGTGGCGGAGCGGCTCTTCCTCAGCGTGAAGACCGTC